>NZ_QKSF01000002.1:0-372024 GCF_003234045.1 Curtobacterium sp. MCPF17_047 | reverse complement strand
TCCCGCATCCCGCCCTCCCGTATCCCGCACTGCCGCATCCCGACCTGCCGGGTCCACGCTCCCGCGTCCGACACGGCCACGGGGTCGGCCGGACGCGGTCTGTGGAGGGCGACCCCGGCCTGCCGTCCGGTGCAGGACAGGTCGGGCTGCACCACACCTGATGTGCTGAGCAGCCGCGGAAGGGGTACTGTCGGGGCCGCTCCGGACACCGCAACGCCGCTCGGACGGCGATCCAGCCGACCGCCGGGGCACCGTGCAGCACCCGGCACGGCGGCGGGAACCCAGGAGCATCGTGTCGACCACGACCACCGGACACGGCGACGACCGTGCGTTCAAGGGGAAGGTCACACTGTTCGCCATCGCGGCGGCGGTCGGTGGCTTCCTCTTCGGCTTCGACTCATCCGTGATCAACGGTGCCGTCGACGCGATCAAGGGTGAGTTCGACCTCTCCGACGCCGCCAGCGGCTTCGCGGTCGCCTCGGCCCTCATCGGCTGCGCCTTCGGCGCCTACTTCGCCGGCCGCCTGGCCGACCGCTTCGGCCGCACCAAGATCATGTTCTGGGCCGCCGTGCTGTTCTTCGTGTCCTCGATCGGCAGCGCGTTCGCGTTCGCGACCTGGGACCTCGTCATCTGGCGCCTCGTCGGTGGCCTCGGTATCGGCACCGCCTCGGTCATCGCACCGGCGTACATCTCCGAGGTCTCGCCGAAGGCCATCCGCGGGCGTCTGGCGTCGTTCCAGCAGCTCGCCATCACGCTCGGCATCTTCGCCGCGCTGCTCTCCGACCAGCTGTTCGCCGTGACCGCTGGCAGTGCGTCCTCCGAGGTCCTGGGCCTCGCCGCCTGGCGCTGGATGTTCCTGGTCGGTGTGATCCCCTCGATCGTCTACGGCGTCCTCGCGATCACCCTGCCGGAGTCGCCGCGCTACCTGCTCACGAAGGGCCGGAGCGACGACGCGCGCGAGGTGATGGGCAAGATCGTCCCGCGCGACACGGTCAACACGAGCCTGGAGGAGATCCAGGACGGCATCAAGAAGGAAGCCAACGAGAAGAAGGGCTCGATCCGGGGCAACCGCTTCGGGCTCCAGCCGATCGTCTGGGTCGGCATCATCCTGGCGGTGCTGCAGCAGTTCGTCGGCATCAACGTGATCTTCTACTACTCGACGACGCTCTGGCAGGCGGTCGGGTTCAAGGAGGAGCAGTCCTTCCTCATCTCGACGATCACCTCGGTGGTCAACGTGGCCGTCACCTTCATCGCGATCTTCCTGGTCGACAAGGTCGGTCGGAAGCCGCTGCTCATCGCGGGTTCCGCGGGCATGTTCGTGTCGTTGACGATGGTGGCGATCGCCTTCTCGCAGGCCTCGATCGTGAACGGCGAACCGCAGCTCCCCGGAGGGTGGGGTGTCATCGCGCTGGTCTTCGCGAACCTGTTCGTCGTGTCGTTCGGCGCCACCTGGGGTCCGCTCATGTGGGTCCTGCTCGGTGAGATGTTCCCGAACCGCATCCGGGCCACCGCGCTCGGCGTCGGCTCGGCGGCCAACTGGATCGCGAACTTCATCGTCACGATCTCGTTCCCGGTGCTGTCCGGCTTCAACCTGACGGTCACGTACGGCATCTACGCGCTGTTCGCCCTGCTCTCGCTCTTCTTCGTCATCGCGAAGATCCCCGAGACGAAGGGCCGCTCCCTCGAGGAGATGGGCATCAGCGCCGAGGGCGACGCCGTGAGCGCCAAGTCCTGATCCGCTCCATCCACGTCCGGGAGGCCCGGATCACGTCAGCCGCTCGGCTCGCGTGATCCGGGCCTCCCTTCTGTTAGCATTTCCCCAGCAGCGCGCCGAGCGCGCTGACTTCGCGTGTCCACGCAGCACACACGGTCATCGGTCCCGCTCTCGCGAGCGGGCGGCTGTGTGTCCGGGCACCAGGGACCATGACCTCCGGTCGTGGTCGACACAACCGCACCAGGTGCACGGTCATGCCGTGCGCCGAGAAGACAGAAGGAGGACGGCACATGGCCGTCGTCACCATCCGCCAGCTGCTCGACAGCGGCGTCCACTTCGGACACCAGACCCGTCGGTGGAACCCGAAGGTGAAGCGATTCATCCTCGCTGAGCGCTCCGGCATCCACATCATCGACCTGCAGCAGTCGCTGGCCTTCATCGACCGCGCGTACGACTTCGTCAAGGAGACGGTCTCGCACGGTGGCACGATCCTCTTCGTGGGCACCAAGAAGCAGGCGCAGGGCTCCATCGCCGAGCAGGCGACCCGCGTCGGCCAGCCGTACGTCAACCAGCGTTGGCTCGGCGGTCTGCTCACGAACTTCCAGACGGTCTCCAAGCGCCTCGCACGCATGAAGGAGCTCGAGGAGATCGACTTCGACGACACGACGAAGGGCTTCACCAAGAAGGAGCTCCTCATCAAGAAGCGCGAGCTGGACAAGCTCCACAAGACCCTCGGTGGTATCCGCAACCTCACGCGGACCCCGAGCGCGCTCTGGATCGTCGACACCAAGAAGGAGCACCTCGCTGTCGACGAGGCGCAGAAGCTCGGGATCCCGATCATCGGCATCCTCGACACCAACTGCGACCCGGACGAGATCACGTACCCGATCCCGGGCAACGACGACGCGATCCGCTCCGTGGGCCTCCTGACCCGCATCGTCGCCGACGCCGCGGCCGAGGGCCTGAAGACCCGTCACAACGGTGGCAACGACGACGAGGCCACCGAGCCGCTCGCCGAGTGGGAGCAGGAGCTCCTCGGTGGCGACAGCGCGACCCCGGCCGCCGACGCCGCTCCGGAGGGCGCCACCGTCGAGGAGAACAACGCCGACGCGCAGGTCGCCGCGAAGGAGATCGGCGAGCCGATCGCCGACGCCGACAAGAACGCCGAGCCGACGGCCGAGGCCGCCGCCGCTGCGGAGACCACTCCCGCCGAGTGAGCACCCGGGGCGCCGGACCGTGACCGGTCCGGCGCCCCTGCTCCGCTCCCCACTCTCCACACACGCACAGTCCAGAAAGGACTCCAGGCAATGGCAAACTTCACCGCTGCTGACGTGAAGAAGCTCCGCGAGGACCTCGGCGCCGGCATGATGGACGCCAAGAACGCCCTCGTCGAGGCTGACGGCGACTACGACAAGGCCGTCGAACTGCTCCGCATCAAGGGCGCGAAGGCCGTCGCCAAGCGCGACGACCGTGCGACCTCGGAAGGTGTCGTCGTGGCATCGGCCGACAACGGTGCCGCCACCGTCGTCGAGCTCGCCAGCGAGACCGACTTCGTCGCCAAGAACGAGAAGTTCACGACCCTGGCCGACAAGGTGCTCGGAGCGGTCGCCGCTGCCGGGGCCACCGACGTCGCCTCCGCGAACGCTGCGCCGCTCGACGGCAAGACGGTGCTCGAGGTCGTCAACGAGAACGCCGCCGCGCTCGGCGAGAAGCTCGAGGTCCGCACGGTCCGCCGTGTCGAGGGCTCGGCCTTCGAGATCTACCTGCACAAGACGAGCCAGGACCTGCCGCCGCAGATCGCCGTCGTCGTCGCGTACGAGGGTGACAACGCCGCCGAGGCGCGTTCGATCGCGCAGCACGTCGCGTTCGCGAACCCGTCGTACCTGACGCGCGCCGAGGTCCCGACCGAGGCCATCGAGAAGGAGCGCGCGACCGTCGAGGCGATCACGCGCGAAGAGGGCAAGCCCGAGGCTGCGCTCCCGAAGATCGTCGAGGGCCGCGTCAACGCCTTCATCAAGGGCATCTCGCTCCTCGACCAGGACTACGCGAAGGACAACAAGATCTCCGTCGCGAAGGCCGCCGAGAACGCCGGCATCACGATCCAGGGCTTCGCCCGCGTCAAGGTCGGCGCGTAACGAACCCATGACGGGGCCAGGAACCAACCGGTTCCTGGCCCCGTTGTCGTGCGCCCCCGCGCACCGAGTACATTTCCACGAGACCACGACGAAGGGTGCCCCGACATGACCGACGAGAAGACCGGACGCCGACGAGTCCTGCTGAAGTTGTCGGGAGAGGCGTTCGGCGCCGGATCCCTGGGCGTCAACCCTGACGTCATCAGCACCATCGCGAAGCAGATCGCCAGCGCCGCCCGAGAGGTCGAGGTCGCGATCGTCGTCGGCGGTGGCAACTTCTTCCGCGGCGCCGAGCTGTCGCAGCGCGGCATGGACCGCGGTCGCGCCGACTACATGGGGATGCTCGGCACCGTCATGAACGCCCTTGCGCTGCAGGACTTCCTCGAGCAGGCAGGTGCCGCCACGCGCGTGCAGTCGGCGATCAGCATGACCCAGGTCGCCGAGCAGTACATCCCGCGGCGTGCCGAGCGCCACCTCGAGAAGGGCCGTGTCGTCATCTTCGGTGCGGGCGCGGGCCTGCCGTACTTCTCGACCGACACCGTCGCGGCGCAGCGCGCGCTCGAGATCGGTGCCGACGAGGTGCTCGTGGCCAAGAACGGCGTCGACGGCGTGTACTCCGCGGACCCCAAGAAGGACCCGACCGCCGAGAAGTTGCACCACGTGACCTACCAGGACGCGCTGCTCAAGGGCCTCAAGGTCGTGGACGCGACGGCGTTCTCGCTCTGCATGGACAACGGCATGCCGATGCACGTCTTCGGCATGGAGGGCGAGGGCAACGTCCGCGCCGCGATCCAGGGCGAGCGCATCGGCACCGTCGTCAGCAACTGACCGGCGCACCGCCGCCGACTGACTAGACTCGACCCGTACCGAAGGAGAACCACCGTGATCAGTGACGTCATGACCGATGCGACCGAGAAGATGGCGAAGGCCGTCGAGGTGGCGAAGGACGACTTCGGCACCGTGCGCACCGGACGCATCAACGCCGCGCTCTTCCAGAAGATCCCGGTCGAGTACTACGGGTCCCCGACCCCCCTCGCGCAGCTCGCGTCCTTGCAGACGCCGGAAGCCCGCACGCTCATCGTGACGCCGTACGACAAGACGGCGCTCAAGGAGATCGAGCGTGCCATCGCGACCTTCCCGAACCTCGGTGCGAGTCCGACCAACGACGGCGAGATCGTCCGCGTGACGATCCCCGAGCTCTCGGCCGAGCGCCGTAAGGAGTTCGTGAAGATCGTCAAGAGCAAGGGTGAGGACCACAAGGTCGTCCTGCGCAACATCCGCCGCAAGGCGAAGGACGACCTCGACGCGCTGAAGGGCGAGGTGTCCGACGACGACATCGCCCGCAGCGACAAGGAGCTCGACGTCCTGACGAAGAAGCACGTCGACCAGATCGACGAGGCGCTGAAGAAGAAGGAAGCCGAACTCCTCGAGGTCTGATGCGCCGTCCCGACCAGGGCGACGACCGCCCCACATCTGATGACCGCCGCACATCGGGGTTCCGACAGGACTTCGACGCGCGGGCGAGGGCGGCCCGGAACGACTTCGAGGCGCAGATCCGTCAGCGCCGAGCGGAGTTCGGTGCGCGGAACGAGGCACTGACAGCACGGACCGGGCGGAACCTGCCGGCAGCCATCGCGATCGCCCTGGCGTTCGCGGTGGTCATGCTCGGGTCGCTGCTGCTGTACACCCCGTCGTTCATGGTCGTGGCCGCGTTCCTGCTCGGGCTCGGCGTCTACGAACTGGCGAGCGCGATGCGGTTCGCCGGTCGTGACGTCCCCCGGATCCCGAGCATCGCGGTCGCGATCGCCACGGTGCCGGCGGCATTCCTGGGCGGGCAGATCTGGGCGCTGTTCACGCTGCTCGGCGGTGTGGTGTTCATCTCGCTCTGGCGTCTCGTCGAGGTCGCGGTGTCGCGCACGAAGCCGCCGGCGGCGAGCGTGGCGCGGGACCTGACGAACGGCCTGTTCGTCCAGGCGTACGTGACCCTGCTCGGTGCCTGCGTGGTGCTGCTGTCCGCGCAGGAACAGGGGCAGCTCTGGGTCGTCGGGTTCATCCTCGTGGTCGTCGCCGTGGACACCGGGGCCTACGCCACCGGCATCAACCTCGGCAAGCACCCGATGGCTCCGCGGATCAGCCCGAAGAAGACCTGGGAGGGCTTCGGCGGCTCGGTCGGCGCGAGCATCATCGTCGGCATCCTGGTCGCCTGGCTCATGCTCGGTCTGCCCTGGTGGACCGGCATCATCCTCGGGGTGCTCATCTCCGGGTCCGCCACCCTCGGCGACCTCACCGAGTCGATGATCAAGCGAGACCTGGGCATCAAGGACATCTCGTCGTTCCTGCCCGGCCACGGGGGACTGCTGGACCGGATCGACAGCATCCTGCCGTCCGCGGCCATCGCGTACCTGATGTACCTCGTCGTCAACCACTGACGGTCCGCTCGCTCCGTCGATCCTCCTGACCGGACGGGTCCGCGCGTCCAGGTGGCGCACCGGTCGGAGCCTGGCACAATGGCGCCGTGCCTTCGACGTTCCCGACTGCCCCCCGCTCGGTCCTCGGCTACGACTCCGACGAGGTCGACCACTTCCTCGAAGACGCTCGTCGCGCGTACACCGCGAATGACAGTGCCCCGGGGATCGAGGCCGCCAAGATCCGTGCGACCGCCTTCTCGATGAAGAAGGGCGGCTACTCGACCGTCCACGTCGACGCTGCGCTCGAGCGACTGGAGGACGCGTTCGCCGCCCGTGAGCGCGAGCGCGAGATCGCGGACGTCGGCCAGAAGGCCTGGTACGCGGAGGCACGGGGGAAGGCCTCGGACGTCGTCGCGCGACTGGGACGTCCCGACGCGCAGCGGTTCCAGCGGGTCAGCTTCCTGACGACCGGGTACCACCCGAAGGACGTCGACGCGTTCTCCCGTCGGCTGCACGGGTACTTCAAGGACGGCAAGCCGCTGAGCCTGACCGAGGTGCGATCCGTCGTGTTCCGTCCGAAGCACGGCGGGTACCGCGAAGCGCAGGTCGACGCACTGCTCGACGCCGTCATCGAGGTCATGCTCGCCGTCCGCTGAGGCCGGAACGAGGACCTGCACCGGGCCTCCCGGACGGACCGAACCGACTCACCTGGGTCAGGTGCTTCGCTTTCCGTGATCGTTCCGTTATCCTGGTCAGACTCATGGGCAGGCACACGGCAGACAACCGATCCGACCGCGGAACCCGCGCACCGGACGATCTCGCGATCGTCAGTGAGCGCCGAGCGGCGAAGAACCGAATCCGCACGACGGAGACCTCGGTCGCCCGTCCGGTGACCGCACCGCAGGCGCAGCAGCACGTCGCTCCCGTCATCGCGCCCGTGTCCGTCGCCGCGAACCGTGTCTCGGACGCCTCCGCGGCTCGTGCCGCCGTCGCGTCGACCCTGACCGCACCGCGTGCCGTGCGTCGTGCACGCAGCCGCGCAGTCGCCCCGGTCAAGCCGCCGGCGCCGCGGTCCTTCGGGGGCTTCGTCTGGCAGCGCTCGACGATCCCCGTGCTCTCCTTCTTCGCGGTGTCAGCCTTCGTCGGCGGGTCGCTCTTCAACCCGATGCAGACGGACGCCGCGTCGGCCGCACCCGTGCTGGCGCCGGCGCCGATCTCGGTGCCGCAGCAGTTCTCGGCGCACGGCACGTACGGCGACTTCGACGCAGGGCGTGACGGCTTCGACGTCACCAAGCCAGCGCCGAAGCCGGTGCCGACGCCGACCCCCACCGCGACGCCGGACGCCGACGCGACCGACACCGACGCGGCGACGACGTCGACGTCCGCTCAGCAGCCGGTTGCCAGCACGCCGGTCGTGCCCGTCGCCACGCCGGACCCGGGCAGCGCCCAGGCCATCGGCCAGCAGATGGTCGCCGCTCGCGGCTGGGGCAACGACCAGTACAGCTGCCTCGTCTCCCTGTGGAACAAGGAGTCCGGCTGGCGGGTCAACGCCTACAACCCGAGTGGCGCGTACGGCATCCCGCAGTCGCTGCCGGGCAGCAAGATGGCATCCGCCGGTGCCGACTGGCAGACCAACCCGGCCACGCAGATCACCTGGGGTCTCAACTACATCACCGGTGTCTACGGCACTCCCTGTGGCGCCTGGGCGCACAGCGTCTCGTACAACTGGTACTGATCGGCGATCGGGGTGCCGCGGAGCAACCGGCCGCGGGGCCCACGCGGTCGTGGTCATGACGTCGAGCCGGAGGACTCCGGCTTCGACCGCATGCTCAACGGCTGGCGGCGCACCGAGCACCGGCGTGGTCGCGAGTGGTCGGTCCAGCCGATCTCGGCAGCGTCCGCGCAGAAGGAGTACGTCTGCCCGGGCTGTGGCCTGACGATCGAGCCCGGCGTCGCACACGTCGTGGTCTGGCGTGCGGACGGCGTCCTCGGCGACGCAGCCGACCTGGCAGCCCGACGTCACTGGCACCACCACTGCTGGAGCATCGCATGACGTCCGAGCCCGCACCCGCCGCAGACGGCGCCGAGATCCGGTCGGGCACGGTCCTGCCCGCTTCTCGTACCGACATCGAGCTGGTCACCGATGACCACCTGACCCTCGTCGGCGAGTTGGCGGAACCGCTCGACCGGCCCGCGCGGGGAACCGTCGTCGCCCTGCACCCGCTGCCGACTGCGCAGGGCTTCATGGATTCGCACGTCCTGAAGAAGGCCGCCGCACGTCTGCCCGCGCTGGCCGACATCGCGGTCCTGCGCTTCAACTTCCGATCGGTGACCTCGCCCCGCGGTACCTCGGAGGGTGTCTTCGGCGACGGCGTGTCCGAGGGGTTCGACCTCCGTGCTGCCGTGCACGACGTCGTCGAGCGGAGGCTGCCGACGCCGTGGTTGGTCGGCTGGTCGTTCGGCACCGAGGTCGTCCTCAAGCACGCCCTCGAGCACGTCGAGGCCGGGCACGTCGCCGGTGTGGTCCTGCTGTCGCCGCCACTGCACCGCACCTCTGACGAGGAACTCGCGCGTTGGGCCGCGGTCGAGGTGCCGGTGGTCGCCCTCGTCCCGGAGCACGACGACTTCCTGCAGCCCGACGAGGCAGCCCGACGGTTCGCCATCGCCCCGACGGTCCGGGTCGTTCCCGTTGCGGGGGCGAAGCACCTGTGGGTGGGGGAGAAGTACGTGCGGACCGTCCTCGACGCGATCGCCGATCTCGTCGTCCCGGGCAGCGCTCCGCTGCCGACCCACTGGCCCGCGGACGACCAGCGCCCCTAGCCCGGCCCCGTCAGTAGCCCGGCCCCGTCAGAGGACGGGGCCGGCGCCGCGGACGGCGTCGTCAGCGATCCGTGTCGTCCTGCTCGTCGGAGTCCGCCCGGTCGCCCTGCGCCGGCGCCTGCTCGTCGATGACGCCGGCTGCGTGGCTCAGGACGCCCCGGAGGTTCTCCAGGTACCCCGCCACGGCTTCCCGCTCGGTCCGGATCGCTCCGAGCCGGTCCTCCGCATCGGCCAGGAGCTCGGCGGTCCGGTCCTCGGCGTCCGCGACGAGGCGGTGCGCACGCTCCTGTGCCTCACGCACCAGGTCGGCGGCGTGCTCCTGCGCCGCGGTCTCCTGCTGGCGAGCGAGGTCCGCGGCTTCCCGCTCGAGGCGGTCGGCGGTCTCCCGTGCCGTGGTGGCGCGGCGGGTGGCCTCGGCGAGCTGGAGGTTCGCCTCGTCCAGGTACTTCTGCGTCTCGGTGACCGTGGCGCGGTGCCGGTCGAGGTACTCCTGCTCGGCGTCGTCGCGGCGGGCGGCGAGTTCGGTCTCGAGGGCCGCGCGGGCGTCGTCACGTTCGCGGGCGATCTCGGCACGCACCTCGTCGCGTTCCCGGGCGAGACCGGCACGGGCCGTGTCGATCTCCTGGCGGAGGGCGGTGCGCTCGGCCAACAGGTCGTCGAGTTCGGCCGTCCGACGGTCGGCGATCTCGGTGTCGACCTCGGCGTGCTCGCGTTCCCGACGGGCGGCGAGTTCGTTCTCGTGTTCCCGGGCGGCGCGCTCGGCCTCGGCGGCGGCGGCGTCGCGCTCACGTTCGATGCGGGCGACGTGCTCGGCGGTCTCGCGCTCGATCCGATCAGTGGTCTCCTGCACCCGGCGGGCGTTCTCGGCCGCGGTCTGCTCGGAGTCGACCCGGAGCTGGGCACGCGCGGCGGCGATCTCCTGCTCGAGGTCGGTCCGAGCGACGGCGAGTTCGCGGTCCCACTCGGCACGGGCGGCAGCCAACTCCTCGTCGAGGGCACTCCGCCGGTCGTCGATCTCGGCGGCGAGTCCGGCCCGGCGCTGGTCGACCTCCGCGGTCAGTTCGGCGCGAGCGGTCTCGAGTTCGAGTTCGAGGGCTCGGCGCGCCTCACCGTGCTCGCGCTCCCACGCGGTGCGGGCTTCGGTCAGCGTGCGTTCCAGCTGCTCACGGCGGGTGCCCTCCTCGCGGTCGAGGTCCTCGAGGCGACGAGCCTGGTCGGCCTCGAAGACGCTGCGGCGGTGCTCGGTCTCGCGGTCGAGGTCGGCGGCGGCACGACGGGCGTCGGCGGACTCGCGCTGGGCGACCTCGCGCAGTTCGGCGACCTCGTGCTCGACCTGGGCGCGGAGGGCGTTGGTCTCGCGGATGGCGACCGAGCGGACCTCGGCGGCCTCGGTGACGGCGGCTCCACGGACGGCGGCGGCTTCGTTGCGGGCGTCCTGCACGAGGATGCCGGCTTCGGAGCGGGCGCGCTCGACGGTGTCGGCCGACTCGGCGCGGGCGCGGGAGAGCTCGTTGGTCGCCCGGGTGCGGGCGTCCTCGAGCGTGACCTGGGCTTCGTCGCGGGCTTCGCGGAGGGTGCGCTCGGCCTCGGTACGACTGGTGGCGCGGAGCCGCTGGGCGTCGATGTCGGCCTGGCTGATCAGCCGGGTGGACTGCTCCTCGGCGACGCGGAGGGTGGACTCCAGCCGGGTGCCGAGGCCGCTGTAGGTCGGGGTACCGGCCTCGTCGAGCTCGCCCTGCAGGTCCGAGACGCGGGACTGCAGGAGACGGATCTCCTTCGCCGCCTCGGCCCGGTCGGTGTTCGACTTGATCAGTTCGCGGCGGAGGTCGTTCAGAGCCCGTTCGACCTCGTCCTTGCGGTAGCCCCGCAGCTCGGTCCCGAACTCTGCCTCGTCGTTCGCCACGTGTCGCTCCCTGTGGTCGTCACGGACCACCCCGTGCAGTCCGGACCCCGATTGTAGTGGTGCGTCCGCGACGGCTCCTGAGGCCTGCGGTGGACCCGGGGATGCGCCTCCCAGCTGTCCTGGGTACCCTGGGCCGTTGTCCTGCGCCGATCCACCCACCCCGGCGCGGAGGGAGAGAGATCCGTGCGATTCGTCCTGGCGATCGTCAGCTTCGTCATCGGGGTGCTCCTCGTCGGCCTGGGAGTCGGGCAGCGGACCGTGTTCGCGCCACCCACCTCGATCGTCGCCGCGACGAGCGGGACGAACGCCGCTCCCGTCACCGTGCTGCCCGGCAGCGTCCTGAACGCGAACCCCGGCTACCAGCGCGTGAACGTCTCGGGCTCCGGCAAGGTGTTCGCCGCCTACGGCAAGACGTCGGACGTCGACGCCTGGATCGGTGACGCCGAACACACGACCCTCCGCTACGACGCCGACGACGCCTCCCTGCAGTCCCGCACCACCGGATCCGGCTCCGACCTGCCCGATCCGAAGGGCAGCGACCTCTGGTACCAGGAGTACGACGATGCCCGTCAGTTCACCGTCCGACTGCCGGCCGACGTGTCGCTCGTGGTGATGGGCGACGGCTCGGACGCCGCACCCTCGGACATCTCCGTGACGTGGCCGCGCGACACCGCGACGCCCTCCGTGGGTCCGCTGCTGACCGCCGGTGGTGTCTTCGTGCTCGGCGGCCTGGTGCTGCTCGTCTGGGCCTTCCTGCACCAGCGCCGATCCCGTGGTCCGCGTCGTCGGAGCGGGGGCGGGCGCCCGCCGCGCGTGCGTGCCTCCCGTCGCGCCGCCGCGGCCGGAGCCCAGGTGCCGGCCCGCAGCCGACGTGGTCGCCGCGCGATCATCGCCGTGCCGGTGCTCGTCGCCGGTGCACTCGTGTTGAGCGGCTGCTCCTCGGAGTACTGGCCGACCGGCGGTGGCGCGGACGTCACCCCGACCCCGACCGCCACGGCGACCGGTGCCGCTGCCGCGGACACCTCGACCGCCGCGACGAAGCAGCAGATCGGCCGCATCGTGTCCCGCGTGGCCGAGGTCGCCGAGAAGGCCGACGCCGACAAGGACGCGGACCTCGCCGCCACCCGCTTCACCGGTCCGGCGCTCGAGATCCGCAAGGCGAACTACACCATCCGCGACAGCGACGACAAGGCGCAGGCCCTGCCCGCCGTTGACGCCGACGACGTGTGCGTCGCGCTGCCGCAGCAGACCGACACCTGGCCGCGCACCGTGTTCGCCGTGGTCGCCGCGGACTGCACCGACAAGAAGACGGCCCCGCAGGCGCTGACCCTCGTGCAGCAGGACGCCCGTTCCGACTACAAGGTCGAGTACGCCGTCTCGCTCGAGGCCGATGCACAGTTGCCGTCGCTCGCGCCGACCTCCGTCGGTGCCGCCCAGCTCGCTCCGGACACCAAGCTCCTGGCGCTGGCCCCGAACGCCGTCGCCGCGGCGTACGGCGACATCCTCTCGAAGGACACCGAGAGCGAGTCCGCCGACCTGTTCGCCAGCGACGGGGACGACCTGCGATCGCGCATCGGCAAGTCCTACAAGGACGAGAAGGCGAAGGGGCTGCCGGACACCGCGAAGATCGAGTACTCGTCCGAGGTGCCCGAGGACACCGCCCTGGCCCTCGCGACGAACACCGCCGGTGCGCTCGTGTCCGTCGACCTCAACGAGGTCGAGAAGGTCACCCCGACGGCAGACGGTGCCGAGGTCAACCCCGAGGGTGCGGTCAAGGCGCTGTCGGGTGTGGACTCCAGCACCAACGGTGTGACGGCCACGTACGGCGTCCAGTTGCTCTTCTCCGTGCCCCCCGTGGGCTCGGACGACAAGATAGAACTCCTCGGGTTCACTCAGGGCCTGATCGCAGCGAGTGAGGTGCAATGACCAACGTCCCCCCGACCCCGTCCAGCTTGCGTGGAGCGGTCGACCTCTCGTCCCTCGTCGACCGGGCGCAGCGTCCGCCGCAGGGCCCCGGTGTCCCGGCGGCGGCAGCCCCGAGCGGGCCTGCCGCCGGTGCTCCGGCAGCCGGCGCCACTGGTGACGGCGTGCTGAGCGTCCCGTCCCTCGTGATGGACGTCACGGATCAGAGCTTCCAGGACATCGTCCAGCTCTCCACCGTCGTCCCGGTCATCGTCGACATCTGGGCCGAGTGGTGCGGCCCGTGCAAGCAGCTCTCGCCGGTCCTCGAGCGACTGACCGAGGAGTACGCGGGTCGCATCGTCCTCGCCAAGGTGGACGCGGACACCAACCCGCAGCTCGTGCAGGCGTTCCAGGCGCAGTCGATCCCGACGGTCGCCGCGGTGATCGGTGGCCGCCCGCTCGGGCTCTTCGTCGGCGCACTGCCCGAGGTTGAGGTCCGCGACGTGTTCGAGCAGGTCCTGCAGGCGGCGGAGCAGAACGGCATCGCCGGTCGCGTCCAGGTCGACGGAGCGATCGAGGCCGACGACGCCGAGCAGGGCGAACCGGAACCGGAGCCGCTGCCGCCGCACCACCAGGCTGCGTACGACGCGATCGAGGCCGGCGACTACGCCACCGCGATCAGCGAGTACCGCACCGCGATCCTGCAGGATCCGCACGACCAGATGGCCGTCGCCGGTCTGGCGCAGGTCTCGCTGCTCGACCGTCTCGCCGGCAGGACCGCGGACGAGATCCGGGCAGCAGCCGGTGCCGGTCCGTCGGACGTGGCGGCCCAGCTCGCGGTCGCCGACCTCGACATCAGCGGCGGGCACGTCGAGGACGCCTTCGGACGTCTCCTCGACCTCGTCCCGACGGTCTTCGGTGAGGACCGTGAGGCGCTCCGCGTGCGGCTGGTCGAGTACTTCGAGCTGATCGGTGCCGAGGACCCGCGCGTCGTCGCGGCGCGACGGCGACTCGCCAACGCGCTCTACTGAGCCGCGGCGCGGGACGCGACACAGGACGGACGGGAGGCCCGGTACCAGCTGGTACCGGGCCTCCCGTCCGTCTACCCTCGCAAAACGCAACCTCGGCGCCGTCCCGCAACGGAAGACCGTTGCGAGTCGACGCCGAGGTTGCGTTCCGCGAGGGTGCTACTCGGCCAAGCGCAGCCAGACCGCGCCGAGCGGGGGCACGACGAGGTTCGCGGAGGCGGGGCGGCCCGCCCACGGGACGTCCTCGGCCTCGACCGAGCCGAGGTTGCCGACACCAGAACCGCCGTACGCCGACGCATCGGTGTTGAGCACCTCGTTCCAGGTGCCCGCCGTCGGCAGCCCGAAGCGGTGCTCGACGGGGACGCCGGAGAAGTTGACGAAGACCGCCAGCTTCTCGTCGCCCGCCTTGCGGAGGAACCCGAGCGTCGAGTGCGGCGCGTCACCGCTCTCGAGCCACTCGAAGCCCTCCGCGCTGGCGTCGAACGTCCAGAGCGCCGGGTTCTCCTTGTAGACGCGGTTCAGCTCGGCGACCAGGTCCTGCACGCCGCGGTGGCCCGGGTCGTCGAGGAGCCACCAGTCGAGGCCGTTCGCCTCGCTCCACTCCGAGGGCTGCGCGAACTCCTGGCCCATGAAGAGCAGCTGCTTGCCGGGGTGCGCCCACATGAACGCCAGGTAGGCGCGCACGTTGGCGAGCTTCTGCCACTCGTCGCCGGGCATCTTGCCGTAGAGCGAGCCCTTGCCGTGCACGACCTCGTCGTGGCTGATCGGCAGGGTGAACTGCTCGCTGAACGCGTAGACGAACGAGAACGTGATCTCGTCGTGGTGGTACGAGCGGAAGGCCGGGTCACGCTCGACGTACTGCAGCGTGTCGTGCATCCAGCCCATGTTCCACTTCTGCCCGAAGCCGAGCCCGCCGGCGCTCGTCGGCCGGGTGACGCCAGGCCACGAGGTCGATTCCTCGGCGATCATCACGATGCCGGGGTAGCGCTTGTAGGCGGTCGCGTTCGTCTCCTGCAGGAGCGAGATCGCCTCGAGGTTCTCGCGGCCACCGTGGACGTTCGGCAGCCACTCGGTGCGGGAGTAGTCGAGGTAGAGCATCGAGGCCACCGCGTCGACCCGGAGGCCGTCGATGTGGAACTCCTCGAGCCAGTACAGCGCGTTGGCGACGAGGAAGTTGCGCACCTGCGGCTGCCCGAAGTCGAACACGTAGGTGCCCCAGTCGAGCTGCTCGCCGCGGCGGGGGTCCGGGTGTTCGAACAGTGCGTAGCCGTCGAACTTCGCCAGCGCCCACTCGTCCTTCGGGAAGTGGCCGGGGACCCAGTCCATGATCACGCCGATGCCCGCCGAGTGCAGTCGGTCGATGAGGTACCGCAGGTCGTCGGGGGAGCCGAACCGTGCCGTCGGCGAGTAGTAGCCGGTGACCTGGTAGCCCCAGGACCCACCGAACGGGTGCTCGGCGAGCGGCAGGAACTGGACGTGGGTGAAGCCGGTGTACTGCAGGTGCCCGATGAGGTCGTCGGCCACCTCGCGGTAGCTGAGACCCGGACGCCACGAGCCGAGGTGCACCTCGTAGACGCTCATCGGCGCGTCGTGGGTGGTCGCGGTGGCACGCGCGGCCATCCACTGCTGGTCGCCCTCCGACCAGGTGTGGTGTGCGCTCGTGATCACGGACGCGGTGAGCGGCGGCACCTCGGTACGGCGGGCGAACGGGTCGGCCCGCTCCACCCAACCGCTGTCGGTGAGGATCTGGAACTTGTAGCGCTGCCCCTCGAGGGCACCCGGCCAGAACAGCTCCCAGACGCCGAGGTCGTTGAGACGGCGCATCGCGGTGGTGCGGCCTTCCCAGCCCTCGAAGTCGCCGATCACGCGGACCGCGGTGGCACGCGGAGCCCACACGGCGAACGCCACGCCGTCGACGCCGTCCACGGTCTGGACGTGCGCACCGAGGTGGTGCCAGAGCTGCTCGTCGCGGCCCTCGCCGAACAGGTGCAGGTCGAGCTCGCCGAGCGTCGGCGGGAACCGGTACGCGTCGTCGGTGGTCCAGGTCTCGTCGCCCTCGTAGTCGGCCTCGACGCGGTACCGGCCGAGCTCGCCGCGGGTCGCGCCGGCCCAGACGCCTTCACCCTCGTGACGGAGTTCGACGTCGTCGCCGTCCGGTCGGACGATGCGGACCGCGGTCGCCAGGTGGCGGACCACCCGGACGCTCGTGCCGCCGTCGACCGGGTGCGGACCGAGCACGTCGTGCGGCTGGGACCACCGGCCCTCGGCGACCTGCTGGCGGATCCACTCGTCGACGGGACCGGGGACCGGCTCCGTCGTGGCGGCGGTGGTGCTGGGGGACGTGGCGCGCGCGCCCTCCGTCCGGGAGGCGGTGGGCGCCTCCGTCTCGTCCGGTGCGTCCGTCGTCAGTCCGCCGGCGAGGGTCGCCGATTCCGGCACGTCCCGGGAGGGTGACTCGGGTGCGGCGGCCGGAACGCCCGGGAGGTCCTCACCCGGTGCCGAGGTGTTCGGCTCGGTGCGGACCACCTGACGGGGGATCGCGGGCGGTGGCGGCGGGACCGGCGGCAGGCCCGGTCCACGGGGCGGCTGTGGTGCGCCGTCCTGCGGTGCGCTGTTCTGCCCGGTGCTGTTGGGATCGGTCATCGGTGCGGTCCTTCCACGACGAGCAGGTGCACGGGCTCCTGGAAGGCATCCAGGCGCACGTAGTTCGAGGAGCCCCAGGTCCAGCGGGCACCGGTCACGACGTCGCGGACGTCGAACTCGGTGCCGGGCTCGAGCCCGAGGGCGGTGAGGTCGAGGTGCACGGTCGTCTCACGAGCGGAGTGCGGGTCGACGTTCGCCACGACGATCACGGTGTCGTCCCGACCGGACCGGGTGAACCGTCCGGGCAGGTGCTTGGAGTACACGACGATGGCGTCGTCCTCAGCGCTGTGCACGGTGGTGTTCCGCAGCTGCCGGAGCGCAGGGTGCGCCGACCGCAGACGGTTGAGCATCGTCACGTAGGGGGCGAGGCTCGCGCCCTCCGCCTCGGCGAGCGCGAAGTCACGGGGCTTGTACTCGTACTTCTCGTTGTCGATGTTCTCCTCGGAGCCCGGGCGGGCGACGTCCTCGAAGAGCTCGTACCCGGCGTACATGCCCCACGTCGGGGCGCCGGTCGCGGCGAGGGCGGCGCGCACCTTGTAGCCGGCACGGCCGCCGTACTGCAGGAACTCGGTGAGGATGTCCGGCGTGTTCACGAAGAGGTTCGGGCGCAGGTAGGCGCTCGTCTCGTGGGAGAGCTCGTCGAAGTACGTCTCGATCTCCTCCTTCGTGTTCCGCCAGGTGAAGTACGAGTACGACTGCTGGAACCCGGTCTCGGCCAGGGCGCGCATCATCGCCGGGCGGGTGAACGCCTCGGCGAGGAACACGACGTCCGGGTGCTCGTCGCGGACCTCACGGATCACGCGCTCCCAGAACCACAGCGGCTTGGTGTGCGGGTTGTCGACGCGGAACACCTTGACGCCGAACGTGATCCAGTGGCGCAGGACCCGGAGCACCTCGGCGACCAGCCCCTCGGGGTCGGTGTCGAACTGGATCGGGTAGATGTCCTGGTACCGCTTCGGCGGGTTCTCGGCCGTGGCGATGGAGCCGTCGGCGCGGACCGTGAACCACTCCGGGTGCTCGGTGACCCAGGGGTGGTCGGGGGAGCACTGCAGGGCGAAGTCGAGTGCGACCTCCATGCCGGTGTTCTTCGCGGTCTCGACGAAGGCGCGGAAGTCGTCCTCGGTGCCGAGGTCCGGGTGGATGGCGTCGTGGCCACCCTCCGGCCCACCGATCGCCCAGGGGCTGCCCGGGTCGTCCGGTCCGGCGGTCAACGTGTTGTTCGGGCCCTTGCGGGCGGTCCGGCCGATCGGGTGGATCGGCGGCAGGTAGACGATCTCGAAGCCCATCCGGGCCACGGCGGGCAGACGACGGGCCGCGGTCCGGAAGTCGCCGCTCTTCCACGAGCCGTCCGGGTTGCGCTTGGCGCCCTCGCTGCGGGGGAAGAACTCGTACCAGGCGCCGACGCCGGCGCGGGTGCGCTCGACGTCGAGCAGCTGCAGGGCGGAGCTCGTGCGCAGCGAGTCGATCGGTGTCTCGGCGATCTCGGCGACGACGCGCGGGTCGTCCACGGCGGCCAGGCGTTCGGCCGCGTCGAGGTCGGTGTCCCGCAGTCGGGCCGCGGCACGGGTGGCCACGGCGGAGCCCTGACGGTCGAGCAGTGCGGCACCGTCGAGCAGGGTCGCCTCGGTGTCGACGCCGGCGGCGATCTTCAGTCGGGCGCCGTGCACCCAGGTCGCCCAGTCGTCGGAGTACGCCTCGACGTGCCACTCCCAGACACCGGTGCCCTCGACCTGCACGGTCGCTTCGTAGCGGTCGGTGCCCGCGGCGACGAGCGTCAGCGGGACGCGGAGGGTGCGCTCGTCGACCTGAGGCGCCGCGGGTGCAGGGGTCTGCTGGGCGACGGCCTGCGTCGTCTCGGGCTTCTGGCCGAGGGGCCGGACGAGGACGAGGTCCGCGCCGATGATGCCGTGCCCCTCCCGGAAGACGGTCGCACCGAACGTGATCACCTCCCCGTCGAAGCCCTTGCCCGGGAAGCCGTTCGGCGTCGTCGGGGCGAGTTCGGTGATCGGGATGCGCCCGATCTTCGGACGCCGGGGTCGGTCTACGGAGGCCACGGAGCAGACGCTACCCGGCTGGGCCGTCCGTGTTCCCCGGGAAGCGTGTCGCGCCTCCGGACCCGGTGCCGAACGGGGCCGTCCGTCAGACGACCTCGAAGACGTGGATGCCGGGGCCGTAGGCCGTGAACCCGGTGCCGGCGGTGCGGTGCCGGTCGTGGTCGCGGTGCTTCTCGCTGGACCAGGCCAGCCGGTACGCGAAGACGTCCTCGCGCGTCGGCAGCGTCAGGTCGCGGGTGCGTCCACTGCCGTGCACGACCACCAGCACGCGGTCGTAGGGCTCGTGCTCCGGCGTCGACTCGACGAAGTACTGCAGGGCACGGTGGATGGGCTGGTCCCAGCCCTCGGCCGTCATCGCCTGTCCGTCCGGGCCGTACCAGGTCATCCGCGACGCCGAGGGCGTGGTCTGCCCGGGGACGCCGAACCGCGACGGACGGAGTGCCGGGTGCGCCGCACGGAGCCGGGTCAGGGCGGCCATCGCCTCGGTCATGGACTCGGCGTCCTCGTCGTCCGACCAGTCCACCGGTGTCAGGTCGTCGGAGACGACGTAGGCGTTGTTGTTGCCGTTCTGGGTCCGGCTGCGCTCGTCACCCGCGGTGATCATCGGCACGCCGGCGGAGAGCAGCACGGTCGCCATCAGGTTCCGCATCGAGCGCCCGCGCGCCGCACGGACGCCCCGGTCCGCGGTGTCGCCCTCGATGCCGTGGTTGAACGAGCGGTTGTCGTTCGAGCCGTCGCGGTTCTCCTCGCCGTTCGCCTCGTTGTGCTTCGCGTCGAAGGACACCAGGTCGTGCAGGGTGAAGCCGTCGTGGGCGGTCACGAAGTTGACGCCGGACAGCGGGCCGCGCTCTGCCCCGAACAGGTGGCGCGAACCGGTGAGGGCTCCGGCGAGCGCCCCGATCCCGGCGTCCGGGGCGCCGCGGCGTCGTTCGTCGGCGACGTCCTCGAGCCAGAACTTCCGCACCGTGTCGCGGAACCCGTCGTTCCACTCGAGGGTGCGGGCACCGAAGGAACCGGTACGCCACCCGTCCGGCCCGACGTCCCACGGTTCCGCGATGACGAGCGTGTCCTGCAGGTCGGGGTGGTTCCGGATCCGCTCGAGCAGCGGGTGCTCGGGGTCGAACACGTGGTCGGCGTCGCGGGCCAGCGACGCCATCAGGTCGAAGCGGAAGCCGTCGACCTGGACCTCGCGCGCCCAGTAGCGCAGGCTGTCGAGGACCAGGTCGGCGGTCGCCGTCACCGAGGTGTCGACGGTGTTGCCGCAGCCCGTCGTGTCGTAGTAGGTGTCGGTGTCCGACCAGCGGTAGCGGCCGGCGGCGTCGATCCCGCGGAGCGAGGTCGTGGGGCCGCCGAGACCCTCTTCCGCGGTGTGGTTGTAGACGACGTCGAGGACCACCTGGATCCCCGCCTCGTGCAGCAGCCGGACCATGCCCTTGAACTCGCGGAGCACCCCGTCGGCACCGGCGGCCCGGGCACCGGCGGAGGCGTGGCCCGCGTGCGGGGCGAAGAAGCCGAGCGTGTTGTAGCCCCACGCGTTCTCACGCCCGGCCTCGCGCAGCCAGCGCTCGGTGTCGAACGCCTGCACGGGCAGCAGCTCCAGCGTCGTCACGCCGATGCGCTGCAGGTGGGCGATGGTGCTCTCGTGCGCGATGCCGGCGTACGTGCCACGGAGCTCCTCGGGGACCGCCGGGTTCGCGCTCGTGAAGGTCCGGACGTTCGCCTCGTAGACGACGGCCCGGTCGAGGGGGACGACGGGCTTCGTGACGCCGCCCCAGTCGAAGTCGCCGTCGACGACGACGCTGGTCCAGCGGGTGCCGTCGGCGCCGGCCTCGGCTTCGGCGCCGGTCGCGACGATCCCGCGTGCGTACGGGTCGAGGAGCGGGCGCGTCGGGTCGAAATCGTGCCGTGGTCCCGACGGTCCGTCCACGAGCAGGTGGTACGTGTCCCCGACCCGCACGCCGGGCGTGCTGGCGCTCCACTCGTCGGTGTCGCCCCGGCGTGCCAGGGGGAAGGCGCCCCGGCCGTCGACGACCACCGTCACCGCGGTCGCCGAGGCGGACCGCACCGTCATCCGGGGGTCGCCGTCGTCGACCCGGAAGCCGGGCGTGGTCTCGGTCGCGGTCTCGTACACGCCCCCAGGGTACGAGGCCGACCGGGTATCCTGAAAACGCTCCAGAAAGGGGTACCCCGTGCCCGTCTACCTCGACCACGCCGCGACGACGCCGATCCTGCCCGCGGCGCTCGCCGCGTTCACCGACGCGATGGCGACGGTCGGCAACCCGTCGTCGATCCACAGTGCCGGCCAGCACGCGCGGATGCTGCTCGAGGACGGTCGTGCCCGTGTCGCCGCGTCGCTCGGCGCCGACCCGGTGGAGGTCGTCTTCACCTCGGGCGGGACCGAGAGCATCAACCTCGCGGTGAAGGGGCTGTTCTGGGCGCGGCAGCGCGACCGTCGGCGCCCCCGCATCGTGGTGCCGGCGGGGGAGCACCACGCCACCGTCGACACGGTCGACTGGCTGGAGCGCCACGAGGGCGCCGTCGTCGACGTCGTCCCGCTCGACGCGCAGGGTCGCGTCGACCTGGCCGGACTGGAGGCCCGACTCGCCTCCGCCGACGACGTCGCCCTGGTCACGTTCCTGTGGGCGAACAACGAGGTCGGCACCATGCAGCCCGTCGAGCGGATCGTGGCGCTCGCGCACGCGGTCGGCGTCCCGGTGCACAGCGACGCGGTCGCCGCCTACGGGCAGGTCCCGGTGGACTTCGCCGCCTCCGGGCTCGATGCGCTGAGCGTCTCGGCGCACAAGATCGGTGGTCCGGTCGGGGTCGGCGCGCTCGTGCTCGGCCGACGCGCGGTCGTCGAACCGCTCATCCACGGCGGCGGCCAGCAGCGCCAGGTGCGGAGCGGCACGCAGGACGCCCCGGGTGCTGCGGCCTTCGGGGTCGCCGCCGCCGCACCGCACGCCGACGTCCGGCACCTGCGGGACCGGTTGGTCGACGGGGTCCGGGCCGCGGTGCCGTCCGCGGTGCTGATGGGGGACCCGGTCGACCGGCTGCCGAACAACGCGCACTTCACGTTCCCGGGTTGCGAGGGGGACTCGCTGCTGTTCCTGCTCGACGCCGCCGGGGTCGCCGTGTCCACCGGGTCGGCCTGTCAGGCCGGGGTGCCCGAGGCCTCGCACGTGCTGCTCGCGATGGGCCTCGGTGAGGACGACGCCCGCGGTGCACTCCGGATCACCCTCGGGCACACCTCGACCGACCAGGACGTCGACGCCTTCCTCCGGGCGCTGCCGGTCGCCGTCGAGCGTGCCGGTGCGGCGGGTCTGGCGCGCCGGGAGCCCTCGCTCGGGCGCTGAGTCCGGCGTCGAGCCGGACGCCCGGCCGGTAGGATCGGGGACCATGGTCGAACTGGACATCAGCGAGCAGGTCAACGCCCTCCGAGTGACCTTCGGGAACATCCGCTCCGTGGTCGACGTCGACCGGCTGGAGCGTGAGATCGCCGAGCTCAGCGAGCAGGCCGGTGCGCCCGACCTCTGGGACGACACCGACCACGCGCAGCAGGTCACCAGCGCGCTCGCGCACCGACAGTCCGAGCTGAAGAAGCTCACCGCCACCGCACAGCGCCTCGACGACCTCGAGGTCCTGGTCCAGATGGCGAACGAGGCCGAGGACCAGGAGTCCGCCGACGAGGCGGCCGAGGAACTCAAGGCCATCACGAAGACCATGGGCGAGCTCGAGGTCCAGACGCTCCTCGACGGCGAGTACGACGACCGTCCGGCCGTGATCACGATCCGTGCCGGTGCCGGTGGGGTCGACGCGGCGGACTTCGCCGAGATGCTCATGCGCATGTACCTGCGGTACGCCGAGCAGCACGACCAGAAGGTCACCGTGATGGACACCTCCTACGCGGAAGAGGCCGGCATCAAGTCCGCCACGTTCGAGGTCGACGGCCCGCACGCGTTCGGCACGCTGTCGGTCGAGGCCGGCACGCACCGCCTGGTCCGCATGTCGCCGTTCGGTGCCGCGGGCAAGCGCCAGACGTCCTTCGCCGCGGTGGAGGTCATCCCGCTGATGCCGGAGACCATGGTCATCGACATCCCGGAGAACGACATCCGTGTCGACGTCTTCCGGTCCTCCGGCCCCGGCGGACAGTCCGTCAACACGACCGACTCCGCCGTCCGCCTGACCCACCTGCCGACCGGCACCGTCGTCTCGATGCAGAACGAGAAGTCGCAGATCCAGAACCGTGCCGCCGCCATGCGCGTGCTGCAGTCGCGCCTCCTGCTCCTGAAGAAGGAGGAGGAGAGCGCGAAGAAGAAGGAACTGGCCGGCACGATCACGGCCAGCTGGGGCGACCAGATCCGCAACTACGTCCTGGCGCCGTACCAGATGGTCAAGGACCTGCGGACCGAGTACGAGGTCAACAACCCGTCGGCGGTCTTCGACGGTGACCTGGACGGCTTCATCAACGCCGGCATCCGGTGGCGCAAGCGTCCCGACGAGGACTGAGCCCGATCCGGCACCGATCTGAGCGACCCCGCGGGTTCCTGAGCCGCGCGCCTGGAGCAGGAACACCGGTTCGCGACCTACCCTGATCCGGTCATGATCAAATTCGACCAGGTCACCAAGGTGTACTCGGGCAACCCGAGTCCCGCTCTCGACAACGTCACCCTCGAGATCCTCAAGGGTGAGTTCGTCTTCCTCGTCGGTGCGTCCGGCTCCGGGAAGTCGAGCTTCCTCCGGCTCGTCCTCAAGGAGGAGAAGCCCTCCCGCGGGCAGATCCACGTCCTCGGACAGCGTCTCGGCGCGCTCTCGTCCCGCAAGGTCCCGTACTTCCGCCGCAACCTCGGCGTCGTGTTCCAGGACTTCCGACTGCTGCCGAACAAGAACGTCTTCGACAACGTCGCGTTCTCGCTGCAGGTGATCGGCAAGAGCAAGGGCTTCATCAGCGAGTCCGTCACCGACGTGCTCAAGCTCGTCGGGCTCTCCGGGAAGGCGACCCGCATGCCGCACGAGCTCTCCGGCGGTGAGCAGCAGCGCGTGGCGATCGCCCGTGCCGTCGTGAACAAGCCCGCCGTCCTGCTGGCCGACGAACCGACCGGCAACCTCGACCCGACGACGTCGGCGGGCATCATGGCGCTGCTCGAACGCATCAACCAAGGAGGCACGACGATCCTGATGGCGACGCACGACGCGAGCATCGTGAACCAGATGCAGCGGCGGGTCATCGAGCTCTCCGGCGGCACGGTCCTCCGTGACGAGCAGGCCGGCGGCTACCAGACCCAGGCCCTGCCCATCCAGCGCGGCGGCGTCTCGAACACGACCGGCATCCAGACCATCCCGGGGCTCATCCGATGAGGCTCGGACTCGTCATGGCCGAGGTCGGTTCCGGCCTCCGTCGGAACGCCTCGATGGTCGTCTCCGTCGTCCTGGTGACCTTCATCTCGCTGACCTTCGTCGGCACCGCGATCCTGCTCCAGATGCAGATCAACCAGATGAAGGGCTACTGGTACGACCGGGCCCAGGTCGCCGTCTACCTCTGCACCGACACCGACACCACGGGCAACTGCACCGGGGCGAAGGCGACCGACGACCAACGTGCCCAGATCAAGCAGCAGCTCGAGTCGTCCACGCTGAAGCCGTACATCGAGAAGGCGTACTTCGAGGACCAGCAGGACGCGTACACACGGTTCAAGCAGCAGTTCAAGGACTCGCCCGCCACGGAGTTCGTCAAGCCCGAGTACCTCAACGAGACGTTCTGGGTGAACCTGAAGAACCCGTCGCAGGCCGACGTCCTGGTCGAGAGCCTGTCCAAGGTCGCGGGCGTGCAGAGCGTCGTCGACCAGCGCGGGTACCTGCAGCCGATCTTCAACCTGCTCAACGCCTCGTCGTACACGGCGATCGGCATCGCGGGGCTGATGCTCGTCGCGGCGGTCCTCTTGATCGCCACCACGATCCGGTTGTCGGCGTTCTCGAGACGACGGGAACTCGGCATCATGCGGCTGGTGGGAGCCTCGAACCGGTTCATCCAGACGCCGTTCGTGCTCGAGGGGGTGATCGCCGCCGCGGTCGGAGCCGTGCTCGCGGGTGGTGCGATCACGGCCGTGGTCTGGTTCTTCGTCCGCAACTACCTGACGAAGCGGTTCTCCGGGACGGCGTTCATCGGGATGGACGACGCGGCGGTCGTCGTCCCGGCGGTCATCGTGATCGGTGTCGTCCTGGCGGCCGTCTCGGCCTCCATCGCGATCCGTCGGTACCTGAAGGTCTGAGCCGAGCACCGGCCCTCACGCGGGTCGCCACGTCGGGAGGCCCGCACACCGTAACCGGGGAGATCCCGGGAAGGTGCGCGGGCCTCCCGGCGTTCGATATGCTGGGCGGCTCGCGCGCAGCGCGGACACACCGAACGAAGAGGAGCCGGGCATGGCGAAGGAACGCGGGGAGAAGGTCGTCGCGACGAACCGTCGTGCGCGCCACGACTACCTCATCGAGGACACGTACGAGGCCGGCATGGTGCTCAGCGGGACCGAGGTGAAGTCGCTGCGCGAAGGCCGGGCGTCGCTCGTCGACGGGTACGCGTTCGTGGACGCGGGGGAGGCGTGGCTCGACGCCGTGCACATCCCCGAGTACACCGAGGGGACGTGGAACAACCATGCTCCCCGTCGGAAGCGGAAGCTGCTCCTCCACAAGCAGGAGATCGTGAAGATCTCGCACAAGACGGCACAGGGTGGCTACACGCTCGTGCCGATGAAGATCTACTTCCACGACGGTCGGGCCAAGGTCGAGATCGCGGTCGCGAAGGGCAAGCGCGAGTTCGACAAGCGCCAGGCCCTGCGCGAGAAGACCGACAAGCGCGAGGCCGAGCGGGCCATGCGCTCCCGCAACCGTCTCGGCGAGTGACCAGCCAGCTCGACTAGCATGGGACGTGTTCAGTCGGTAGACTGAACAGCTGCCTGGCCCGGTTCGTCCGGGCACCAGGCTTGGCAACTCAACAGCGTGACAGCGGTTCGCACGACGGCCTGCATGGGGATGATCGGTTTCGACATTGCCTGTGTGCCGACGGGAAGCGGGCCGAGGACCCACGGTCATCTCGTCAACGATCCGTGGAAAACAACAAGTGCCAATTCCAAGCGCACTGACTTCGCTCTCGCTGCGTAAGCAGCCCAGCACATGAAGTCCGTCGGCCAGGTGATCGTCTTCTAACCTGAGTTCCGGCGTCATCCAGAGGACTTGCTGCACGGTTGCGCCTCAGGGCCGTGCGGGACTTGCACTGAGACTGGGCCTGTCGTCCGAGAAGCCGGTAGCAACGGACGGGGCCGAGCAGAACGAACATCCGGATACGCCCGTAGAAGACGTCGAATTGCAGCGATGGACGGGGGTTCGATTCCCCCCATCTCCACCACCTGCCGATCGTCGGACCGCTGTCACGTGAGTTGCCATCGAAGGCCCTGCACCGTTCTCGGACGGTGTAGGGCCTTTTGCATGTCCGGGACCGTTGTCGGGACGGGCCCGATCCTGTCCTGCCGGGTGCGAGGGCTACGCTCCGGGACACGGTGCCGCACCCCGTCGGCGCCGTCCCGAACGAGAGGTACACCGTGCAGGAGATCGCGATCCGAGTCCGTCTGCGGGAGCAGGGCCGTCTGGGACTGGCCGAGTACGAGCGCATCGTGGGGTCGGTCGCCTCCGTCGCGGCCGTGGTCGCTTGGCTGCCGACGCCCGACGCGCGGCTGGTGCTGCGCGGTCGTGGTGCCGAGCCGGTGCGTCTCGAGACCATGTCCTACGGCGCGGTGTTCGAGATGCTCGTCGTGATGGACCAGCACACTCCGGGTGTCGAACGGGCGGCGGCTGCGGTCGCGGCGTTGCTCGAGTCGGTCCGGCACGAGCACGTCGAGGACGACGCCGCCGGGATCGCGGGGGAGCTGGACCGCCTGGACCGTTCCGCTCCGCGTGGACGGTCGGTGCCCGAGCGTGCGCTCCGGACGTTCCTGGAGGGTGCCCGGGCGGATGCGTCGGCACGGAAGTCGACGACGCGACTGCGCGCTGCGCAGGCGCTGCTGCGGCTCGCCGAGTCCGGTGCCGAGGTCCTGGTCGAGCGGGTCGAGGACGCCCTGGCACCGGTCGTCAGCGAACAGGCGGTCGACGTGCTCGTGGACACCGGTTCGGCCGTCGTCGTCGAGCCGGTCGACGGTGTCGAGTCGGCCGCTGCGTCCGAGCCCGCCCCGCTGCAGCCGGAGAAGCCGCCCGCCGAGAAGGACAGCAAGAAGAAGGACGGCAAGAAGAACAGCAAGAAGGACAGCAAGAAGAAGGACGGCAAGAAGAAGGACGGCAAGAAGAAGGACAGCAAGAAGAAGGACAGCAAGAAGAAGAAGAAGTAGCCTCGCAAGACGCAACCCCGGCGTCAGGACGCAACGCTGTGACGTCCCGTCCTGACGCCGGGGTTGCGTCTTGCGGAAGTCAGAAGTCGAACAGGTTCTGCCGCAGACCGCCCGCGCCGTACTCGCGGCGGAGGATCCCGCGCTGGCGGAGCACCGGCACCAGGTCGCCGAGCATCCGGTACACCTGCGCCGGGTGCAGGTCGCCGGACAGGATCACCCCGTCGTTGTCGGCGTCCGACCCGAGCTCCTCGATGAAGTCCGCGAACTCCTCCGCCGTCCCGACGAAGCCCGAGCGGTCCGCGACCCGGCCGAGGCGGGCCTTCCGCGTGAGCAGTTCGCGCAGGGGTGCGTCCGGGGTGTCCCCGAGGAGCCCCCGGACGGTGCCGGCCGAGACGTGGTCGGCGAAGGTGCCGGCGGGGATCGGCGCGTCGAGGTCGAGTGCGAGCAGGTCGGTCTCGGAGTCGCTCGCCCACGCGAGCGCGACCGTGCGGAGGTCCTCGTCGGAAGGGTGCCGGGACGCTTCGACGATGCGGTCGGCCTCCTCCGGTGAGGCCACCACGACGGGCTTGAGCACGAACAGGACGCGGAGGTCCTCCGGTCGGCGTCCGACCTCGGCGGCGGCGGCGTGCACCTTCGTCCGGTAGGCGGCGACCGCGGCGGCCGACAGGGGAGCGAGCGCGAGCTGCACGTCGGAGTGTGCGCCCGCGAAGCCGAGTCCACGGCCGGAACCACCGGGGGAGACCACGACCGGGTCGGACTCGAGCGGCAGGGCGTTCAGCGGCCCCGCGGTCCGGAAGTACCGGCCCTCGTGGGTGAACGCGTCGAGTTCGGATCCGTCGGCGAAGTGCCAGTCCGACTCGGACTGCAGGTGTCCCGACCCCCACGAGTGCCAGAGCCGACGGAGCAGGCCGATCCACTCCTCGGCGCGGTCGTAGGCGGCGTCGTGCGGCAGCGGGTCGAGTCCGGCGTGCCGCGCGCTGCCGACGTCGGTGACGACGTTGACGCCGAGTCGGTCCGACGACAGGTGCGCGAGCGTCGCCAGCTGTCGGGCTGCCAGGTACGGCGGGGTGACGCCGGCGTTCACGGTCGGGGCGATGCCGATGTGCCGTGTCGCGGCGAACAGCCACGGCGCGAGCAGCAGCGGGTCGTGCTTCGGCCCGCCGTACGCCTGCCGGATCCGCAGGTCGAGGGTCGTCGGGTTCCCGAGCGAGATCGCGTCCTCGGCGATGACCAGGTCGAGGCCGGCGTCCTCGAGGGCACGGACGGCCTGCTGGTACATCTCCGGTCTGGTCCAGTCGTGGCCCCAGTGCCAGTCCGCTCGACCCCATGCCTGCGGGCCGAAGCCGCGCGAGAAGAAGTACCCGACGTGCTGCATCCTCGCCATCAGTGGGCCCCGTCGAGGACGGTGACCGCCGTGCCGGGCGCGGGGTGCCCCTCCCGGCCGACGATCCGACCGTCCGTCGTGACCGCGCGCACCGCGGCGAACCCACGCTCGAGGTCGCGGAGCAGGTCGGCGGCGTCCTCGATGCCGATCGACAGGCGCACGAGCCCGTCGTCGATGCCCTGCGCCGCCCGCTCGGCGGCCGTGCGCCCGGCGTGCGTCGTCGTCGCCGGGTGCAGCACCAGCGACCGTACGTCGCCCAGGTGGGTCATCCGGCTGAACAGCTCGACCGCGTCGATGAACGCGTGCGCGGCCGGCTCGCCGCCGGCGAGCGTGAACGCGAAGACGGAACCGGCTCCGCGCGGCAGGTAGCGCTGGGCGAGGTCGTGGTACGGACTGGAGGCCAGACCCGCGTGGTCGACACTCGTCACCTCGGGCTGCGCCTCCAGCCAGGTCGCGACCGTCAGCGCGTTCGCCACGTGCCGCTCGACGCGGAGCGACAGCGTCTCGATGCCCTGGCGGAGGAGGAAGGCGTTGAACGGCGAGGGGGTCGGTCCGATGCGAGAGGCGACGACGTCGCGCGCGTAGGCGAGGAAGGCACCGGTGCCGGCACGGTCGACGTAGCTGGCGCCGCCGAGGGCACGGTCGGGCTGGGTGAGGTGCGGCCAGCGCTCCGGGTTCGCGCTCCAGTCGAACCGGCCGCCGTCCACGACGACCCCGCCGAGGCCGGCCCCGTGCCCGGAGAGGAACTTCGAGGCGGAGTGGATGACGATGTCGGCTCCGTGCTCGACGGGCTGCACGAGGTACGGCGTCGCGAGGGTGTTGTCGACGACGAGCGGGACACCGGCGCGATGGGCCACCTCGGCGACGCCGGTGATGTCGAGCACGTCGTTCTTCGGGTTCGGGATCGACTCGGCGAAGAAAAGCTTGGTCTCGGGCCGGACGGCTGCAGCCCAGGCCTCGAGGTCTCGTGCGTCGGTGACGAAGTCGACCTGGATGCCGAGCCGGCCGAGGTTCTGCAGCAGCAGGCCGCGGGTGCCCTCGTAGATGCTCGCGGCGCTGACGACGTGGTCCCCGGCGGCGAGGAGCCCGAGGAACGCGACCGTCGCGGCCGCCTGACCGCTGCTCACCAGGATCGCGTCGGCGCCCCGCTCGAGGAGGGCGACGCGTCGCTCGACGTCGGCGTTCGTCGGGTTGCCGAGCCGGGTGTACGTGTAGCCGTCGTCGGTCCCGGCGAACCGGTCGCGGGCCTGGGCGGCGTCGTCGAACAGGAAGCCGGAGGACATGTGGATCGCGGGCACCCGTGCACCGTGGGCGGTGTCGGGCATGAAGCCGCCGTGCACCTGCTCGGTCGCGAAACCGGGTCGTTCGTCCGTCATGCGTCCACCTCCGTGCCGGGTCGTCCGGCCGCTCCCGCGTCCGGTCGTTGCCGTACTCTCGCAGGCTCGGCATGGTCGCGGGCCGATTGCGGCGTCGGGTTACGGAGCGGGACGTGGTGCGGCCGCCGACCGTCCGGCGGCGACGCGCAGCACGACCGCGAGTCGCCCGGCGGATCCGGACGCGGGCCGTGCGGGCACTGCGTCGCCCGGGAACGACCGGACGTCGTCGCTCTCGGCGCCGGCCGCCACCGTGCTGTCCACGCGATCGGTCGCCAGGAAGCCGACGCCCCGGTGGGTCGCAGGTCCTGGCCTCCGTCGTGCCAGCTAGGTGCCGAGGAGGGCGCGGACGCCGGTGAGGACGGTGTCGCCGACGGCGAGCAGCGGCCCCCGGGCAGCCCACACCGCGACCCCGTCCACGGCGAGGAACAGCACGAACCAGACGACCGCGGGCAGGTGCATCTCGGCCGCTGCGATGTGGAAGTCGGTCTGCACCCGCGCCCCGGTGAGGAGCCACCGGACGACCTGCACGAGCGAGCGGAGCCCGTCGACGAGGAGCGCGGCACCGAGGGCGGACACCACGAGGAGGGTGAGGTCCGACGGGCGGACGGCGACCCAGACGGCGAGCGCGTCGAACCCGATCACCACGAGCAGCCCGAACCAGTTCCGGACGAACAGCAGGGCGACCAGGCCGACGACGCCGAGCACGGCGACGGGCAGCCACGGCGAACCGACGACGGCGCCGGTGACGAGCAGCACACCGGCCCAGATCGGTGCGCTGTAGCCGGCGAAGAGGTTGAGCAGCCGCACCAGCCAGCGGATGCCGCCGGGGACCCGTCCGAGCTGGACCCAGGCTTCCCCGGAGCCGTCCGGGTGCAGGTCGATGCGTCGGATGCGGCCGCCGAAGGGGACGACGACGACGCAGTGCCCGACCTCGTGCACGATCGTCGCGGCCAGGCGGGCGACCCGACCGAGGAACGGCACGAGGGGGAGCACGGCGCCGATGAGCAGGGCACCGAAGACGGCGGATGCGGGCAGGGAGGTCAAGCCGACATCGTCGCAGACCGTCCTCAGCGGTTCACTGGGAGCACACCCCTCTCAGGAGTGTGCTCGCGGCAGGTGCGCTCACTGCGACACCTGGCTGGTCGTGACGATGCGGCGCCACGGTCCGTTCGGGACCTTGTCGGCCTCGACGAACCGCCAGCTCACCCGGTCGTCCTCGCCGTCGAGTTCGGCGTACCCGAGACAGCCGTTCAGCGCGGGGGAGACGTCGACCCCGGCACCGTTGTACCGCTTGTTGGCCGGTCGCTTGTTGCCAGGGCCGAAGACGTAGGCGCTGTCGTGGTAGGTGCCGGGGCCGGCGTCCTGGACCTGGCCGTAGCAGGTCCGCCCGTCCTTGCTCAGCTGCACCCACCGGTTCTTGAGGTAGCTGAAGCCGTCGTCACCGCGGTGCTTCCGGTAGGCGGGGTCGCCCGCCCAGGGGACGACCCGGTCGCGGTCGCGGAACCCGGTGCGGTCGTTGACGTCGTCGTACGGGACGTCGAGGTAGAACGGGTTCTCCTTCGGCTTCATGTGCGTCGGGAAGTACCCGTTCGCGGCTCGGCGTCGTTCGGTCTGGCAGACACGCTCGACGATGACGCCGTCGCAGCCGCCGTAGCTGCCCTGCCAGTCGTCGTCGTAGGTGGAGTAGACCTGGCTGCCGTCGTCGGCGTCCGGGTCGAAGACCTCGCCGACCCAGAACGTGGTGGAGACGATCCTGGTGTGCCACGGGTAGGTGCGGGCCACCGCGCCCCCGCCGGAGGGACCGCCGCAGCCGGCGAGCACCGCGGCGAGCGCGAGTGTCCCGACGAGTGCCGCAGCCGTGCGCGGACGCGCACCGCGGCCCCGGGAGCCGCGGGTGCGGGTCTCCCGGGGTCGGGGCTCGGGTGTCGTGCTCACGTCACCGGGCGATCGTGCCGGGCAGCGCCGACGATGCGGCGGCTGCCGAACCGGCAGGCGTGGACGGGGTGTCGAGCTGGCCGGGCATGCCCGACGTGTCGAGCTGCCCGAGGACCGCACGGGACCGGACGGTCAGGGCGTCCACGGCCGGGGCGATCCGGCTCACGCTGCTGCTCGCCTTCGCCTTCGTCGTCGCGCTGTTCGTCGTCGTGGTGGTGGTCGCGAGCGGCGGGGCGCCGACGGTGTCGTACGCGGCGACGTCGTCGGTGGTCAGCGTGCCGTTCGAGAACAGGTTCAGGCCGAAGCTGATCCCGTCGAACCCGGCCGGGATCTGGTCCGTCGTCCACACCGCCTGCGTCCACGTCGAGGCCGAGGCGTACCAGGGGCTCGACGTCCAGTAGTGCCAGGAGCCGGTCGTCGAGTCGCGCAGGTAGACGGTGAACTGCGTGACGGTGTTCGCCTTGTAGTACTCGCGGAGCGAGTACGTGTGGCCGGCGACCACGGTGGGGGCGCAGTCGCCGAGGTCGAACGTCGGCAACCACTTGGCGTCACCGTCGACGTGGTCGCTCACGGTCAGCGATGCCGCCTTGGTGGTGGTGCCGGTGCGGCCCGGGGTGACGGTGCTGAACGCTGCCGTGTTCGAGCCGTACCCGCCGTACTGCCAGCACTTCTGGCCGCTCGGGCTGGTGGTGGAGGTCGTCTGGAAGGACGGGTTCTGCACCGCGTTGACACCGGGGGCTGCGGGTACCGGGACCGGGGACTGCACGACCGGCTGCACCGGGGTGCCGACGGCGTCGCCGACCGTCTTCACGGTGGTGGCGTTCGCGGGGTCCGCGGAGTAGGCGGCGAGCCACTGGGCGAACTGTGCGAACAGTGCCGGCGAGGTCGTCGGGTCGAGCGAGGTGTCGTCGCTGATGTGGTGGAAGGTGAGCTGCACCCAGCCGCCCTTGTCGGTCTTCGCCTGGGTGACCTGCTGCTGCAGGTCGGCCAGGGTCCAGTTCGCCTCGACCTGGCTCGGTGCCCGGGTCAGCATGGCGTTCCGCGGCGGCAGGGTCTCCGCCGTGACGCAGCCGGCGCAGTCGTACGGTGTCCGGACGTCGCCGAGGCCACGGGCGCTGGTGTACCCGCAGGCGCGGACGGCGTCACGCGTCTTCGTGGTCGACTCCGCGAACGGGTAGGCGAAGCTCCGGACGGTGTAGCCCCATGACGACAGCGTGGCACGGGACTGGCAGGCCTGCCGCTGTGCCTCGGCCTGGGACAGCGCGGACATGTCGGGGTGGGTGACGCTGTGCCCGCCGATCTCGTTGCCGGCCGCTGCGAGGGTGGCCAGGTCCGACTGCTGCATGTAGCCGGGGGCGTTGAGGTAGCCCGTGATGATGTAGAACGTGGCGGTCAGGCCGTTCTGCTGCAGCGCCTGCGCGGCCTGCATCTGGTCGGCGTCGCCGTCGTCGAAGGTCAGGCTGACCGTGACGGGCTTCGTGGTCGTCGCGGCGCGTGCCGGGGCTGCCCCGAGGAGGCCGGTGACGACGATCGCCACCGCCGCCAGGACGGCGAGGATCACCGTCAGACGGTTGAACGACTGGTCCTTGGTCATTCGACCGTCACCGACTTCGCGAGGTTGCGGGGCTTGTCCACGTCGCAGCCGAGTTGCAGTGCGAGCTCGCGGGCGAGCATCTGGAGGGGGACCACGGACTCGAGCGGCCCCCAGAGCGACATGCCCTGGTCTGTCACGTCGGTCCGTCGTGAGAGCAGCCGGCCGGCGTCGCGGCCGAGTGCGGGCACGTCGGCGCCGACACCACCGATGGTGATGACGAAGCCGCCGCGGGCACGGACCTCGGCGACGTTCGCCTGGATCTTGTGCTCGCCGTTGTCGACGACGACCACGGGGGTGCCGTCGGTGACGAGAGCGAGCGGACCGTGCTTCAGCTCACCAGCCGGGTAGGCCTCGGCCCACCGGTAGGAGAGCTCCTTGAGCTTCAGCGCACCCTCGGCGGCGAACGGGAGGCCCGCCCCACGTCCCAGGAACAGGAACCCGGAAGCGTCCCGCACGCTCGAGACGAGCAGCGGGATCCGGTCGAGCGACGCTTCGGCCGCACCGGCGAGGAGGCCGGGCAGCCGCTGCATGTCGCCGACGAGCGCCAGTGCCCGCGACCGGTCGATCCGGCTGGACGCCACGAGCGCCGAGATCATCGCCGAGACGCCGACGACGACCTGCGCGGTGAACGTCTTCGTCGCGGCGACGCCGATCTCCGGCCCGGCGTGGCAGTCGAGCACCGCGTCGGCTCGTCGGGCGAGCGAGGAGTGCAGGTTGTTCGTCAGCGCGAGCACCTGGTACCGGTCCGCGAACCGGTCGAGCGCACGGAGCACGTCCGCGGTCTCGCCGGACTGGCTGATCGCGACGACCAGCGTGCCCGGTGTCAGGACGGCCTGGTCGGCCTCGCTCGCGACGACGGTGTCGGTGGGGACGCCGCCGAGCCCGCGGAGCGCGGTCGCGATGACCTGCCCGGCGTTCAGCGACGTGCCGCACGCGACCACCGCGACGCGCTCGAACGGCGCGAGCCCGAGGCCGCGCCACATGCTCCCGTCGACCGCACCACCGGCGATGCGGTCGAGGATCTCCGCCACGACGGTGGGCTGCTCCTCGATCTCCTTCGCCATGTGGTCGGCGTGGTCGCCGAGCTCGAGCGCCTCGGCGGCGAACGGCGACGGCGTCGCGAACGGCACCGCCACGATCTCGCCGCGGGACGACCAGGTCCAGCTCTCGCCGAGCTCGACGACGTCGCCGTCACGGAGCGCGACGAACGTCTCGGCCCAGGTGGCGATCGCACCGATGTCGCTCGCGACGAAGTCACCGCGGGCGGCACGGGCCACCACGAGCGGGGACCGGTCGGCCGCGACGACCATCCGGCCGTCCCGGGCGTCGAGCACGACGATGGCCCAGGACCCCTCGAGCTGCGCGGTCGCGATCTGCACCGCGAGCATCAGGTCCGGGTCGACCGCCAGGGCACGCTCGACCAGGTGCGTGATGACCTCCGAGTCGACCTCGGACGCGAACACGTGCCCCTGGGTGCTCAGCTGCGCGCGGAGCAGGTCCGCGTTCTCGATGATGCCGTTGTGCACGACGCTGATCCGGCCGGAGCAGTCGGCGTGCGGGTGCGCGTTCGTCTCACGGACGGCGCCGTGCGTCGCCCAGCGGGTGTGTCCGATGCCGATGCCCGTGAACGGGTCACCGGAACGGGCGGCGACCAGCGTGCGCAGGTCGCCGACCCGGGACACCGAACGGATCGTCTCGGTGCGGCCGGTGCTGGTGCGCACGGCGATGCCGGCGGAGTCGTACCCGCGGTACTCCAGGCGCTCCAGGCCGTCCAGGAGGTACGGGGTGGCGTCGTCGGCAACGCGTGCCGCGATGATGCCGCACATGTTCAGACCACCGCCGTCGCACCGGCCGGCGCGCTGGCCACGGCGGCGGCGGAGTCGGCCGTCCGGGTCCGGAGGTCCTCGGCGACCAACCGGACCACGGCCTCCAGGGGGGTCACCGGGGCGAACCCGACGGCGGCCTTGGCGCGGGTGTTGTCCGGGACACGACGACGCATGTCCTCGTAGCCCTCGCCGTACGCCTCGTCGTAGGGGACGTAGGTGATCCGGCTGTCCGAGCCGGTGATGTCGATGACGAGCTCCGCGAGTTCGGCGATGCTGATCTCGCGCTCGCCGCCGAGGTTGAACGCCTCGCCGTAGGCCTCCTCGTGCTCGATGAGCGCGACCATCGCGGGGACCACGTCGCCGACGAAGGAGAAGCAGCGCGACTGGACGCCGTCGCCGTAGACGGTCAGCGGTTCGCCGCGGACGGCCTGGCCGACCAGGTTCGGGACGACCATGCCGTAGCGGCCGGTCTGGCGCGGGCCGACGGTGTTGAACGGACGGGCGATGGCGACGCGCAGGCCGTACTCCTTGAAGTAGGCGTGCGCGAAGGCCTCGTCGATGCCCTTCGCCGCGGCGTACGTCCAGCGGGCCACGAGCGGCGAACCGAGGACGCGGTCGGCGGTCTCGTGCAGCGCGTCGGCGGTGTTCTTGCCGTAGATCTCGCTCGTCGAGACGAGGAGCAGCTTGGCGCCGGCGGCCACACAGGCGTCCAGGACGTTCTCGCTGCCGTGGATGTTCGTGCGGAGCCCCTGCAGCGGGTGGTCCACGATGAGCTTCACACCGACCGCGGCGGCCAGGTGGAACACCCGGTCCGACCCGGCGACCAGTTCGGTGACGAGCGCACGGTCGAGGATGCTGCCCTCGACGACGCGCAGCCGGTCGTGTCCGGCCACGGCGGCCAGGTTGTCGGCACGACCGGTGGAGAAGTCGTCGAGGACGACGACGTCGTCGCCGTCGGCGAGCAGGCGTTCGACGAGGTGGCTGCCGATGAACCCGGCGCCTCCGGTGACGATGGACTTCATGGCGTTCCCTTTCAGAGGAGGATGCGGCCGGTGAGGTCCGCAGCCCGGTAGGTGGTGTCGATCACGAGCTGCTCGCCGGTGATCCAGGACAGGTCGGCGTCACTGTGCCGGGTGTGCAGGAGCACGACGTCCGCGCCGAAGGCGGCCTCGTCGACGACGTCGTCGAGGACGGTGCCGTCGTGCAGGCGGACGGAGTCGAAGCGGTGGTCCGCGAACCCGACGTCGGCACCGGCGGCGAGCAGGCCCTCGAGGATCTCGAGCGCGGGCGACTCGCGGAGGTCGGCGACGTCGCGCTTGTACGCGATGCCGACGACGAGCACCCGGGCGCCGCGGAGACCACGGCCGGCGTCCGAGAGGACCTCACGGGTGCGGTCGACGACGCGACCCGGACGGGCTGCGATCTCGGTCATCGCCTGGGTGATCATCGGCGCTGCCTGCCGGTCCGCCTTGAGCTGCCAGAGCAGGTAGTGCGGGTCGCAGGGGATGCAGTGGCCGCCGACGCCCGGGCCCGGCATGAACGCCATGAACCCGTACGGCTTGGTCGCCGCGGCGTCCACGACGTCCGCCACGTCGATGCCCATCGTGCGGCAGATGTCCGAGAACTCGTTCGCCAGCGCGATGTTCACGGCGCGGAACGTGTTCTCGAGGAGCTTCGTCATCTCCGCCGCGGCGAGCGAGGGAACGCGGTGCACCCGGGCGTAGCGGCCGAGCATCTCGTCCGCGATCTCCGCACACTCCGGCGTCGCGGCACCGAGGACGCGGGGGACGTCCTCGTGCGCGACCGAGGCGTTGCCCGGGTCGATGCGCTCCGGGCTGAACGCGACGAACACGTCCTTGCCCGGCAGCAGCCCGCGCTCGGTGAGGGGCTGCACGAGCAGGTCGTCGGTGCACCCGACGTAGGTGGTGCTCGTCAGCATGAGGAGCTGCCCGGGGACGGCGTGCTCGACGACCGTCGCCGCGGCGCCGCGGAGGATCGCGAGGTCCGGGACCAGGTACTCGTCGACGGGCGTCGGCACGCACACGATCACGGCCGCGGCACGTGCCAGCATCGAGGGGTCGTCGGTGAGGACGAAGTCGTCCGCCAGGAACGCCGACTCCAGACGCACCCGGTCGTCCTCGAGCAGGTCGGCGCCGCGGGACCGGATCGTCTCCAGGCGACGCTGCGACACGTCCAGGCCGATCACCGAGGTGCCCGAGTGGTGGTACGCCAGGGCGGTCGGCAGCCCGACGTAGCCGAGGCCCACGATCGCCACGTCGAACTCGAAACCACGGGTACCGCCAGCCGCGGTGGTGCCGTCGGTGCCCGGCACGCTGCGGTGCAGGGAAGCGGGGACGTCCGGGGACGTCGGGACGGCCGACGTCGACGGAGCGACCGGCGACGTGCGGACCGACAGCGCGTCGGACGGCGATGGTGCGATGGACATGCGGGTTCCCCTCGGGTCGGGACACAACCGGGAGGGTCGTCCCGGCAGGCACCGACCGCCGTCGGGTGGACCGCGGGATCAGGTGGGCCTCGTCCGGGCCGTCGTCCGTCCCCGGATCAGGCGGGGACGGACGACGGCGGTCCGGGTGCGGCCGGTCGGGTACCGATCTCGGGTACGCGGTCCTGCCCCGATGACGGGGCCGGCGGTCGGTGCGTTGCCACCATCACGGGTCGAGTGCCCCTCCGGCAACGCCCCCGGACCGGTCTTGCGGTGCTCCGCAGCACCGTGGCGGCGACTGCGGGACCGCATGCGGACTCCCGCAACCGCATGCGGCCACGGCTGCGGGAATGCGGTGCGCGGCCCACTCCGCGCGGCTTAGCGTCGCCCCATGCTCACGTTCGTCGTCGCCCTCGTGCTCGTCCTCGGCGTCAACACGATCCTCTGGACCACGGTCGGCGCGACCCGCGTGGTCACCGCCCGCCTCCACCGCATCGGCGCCGACGGCCGCGGTCGCCGCGCCCGCCGCCGCGGCATGCCGGCACCCGTCCCGCGCGGCTACCGCCCGCCGACGACCGCGGACGTCGCCGTCCTCGTCGCCGCGCACAACGAGGAACTCGTCATCGAACGGACCATCCGCTCCGCCGCCGAACACCTGCCGCCCGAGCAGATCCTCGTCGTCTCCGACGGCTCCTCGGACCGCACCGTCGAGATCGCCCGTGCCGCCGGCGCGCAGGTGTACGACCTGCAGCCGAACCGCGGCAAGGCCGGCGCGATCGCCGCCGCCATCGAGCACTTCGCCATCCCCGAACGCTTCGAGGTGATGATGCTGCTCGACGCGGACACACACCTGTCCACCGACTACTTCAGCACCGGGCTCCCCGAGTTCTCCGCACCCGACGTCGTCGCCGTCGCCGGACGTGCCACCACCATCCTGGAGCCCCGAGCCCCCACCGTCTTCGGTCGCCTGCTCGTCGCCTACCGCGAACGCGTCTACGTCGCCGTCCAGTACCTGCAGAAGTTCGGCCAGGCCGCCCCCGCCGCGAACGTCGTCGCCATCGTCCCCGGCTTCGCCTCGATGTACCGCACCCGGATCCTCCGCGACATCGACATCACCGCCGAGGGGCTGGCCATCGAGGACTTCAACATGACGTTCGAGGTGCACGCGAAGGACCTCGGTCGTGTCGCCTTCCGCCCCGGCGCCGCCGTCGCCTACACGCAGGACCCCGACACTCTCCGTGACTACGCCAAGCAGGTCCGTCGCTGGAACCTCGGCTTCTGGCAGACCCTCCGGCGCCACCGGTTCGGCCTCCGCCGTTTCGGGCTCGCCACCGGACTGTTCGTCCTCGAGCTCCTGACGTCGAGCCTGATGATGCTCCTGCTGCTGCCCGCGGTGGCGCTCGCCGGGACCGCCGCGGTCCTGGTGGCCCTCGGGATGGGTGCCGGCTTCCCGGACGCCGTGCTCGCCGTCGACCCGGTCACCGGGATCGTGATCGGCGTGCTGCTGCCCGACTACCTGCTCACGATCGTCGTCGCGGTGGTGTCACGTCGGGGCGTGTACGTCCTGTACGGGTTGACGTTCCCGCTCCTCCGGGTCCTCGACTCGTACCTGTGCCTCCGGGCGCTCGTCCTGGCGTTCCGTGGTGGCTCCAGCGGGGTCTGGCACAGCCCGACGCGCCGCGCGGCGACCGTCTGACCGCGCGTCCACCGACCCGGCCTCGAGTCGGCACCATGACGGACGGGAGGCCCGGTACCAGCTGGTACCGGGCCTCCCGTCCTGTGCGCCGTCGCGGCTACCCCAGCAGCGCCACCAGGTGCGAGCGCGAGCGCGCCCCCACCTTCCGGTAGATCTGCGTGAGCCGGAGCTCGACCGTCCGCTGCGACATGTACAGGGACGAGGCGATCTCGCGGTTCCGGTAGCCCTCCGTGACCTTCTGGACCACGGCCTGCTCCTCGGCGGTGAGCAGGGTCAGCACCGGCGTGCCGTCCGGCGCGCTCCGCGGCGTCGTCGGCGAGGGCGTCGAGTCGTACTGCGACTGCCGGAGCGCGGACGAGCCGACCGCCGGCGGCATCGCGGCGACGCCCTGCGGGGTGACGAGCGGACGACGGAGCCCCGCTGCCTCGTACGCCGCAGCCGATGCGGCGCCGAGTCGTGCACGGTCCGGACCGGTGCCCGTCGAGGCGAGTGCCGCGAGGGTCCTGGCCCGTTCGAACTGCGAATCCGTGGGCTCGAACAGCTCGAGCGCACGGTGGCGTGCGGCGTCCCGGGAGGTGTCGTCGCTGACGAGCGCCAGGCTCCGGGCCAGGACGAGGGCACCCCAGCGCGACGGGTGCGCCCGGTGGTCGGCGGCGAGCCGGGCCGTCATGGTCCGCGCGTCGTCGGTCCGTCCGAGCCGGACGTAGGACTCGATCAGGTCCCCGAGGTGCCGGAGCACCGTCGGGTTCCGGACCGTCCGTCCGATCGCGTCGGCGGTCTCGAGTGCCACGGCGGCCTCTTCCGCGCGGCCCTCGAACAGCAGGACCCGACCGCGGAACGCGTGCAGCTTCGCCGTCGCGCCCCAGAGCCCGCTCGTGGACCGGAGCGCCAGGCACCGGTCGAGCACCTCGAGGCTCACCAGCGGGCGTCCCTCGAGGAAGTGCCGCCAGGCGATCGCGATCGCCCGCGAGGGCTCCCGCAGTCGCTCGACGACGCTCGACCCGGTCTCCCAGGCGTCGATCGCACGGAGGGCGAGCCGGAAGTTGCCCGAGCGCACCTCGTTCTCGGCGGTCAGGTACCGGGCGGCCTCCACCCACACCGGTGCGGTGTGCGAGGAGCGGGCGATGACCAGCGCGAACACACGCCGGGCGCTGCGGTACCGCTCGGACAGGCTGAGCGCGTGGGCGAGGAGGAGCAGTGCCGGGTCGGAGAGGGCCAGCAGGCTGGTCGTCGCGAGTCCGTCGTGCAGCTCCCGGTCCGGCGGGAGGTGCCCGTCGACCGCGGCGACCATCTGCCGAGCGGCCTGCAGGATCTGCGCCGTGCCGGCCGGCAGCGCCGACTCGAACGGTTCCGCGCGGTGCAGCAGGTCACGGGCGTGCTCCAGTTCCCAGGCCTCGGCCCGGAAGCTGGCGACCATGGCCAGGAGGCCCGTGACGGCCTCCGCCTCGTCGGCGTCGGTCGCGTCGGCGGGGACGAGGAGCTCGTCGGCCTCGACGGCCTCGCCGTTGAGGTACTGCACCGAGTAGTGCAGCCGCAGGCGGCGTACGTCGTCGAGGCGGGACCGGAACGGCGCGATCGCGGCGAGGTACCGTGCCGCGTAGCCGAGGAGCCGGTGTGCGAGCAGGACCTCGGCGACCGCGAGGAGCGCAAGGTGCTCGCTCTCGGAACGGGTGCCGACGTGCAATGCGCGCTCGGTCAGTGTCACGGCTGCAGCGGGGTCGCCGTCCGCCGCGTACGCCAGGGCGGCGTGCAGCAGGGCGACGGCGTCCGGGACGTCGTCCGTGAAGCTCCGGTGCCACGACGCGGAACGCGGGTCGTGGGTCGCGGCGGACACGGCGAGCTCGGCGTGGGCCGCCCGACGGTCGCGGGCCGTCATCCGCCAGTGCAGGAAGGAACGCACGAGCGGGGAGCGGACCGAGATCGACTGACCGCGGACCGTGACGAGGCCGACGGACGCGAGGTCCTCGACGACGTCGCGGTCCCACTCCGGACCGGCGGCCTTCGTGACGGGCACCAGGGCGAGGCGGGCCAGGACGTCCAGATCGCGTCCTGCGACCGCCGCGAACACGGGCGCTGCGACCCGGTCCGTGGTCGGCGTCGGGCGCAGCGGCAGCACGAGGGGTTCCGTGCCGAGCAGCTGCTCACGGCGCAGCATGCCGAGCTGCTCGCGGAGCACGCCGGGGTTGCCGGCGGTCTGCTCCGCGATGACCGCCAGCACGCCGTCGTTCGCGTCGTCGGCGGCCATCTCACGGGCGAGCAGCAGTGCCTCGTCCGGGTGCAGGGCCTCCAGGCGCAGCGCCGGCAGGGCCGCGAGCGGGCTGTCGGACGGCACGCTGGTCACCGTGGCGACGACACGCAGGGACGTGCCGACGAGTCGACCGGCGAGGAACGCGATGAGCGTCTGGCTCGCCTCGTCCATCCGGTCGAGGTCGTCGATGAGGACCAGGGTCGGCGCCATCTGGAGCGTGCGCAGGGTGTCGAGGAGTTCGTGGGCCACGACGATGACCTGCGCGGGGTCGGCGTCGCGCATGGTCCCGAGGATCCGGGTGACGTGTGCGGCGGCCCGGGGGTCGTCGAGTGCGCTGAAGAGCGTCGTCACACCACCGAGCGGCCAGCGGGATTCGCTGCCGTTCACGCCGATGCGGACGACGGGGAGGGAGACGCGGCTGCTGGCCGCGTCGAGGACGCTTGTGCGTCCGGAGCCGGGATCGCCGACGACGACCAGCGCGGACTCCCGAGGGAGTACGGCGAGGGTCGTGATCCGGTCGACCTCAGTGCGTCGACCGGTGAGTTCCATCAGGACTCACCGGCCTCCGGCGCCAGGGCCAGTGACAGGCACGGGGGAGCGAGACGCGCCGGCGGGGAAGCCGACGACGTGGGAGCCCGCAGCGGAGTGGGTGGCTCCGCGGTGGGTGGTGCCGGCGGACGACGGGTGGGTGGCCCGGTTCGCTGGCAGGGTCGACGTGTGGACAGATCGCGGATGACGAGCCTGGGTGGGCTCGGTTCCGCTCGGGAACGATGATGTCATCGTCTTGATCACCCCTCGGGTTAGGGTCTTCGGACGAATGACGGCGGTCCGGTGCACGCTGGGACTAGGGATCCCGTTGCATCCACCTGGACTTCCGTCGTGAGAACGGTAACCCCTCTTCGGTCGTGCCGAGCCGTCCGTCAGGGAAAGGTCTCGATCCGCGTGCCCCCAGTCCGGGGGGACCCGCGGACCCCCGTCCGGACGCCGTGGTAGGGGTCGGGGTACAGAACCGTGGGTCTGCCCGGAGCATGTCCCGGGTACGAACGGGGCGATGAGTGAGCGGACGGGCGAACAGACGAGCGATCGGGCGTCGGACCGGCAACGGTGGCGGGCGTTCGGGGTGTGCGTCGCGGTGGCGGCGCTGACGATCCTGGACCTGTCGAAGGTCAACGTGGGTCTGCCCTCCATCGAGGAGTCCCTGCACGCGACGAGTTCCGCATTGCAGCTCATCGTCGCCGGGTACGCGCTCGCGTTCGGGCTCGCCCTGGTGCCGGCGGGACGTCTGGGTGACCTGACCAACCGACGCCGGCTGTTCGTCATCGGGCTCGTCGCCTTCACCGTCTCGAGCCTGCTCTGTGCGCTCGCGCCGACGATCGAGGTGCTCACGGTCACCCGGATCCTGCAGGGTTTCGCCGCAGGGACGCAGATGCCGCAGGTGATCGGCCTGGTGCAGCAGCTGTTCCGCGGCGAGGAACGCGGCCGGGCCTTCGGCCTGTTCGGCGCGGTCATCGGGGTGTCCACGGCGCTCGGCCCGACGATCGGCGGTGGGCTGATCGCGCTCGGCGGGGAGCAGGACGGATGGCGCCTGCTGTTCTGGATGAACGTCCCGCTCGGCCTCGTCGCGCTGGTCTTCGCCTGGCGGCTGCTCCCGCGCGGGTCGCAGGGGAAGGCCGCGGATCGGGAGCTCGACATCGTCGGGATCCTGCTGCTCGGAGTCGCGATCATCGCGTTGATGCTGCCGTTCGTGACCACGTCCGGCGGCGGAGGATCGGCCGCCCGGTGGCTCTGGCTGGTGGTGTTCGCGGTCTTCCTGGTCGGCTTCGTGCTGTGGGAACAGGGGTACAAGCGCCGGGGGAAGTCACCGGTCGTCCACTTCGAGCTGTTCCGCCGTTCGTCCTACCGGAACGGCCTGGCGATCGTCGCCGTCTACTTCGCGGCCCTGCCCGCGTCGTTCCTCATGGTGACGCTGTACCTGCAGGAGGGTCTCGGGCTCGCCCCGGTGTTCGCCGGCATGGTGAGCATCCCGTTCGCGATCACGAGCGCCGTCGGCTCCTACGTCGGCGGCCGGCTCGTGAACCGCATCGGTCGGGCTCTGGTCGTCGCCGGGCTCGTGGCCGTCGTCGTCGGCTTCGTGCTGCTCGTGCTCGCCGCGGTCCTCACCCCGCCGGAGGTCACACCGTGGGCGATGGCCGGGGCGTTCCTGGTCGGCGGCCTCGGAGGCGGGTTCGTCGTCTCGCCGAACCAGACCCTGACGCTCGCCGAGGTCCCGGTCGAGCAGTCCGGCGTCGCCGGCTCGATGCAGCAGCTCGGGCAGCGCGTCGGGACGGCGATCGGCACCGCGGTGGCGACGAGCATCTTCTACGGGATCGTCCGGAGCGAGTCCGCCGGGTCGGGGTCCGGCGGCCGGCTGGAGGCGTACCACGACGCCTTCCGCAGTGGCACGACCTTCACGGTGTCGCTCATCGCGCTGGCCCTCGTGCTGGCGGTCGCCGACCTGCTGGTCCGCCGTCGTGCCGCGCGGCGGGACGGCGCGGACGACCGGGAGGCCCGCCCCGCCTCCGACGAGCGGGCGGACGACGGGACGGGGTCGGCGGGGCACGTCGTGGAGCCGCGCCGACAGGACTGAGCGGGCCGCGCCTCCCGTCCGTCAGTCGCGGCGGACGACCTCGACGACCGCGTCGTGGACCAGGCCGTTCGTGGCCAGGGCGCTGCCGTGCCACGGCCCCGGGTCGCCGTCGAGCGAGGTGAAGCGCCCGCCGGCCTCCTCCACGATGGGCACGAGGGCCGCCATGTCCCACGGCTTGAGGTCCGGCTCGCCTGCGACGTCGAGGACCCCCTCGGCGACCATCATGTACGACCACATGTCGCCGTAGGCCCGGGTGCGCCAGACCTTCCGGGACAGCGCGACGAGGGAGTCGAGCCGGTCGTCGTCGTCCCACTGCTGCAGGGAGTTGTAGCTGAGGCTGGCGTCCTCGAGTGTTCGGACACCCGACACCTGCAGCGGCCCCTCGAGCGAGTGCGCGCCGAGACCCTCGGCTGCCCACCAGCGTCTGCCGAGCGCCGGGGCGCTCACCACGCCGAGGACCGGACGTCCGTCCACCGCCAGTGCGATCAGGGTCGCCCACACCGGCACACCCCGGAGGTAGTTCGCGGTGCCGTCGATCGGGTCGACCACCCATTGGCGATGACCCGCACTGACGGCCTCGGCACCGGTGTCGGCCGTGGTCTCCTCGCCGAGGAACGCGTCGTCCGGTCGCTCCGCGGCGAGTCGATCGCGCAGCGCCCGCTCGACGGCCTGGTCGGCGTCCGTGACCGCGGTGTGGTCGGCCTTCTCGGTGACGTGCAGGTCCGCGGCGCGGAAGCGGCCCAGGCTGATCGCGTCGGCGGTGTCGGCGAGGGAACGGGCGAAGTCCAGGTCGGCGCTGAGGTCCACGACCCCGAGCGTAGCGGCGGTCAGGCCGCGACGACCTCTTCCTCCTCCAGCCGGGTGACCGCACGCTCGCGGGCGATCCGCGTCCGACGGGCGACGAGCCCGTGGACGAGGACGCAGAGCAGCACGGCGGCGACGAACCAGAGTCCCAGGACCAGGCCGCTCCGACCGAGCGACGTGCCGGGGAAGTACTGCAGGTCCTGTGCGGCCTGCAGCCAGGCCGCGCCGCTCCAGAAGGTGTTGAGGCCCGCGAAGAACCCGGGCTGGAACGCCGGCTGGAAGATCCCGCCCGAGGACGTGAAGTTGAGCATCACGAACAGCATCGTCAGCACCGGCGTGGTCCACCGGCCGATGAGCGGGTGCAGGCCGACGCCGAGCGCGATGACGACCGCGTCGTACAGCCAGGCGAACAGGAACACCTGCCACTGGTGGGTGGTCAGCACGCCGTACACCGGGCCGGCGACGACGATGCCGATGCCTGCGACGACTCCCGCGGTGACGAGTCCGACGACGGCGGTCCACACCGGGCGCAGGCGCGTGGCGAAGGCGGCGACGGCGATCGCGGACGAGTACCCGCCGACGCTCAGGCCGACCAGCAGGAAGAACAGGCCCTGACCGGTGGTGTCCTCGGCACCGGTCGGGACGACGTCGACGACGTGGAACGGCAGGTGTTGCTCGAACGCGATCGGCACGAACACCTCCTCCGCAGCCGAGGCCGTGGTCTCGCTGGCGGCGGTCGAGACGTAGAGCGTCGCGTCGGCGTCGCTCGGGGCGTAGACCGCCGCGAGCTCTCGGTCCCGGACCTGCTGCTCGGCGGCCCGGCTGTCGTCGACGACGTGCGCGACGAGGGCGCCGTCGGACCGGTCGGTCACCGTCTGCGCGAAGACCTGCGTGGTCGGGGTCGTGCCGACGATCCCGACCGGGAGGTCGTGCGGGGTGGGGGCGTGGAAGGCACCCAGGTAGGCCAGGGTCATCCCGACCGCGAGGAAGAGCGGGACGAGGATGTGCGAGCCGAACGAGCGCAGCACCTGCCCGAGGCCCTGCGGGCGCAGCACACCGGGGGAGCGGTGCGGTGGGCGGGGGGCCGCATGGCCGTGCACGGTCGGAGCGGTGGGGGAGGACGACGCGTTCGGGGACGCGTAGTTGTACTTTGCAACTTCGGACACGAGGAGCGAGACTACGCCCACCTCGGCGCGAAGTCGAGGGGGCCGGCGCGGGACCTACGCCGTGCCGGGGTCCTCGGCGCCCATGCCCGTCAGCAGGGCCCGGAACGAGTCGAGGCGCTCGACGCCGGTCGTCCCGAGTTCGCCGTTCTGTACCCGGTCGACGATCTCCCAGTCGTGCGCCTGGTCGAGCGGGATGCCGTCGGGGGAGTCCTGCACGGTGACCGCATGCGAGGCGAACGCGCGGAACACGTTCTCCGGCTGCACGTGGCCCAGGCCGAACGACCGGACGCCCGGGGTGTCGATGATCCAGCCGCCGTCCCGCACCCGCAGTGCGATCGAGGACGACGACGTGTGCCGCCCACGACCGGTGACGGAGTTCACGACGCCGATCGCCCGCGTCGACCCGGTCAGGGCGTTCACGAGCGTCGACTTGCCGACGCCGGAGTGCCCGACGGTGACGGTGACCTTGCCGTCGAGCAGCTCGTGCAACGCCTCGAACGGCACGTCGTCCGCGCGGCTCGTCACGATGCGCAGGTCGAGGCAGGCGAAGTGCGCCAGGAACGACGTCGGGTCGGCGAGGTCGGTCTTCGTGATGCAGAGGATCGGGTCGAGCCCCGCGTCGAACGCCGCCACCAGGTACCGGTCGATGAGCCGGGTCCGGGGCTCTGGGTCGGCCGCGGCGACGACGATGAGCATCTGGTCCGCGTTCGCGACGATGACGCGCTCGACCTCGTCCGAGTCGTCGGCGCTGCGTCGGAGCAGCGAGGTGCGCTCGGCCACCCGGACGATGCGGGCCAGGGAGCCCTCGTCGCCCGAGACGTCGCCCGCGAGCGAGACGTGGTCACCGGTCACGACGGACTTCCGACCCAGCTCGCGTGCCTTCGTCGCGGTGACGACGTGCTCGCCCTCCTCGCTCGTCACCAGGACGCCGAACCGACCGCGGTCGACGTTCGTCACCCAGCCGGTCGGGGCGTCGTCGTACGAGGGTCGGGTCTTGGTGCGCGGCCGGTTGCCCTTCGGGTTCGGGCGGACACGGACGCTGGACTCGTCGTACTGGCCGTACGGCTCGTCCTCGTCGGTGCCGCCGTCGGTCTCGTCCCACCAGCTCATGCCGGGTCCCCTTCGCTCGTCCGCGCGGTGCTCGTCGCCAGCAGGTCGGCCCACAGCTCGGGGAACTGCGGCAGCGTCTTCGCGGTCGAGCCGATGTCGTCGACGGCCACGCCCGCCGTCACCAGGCCGACGACGGCTCCGGCGGTGGCCATGCGGTGGTCCTCGTACGCGGCCCAGTCGCCGCCGTGGAGCTGCGCCGGATCGATCCGCAGGCCCTCCGGTCGTTCCGTCACCGCGCCTCCGAGACCGTTGACGTCCGCCGCGAGCGCGGCCAGCCGGTCCGTCTCGTGGCCCCGCAGGTGACCGATGCCCGAGACCTCGCTCGGTCCGTCGGCCAGGGCCGCGAGCGCGACCAGCGCGGGGGCCAGTTCGCCGCCGCGGGTCAGGTCCAGATCGACGCCCGGGACGGAGGCCCCACCCCGGATCCCGACGCCGCCGTCGAACACCAGGTCGTCGCCGTCCCGCGTCACGGTCGCGCCCCACAGCGGCAGGAGCGTCTCGAGGTCGGCACCGACCTGCGTCGTCTCGGTCGGCCAGGTCCGGATCCGGACCGTGCCGCCGGCGACGAGGGCGGCGACGGCGAAGGGGGCCGCGTTCGAGAGGTCCGGTTCGATCGTGACGTCCCGCGCCGCGATCGGCCCGGGGTGCACGACCCACTCCCCGACCGACGGCTCGTCGACCTGCACGCCGCGGGCGCGGAGGACCTCGACCGTCATGGCGATGTGCGGCAGGCTCGGCAGTCGCTCGCCGGTGTGCCGGAGGTGCAGCCCCTCGGTGAAACGCGGTGCGGAGAGCAGCAGCCCGGAGACGAACTGGGACGACGCCGACGCGTCGATGTCGAGCGCGCCGCCCCGGACCGCGCCGGTGCCGACGAAGGTGAAGGGCATCGCGCCGCCGCCGTCGTCGGTGACCTGCACCCCGAGGTCGACCAGGGCCTGGACCACCGCGGCCATCGGGCGCTTCCGGGCGTAGGGGTCGCCGTCGATCGTGACCGGTCCCTCGGCCAGGGCGGCGAGCGGCGGCAGGAAGCGCATCACGGTCCCCGCGAGACCGCAGTCCACCCGGACGTCGCCGTGCATCGGTCCGGGCGTGACCCGCAGGTCAGGACCGTACGGGTTCACCGGGTCGCCGGCCGCGGGTCGGACCTCGTCGATCCCGACGCCGAGCTGCCGGAGCGCGGTCGTCATCAGCGACGAGTCCCGCGAGTGCAGCGGCAGGTGGATCGTCGACGGGCCGTCGGCCAGGGCGGCGAGGACGAGCTCCCGGTTCGTCAGCGACTTCGAGCCCGGCAGCGCGACGTCGCCGGCCAGCGGGCCGCGCGCGACCGGGGCGGTCCAGGGGTGGGAATGCGTCGTGGCTGCCATCGGTTCACCACACTACTGAACCCATCGGGAGGAGCACGGTGATCGCACTCGCACCGTCACGAACGGCCGACACAGCACTGCTGCCTCGGGTCGTCACGACGCTCGCCGAGCCACAGGGCCCGGACACCACCGTCCGCCTAGACTGGCGGGCGATGACGACCGACGAACCGCAGCACGCACCGGACGACCTGGTCGACGAGACCGAGGCGCAGCTCGACGCCGTCGAGGACGAAGACCTGGCCGGACTCGACTCCGACGCAGGGCCCGACGCGGCGCCCGAGCCCGTCGACGCGAAGACCGTGTCCGAGCACGAGCTGCGTCGTCTGTTCGAGGACCAGGCGCTGCCGTTCATGGACCAGCTCTACGGTGCGGCGATGCGGATGACGCGCAACCCGGCCGACGCCTCCGACCTGGTGCAGGAGACCTTCGTGAAGGCGTTCGCCGCCTTCCGACAGTTCCGCCAGGGCACGAACCTCAAGGCGTGGCTCTACCGGATCCTGACGAACACGTTCATCAACACGTACCGCAAGAACCAGCGGAACCCGTACCAGGGCACGATCGACGAGCTCGAGGACTGGCAGCTGGGCGGCGCGGAGAGCGTGACCCAGTCGATCTCGGCGCGCTCCGCCGAGGCCGACGCCATCGACCACCTGCCGTCCTCCGCCGTGAAGGACGCGCTGCAGGCCATCCCGGAGGACTTCCGGATGGCCGTCTACTTCGCCGATGTCGAAGGGTTCTCCTACCAGGAGATCGCCGACATCATGAAGACCCCCGTGGGGACGGTCATGAGCCGCCTCCACCGTGGCCGCCGGCTGCTCCGCGGACTGCTGGCCGACCACGCACGTGAGACCGGTGTCGTCCCGGACGCAGCGTCGACGGCGACGATGCGCGGACGAGGCCGAGGTGCAGGCACGCGGGCGGCCACGACGGCCGGCACCCGCACGACCCGGAAGGACGCACGATGAGCGGGTGTGACTGCTCGAAGGCGAAGGCGGAACTCGAGGAGTTCCTCCACGACGAACTCCGACACGAGGACGCTGCGGACATCCGCGAGCACATGGACGGCTGCGAGGACTGCCTCACCGAACACCGCGTCGGCGTGGTGCTCATGGAGACCGTCAAGCGCGCCTGCCGCGAATCCGCGCCGGAGCAGCTCCGGGACGAGGTCCTCGCCCGACTCCGCGCGGTGCAGTCGACCCACTGACGCCCGGTCCCGCGCGGCCGGGCTCGTCACACCCGCGGTGACGACGTCGTGAACGGGTAGGGTGCGGACATGACCGACGCCGAGCCGATCAGCACCTGGACCGAACCCGACGTCGCCGCGGTGACCGACCTGCTGCGCCTGCTCGGCCACCGGGTGGAGCCCGACGCGATACAGGCCCGACTCGACCGGCTCACCGCCGAGGCCGGACACCGCACCTGGGTGGTCCGTGGCGACGACGGCCGTCCGATCGCGGTCGCCGGCGCGCAGGTCACGTGGACGTACGCCAGCGACGAGCCGACCGCACAGCTCCTGCTGCTGGTCGTCGATCCGACGGCCAGGAGGCACGGCACCGGTTCCGCACTCCTCGGCACGTTCGAGACGTGGGCGGCCGAGCAGGGCGCGCGGCGCCTGTCTGCCGTCAGCGCCGCGGCGACCGACAACGCGCACCGCTTCTACCAGCGCCGCGGGTACCACGAAGCCGGCGTGCGGTACACCCGGATGCTCTGACTCGCGGCCGGGGCTATCGCGCCGACCGCCCCGCCCGCGCCGTGGTGCACTGCCGCCTGCGGCCCCGCCCCACAGCGAACGACGCGCCCCGTCGGAACGGGGCGCGTTGTTCGTTGCGGGGTGCGAGTACTACCGCAGCGCGCGGTCGATGACGTCTGCGGCCTCCTGTGCACTGCGCTTCGAGGAACCGGTGGCCGGGGCCGCGCTCGCCGAGCGGGACGAGACGGACAGCGGCCGGCCGTCGAGGTGCGGCGACAGGTTCATGCAGACGAAGGGCCAGGCGCCCTGGTTCTCGGGCTCCTCCTGCGCGAAGACGACCTCGGCCTCGGGGTAGCTCGCGAGCACCTCGAGGATCCGGTCGAGCGGCAACGGGGCGAGCTGCTCCAGCCGGACGAGGGCCACGTCGGTGATGCCACGCTTCTCGGCCTCGGTCCGCAGGTCGTGGTGGATCTTGCCCGAGTGCAGGACGACGCGGCGCACCGACCCCTTGTCGACGCCGCGCGACTGCAGGCGGTCGTCGTCGAGCACCTCCTGGAACGAGCCGGACGTGAAGTCGTCGACGGCGCTCGTCGCCTGGCGCAGGCGGAGCATCGCCTTCGGGGAGAACACCACGAGCGGCTTCTGCGGCTTCGCCCACGCCTGTCGGCGGAGCAGGTGGAAGTACGACGCCGGGGTCGACGGCCGAGCCACCACCATGTTGTCCTGCGCGCAGAGCTGCAGGTACCGCTCGATGCGGCCGGAGGAGTGGTCCGGTCCCTGACCCTCGTAGCCGTGCGGGAGCAGCAGCACCAGGCCGGAGCGCTGGCCCCACTTCTGCTCGGCGGAGGAGATGAACTCGTCGATCACGGTCTGGGCGCCGTTGGCGAAGTCGCCGAACTGCGCCTCCCAGAGCACCAGGGCCTCGGGACGCTCGACCGAGTAGCCGTACTCGAACGCCATCGCCGCGTACTCGCTGAGGAGCGAGTCGTAGATGAAGAAGCGTGCCTGGTCCTCGGTCAGGTTGGCGAGCGGCAGCCACTCCTGGCCGTTCGTCCGGTCGTGGAAGACCGCCTGACGCTGCACGAACGTGCCGCGGCGGGCATCCTGTCCGGCGAACCGCACGGGCTTGCCCTCGACCAGGACCGAACCGATCGCCATGAGTTCGGCCATCGCCCAGTCGACACCGCCGGCACGCGTCATCTCGCGGCGCTTCGTGAGCAGCTGCTGCAGCTTCGGGTGGATCGAGAAGCCCGACGGCGGGTTGCCGTGCGCGTCGCCGATGAGTTCGACGAGCTCCTGCGAGATCGCGGTCTCGCGCACCTCGAGCTCGGAGTCGTCACGCTGCGAGGTCGGACGCTCGAGGCCGTTCACGGCACCGGAGTCGTCGACCGAGACGGTCGGCATGGTGCCGGTCTGTGCCTCGTGGGTCTCGGCGAACGCACGCTCCAGGCGGTCCTGGAAATCGCGGTGCGCGTCGTCGTACTCCTGCTGCGTGATGTCGCCGCGGCCGACGAGGGCCTCGGTGTACAGCGTGCGGACGGAGCGCTTCGCCTCGATGAGGTTGTACATCAGCGGCTGCGTCATCGAGGGGTCGTCGCCCTCGTTGTGACCGCGCCGGCGGTAGCAGACCAGGTCGATCACGACGTCGCGGTGGAACTCCTCGCGGTACGCGAACGCCAGGTCGGCGACGCGGGACACGGCCTCCGGGTCGTCGCCGTTCACGTGGAAGACCGGCGCCTGGATGGTCTTCGCCACGTCCGTCGAGTAGACGGACGTGCGCGCGGACTCCGGCGGGGTGGTGAAGCCGACCTGGTTGTTGATGACCAGGTGCACGGTGCCGCCGGTGCGGTAGCCGCGCAGCTGCGACATCTGCAGCGTCTCGACGACCACGCCCTGTCCCGCCATCGCCGCGTCGCCGTGCACGAGCACCGGCAGGGTGCCGAACGTCCCCGCCGGCTTCCGGTCCTGCTTCGCGCGGACGATGCCCTCGAGCACGCCGTCGACGGCCTCCAGGTGGGACGGGTTCGCCGCGATGGTCACCGGGATGGCCGTGCCGTCGGACGCGCGGAACACGCCCTCGGTGCCGACGTGGTACTTGACGTCGCCGGAGCCCTGTCCGGAGACGGTGCCGGGCAGCTGGGTGCCCTCGAACTCGCGGAAGATCTGACCGTACGTCTTGCCGGCGATGTTCGTCAGGACGTTGAGGCGACCGCGGTGCGCCATGCCGATCGCGACTTCGTCGAGGCCGGCACCGGCGGCGTTCTGGATCAGGGTGTCGAGGAAGGCGATGGTCGACTCGCCGCCCTCGAGCGAGAAGCGCTTCTGGCCGACGTACTTGGTCTGCAGGAAGGTCTCGAACGCCTCGGCCTCGTTGAGCTTGCCGAGGACCCGCAGCTGTTCGTCCTTCGACGGCTTCGAGTAGGGCACTTCGATGCGTTCCTGCACCCAGCGGCGCTGCTCCGGGTCCTGGATGTGCATGTACTCGATGCCGACGGTGCGGCAGTAGGCGTCGCGCAGGATGCCGAGCACGTCGCGCAGGGGAGCGGTGGTCGTCCCGGCGAGCCCGCCGGTCACGAACTCGCGGTCGAGGTCCCAGAACGTCAGCCCGTGGCGCTCGATCTCGAGGTCGGGGTGCGTGCGCTGCCGGTACTCGAGCGGGTCGATGTCGGCCATCAGGTGCCCGCGGACGCGGTAGCTGTTGATGAGCTCCTGCACGCGTGCGGTCTTGTTCACCCGGTGCGCCAGGTCGACGTTGATGTCGTTCGCCCACTGGATCGGCTTGTAGGGGATCCGGAGCGCGGCGAAGATGTCGTCGTAGAAGCCGTGCTGACCGATCAGCCGCTCGTGCACCTTCTTGAGGAACTCGCCGGAGCCGGCGCCCTGGATCACGCGGTGGTCGTAGGTGCTGGTCAGCGTGATGGTCTTGCCGACACCGAGCTCGACCAGGGTCTTCGGTGCCGAGCCCTGGAACTGTGCCGGGTACTCGAGCGCTCCGGCACCGACGATGCAGCCCTGGCCCTTGGTCAGGCGCGGGACGGAGTGCTCGGTGCCGATGCCGCCGGGGTTCGTCAGGGAGATCGTCGTGCCCTGGAAGTCCGACGGGGTCAGCTTGTTGTCCCGGGCGCGCTTGACGACGTCCTCGTAGACGGAGAGGAACTGCCCGAACGTCAGGGTCTCGGCCCGCTTGATGCTCGGGACGAGCAGGGAGCGCGTGCCGTCCTTCTTCGGGACGTCGATCGCGATGCCGAGGTTGACGTGCGCGGGGGTGACGAGGAACGGCTTGCCGTCGCGCTCCTCGTAGGAGACGTTCTGGCTCGGGAACTCCTTGAGCGTCTGGACCATGGCCCAGCCGATCAGGTGCGTGAAGGAGATCTTGCCGCCACGGGCTCGCCGCAGGTGGTTGTTGATGACGATCCGGTTGTCGATCATCAGCTTCGCCGGGATCGTCCGGACGCTGGTCGCGGTCGGGACGGTCAGCGAGGCGTCCATGTTCGACGCCAGGGTCTTCGCCATGCCGCGCAGCGGGGTGGCGACGTCCTCGTGCGTCTCCTCGTGCTCGTCGGCGGAGTCGTTCGCCTCGGCCGGGATCGGCTGCGGCGACGGCTGGCGCGAGGTGGTCCGGGCCTGGAGCGGGGTCTTCGCCTCGCCGGTCGCGGGCTGCTGCGTGCTGGACGGCCCGGCGACGGCGGCGGGCTGCTCGGCGGGGGCGTCCGCGGCGGCAGCGGCCTGCGCGGGGGCTTCGGTGGTCGAGTCGGTCGCGGCAGTCGAGGTGGTGGAGTCGGTGCTGCTGAGCTGGGTCCGGTGGTAGCTCTCGAGGACCGGCCACCAGGACTCGTCGACGCTGCTCTTGTCGGCGACGAACTGCTCGTAGAGCTCGTCCACCAGCCACTCGTTCGCGCCGAATTCGCCCGCGGTCTCGTCAGTTCCGGTCAGATGGCTCGACACAGCCGATCGCCCACTCTCCGTCGATTGATGCTCGTGTGTGTCGTGCAGGGCAACCCTGTCCCGCACGCCGTCAACCCTAGCCGCTCATCCGTGGCCGTGAGGTGGGAGACGGCGGGTGAGTCGAGCCTCCAGGCCGGTCCGCTTGGCGCTCCCCGGCGGCGCTCCGCAGGCCGCCGTACAGTGGCCGTCATGAGGTTCTACGAGACGCGGCCGACCCACGACCTGACCTACTCCGACGTCTTCCTCGTCCCCAGCCGGTCGAGCGTGACGAGCCGCTTCGACGTGGACCTGGCCACGAACGACGGCACCGGCGCGACGATCCCGATCGTCAGCGCGAACATGAACTCCGTGACCGGTCCGCGACTGGCCGCGACCCTCGCTCGGCGGGGCGGCCTCGGCGTGCTTCCGCAGGACATGCACCTGCAGGACCTCGACGCGGCGATCCGCTGGGTGAAGGCACAGCCGGTCGCGTTCGACTCCGCGCTCGACCTGGGCGCCGACACCACCGTCGCCGAGGCGCTCGAGCAGCTGCTGCCCGTCGCCGGCCGTGGTGTCGTGGTCCGCGACGAGGCGGGGGAGTACCTCGGCTGCGTGCCCGCGACCCGTCTCGCCACCGCCGGTGCGGACGCGGTCCTCGGCGACCTGCTGCACGGCGCGACGACCGCGATCGACGCCGAGGACGCCGGGTCCTCCCGCCATGTGTACGACGTGCTCACCGCGGCCGGCGTCGACTTCGCGCCGGTGATGCGGCACGGCAAGGTCGTCGGCACCGTCAGCCCGACGAGCGCCATCCGCTCCGACATCTACCGGCCCGCGGTCGACGCCTCCGGCCGACTGCGTGTCGCCGCGGCCGTCGGCATCAACGGCGACGTCGCCGCGAAGGCCGCAGCGCTGGCGGACGCCGGTGTCGACGTCCTGGTCCTGGACACCGCGCACGGTCACCAGGAGGGCATGATCCGCGCGCTGCGCGCGGTGTCGGCGCTCGACCTCGGCATCCCGCTCGTCGCCGGCAACGTCGTCACCGCCGACGCCGTGGCCCACCTCGTCGCCGCGGGTGCGTCCATCATCAAGGTCGGGGTCGGTCCCGGGGCGATGTGCACCACGCGCATGATGACGGCGGTCGGTCGTCCGCAGTTCTCCGCCGTCCTCGAGACCGCCGCCGCCGCGCGTTCGCTCGGCGCGCACGTCTGGGCTGACGGTGGCGTCCGCTACCCCCGCGACGTCGCGCTGGCCCTGGCCGGGGGCGCGTCGGCCGTGATGATCGGCTCGTGGTTCGCCGGCACACTCGAGGCACCCGGCGTGCTCCGCCGCGACGACGCCGGGCGCGCGTACAAGGAGAGCTGGGGGATGGCGTCCGCCAAGGCGGTGCGGGAGCGCTTCGAGCGCCTCGACCCGTACGAGCGGGCGCGCAAGGCGCTCTTCGCGGAGGGCATCTCGTCCTCCACGATCTACCTCGATCCCGAGCGGCCGAGCGTCGAGGACCTGCTGGACATGATCACGACGGGTCTCCGCAGCTCCGCCACCTACGCCGGCGCGACGAGCCTGCCCGAGTTCGCCGACCGTGCCCTGGTCGGCATCCAGTCCGCCGCCGGTTACGAGGAGGGCAAGCCCCTGCCCGTCAGCTGGTAGCGGAGCACGACGACGGGAGGCCCGGTACCAGCTGGTACCGGGCCTCCCGTCCGTCCGGGCGTCACCTCAGCGGCGGCCTCGGCCGTCCTCACCGCGGAAGCGACAGTCCTGCGCCGATGAGCGGGACACGACTGTCGCTTTCGCGAGGGGATTCAATGCGCTGGGTCAGCGACGCCGGGTGGCGTCCTCGACGGTGCCGATGAGTTCCTCGAGGATGTCCTCGAGGAACAGCACGCCCGTCGTCCGACCGTCCGCGTCGAATGCCCGCGCCACGTGGCGTCCGGCCCCGCGCATCGTCGCGAGCGCGTCCTCCAGGTCCATCTCCGTGTAGAGCGAGATGAGCTGGCGGATGCGCTTCGGCGGCACCGGGTCGTCGAACTCGTCCGGCCGCAGGTCGATGACGTCCTTGACGTGCACGTACCCGGTCGGGTCGCCCGCGTCGTCGACCAGGACGTACCGCGAGAAGCCTCGCTGGGCGACGGCCCGTTCGACCTCGGCGGGCGTCGCGTCCTCGTGGAGGGTGACGAGCCCGGACATCGGCACGGCGACGTCCTTGACCTTCTTCTCGGTGAACTCGAACGCCATCCGGAGCGTGCCCGAGTCGTCGGCGAGGGTGCCCTCGCGTCGGGACTGCTCGACGATCGTCTGGACCTCTTCCACCGTGTACGCGCTGACGGCCTCGTCCTTGGGCTCCACCTTGAACAGGCGCAGCACCGCGTTCGCGACCTCGTTGAGCCCGACGACGACCCAGTGCAGGCCGTGGCCGATGTACCAGAGCGTCGGGACGAGCAGCAGCGCCGCCCGGTCCGGCATCGAGAACGAGATGTTCTTCGGGACCATCTCGCCGAAGACCACGTGCAGGAACGACACGAGCAGCAGCGTGAAGACGAACGCGATCACGCCGATGACCTCGCCGCTCCACCCGGTCAGGTGCAGCGGGACCTCGAGCAGGTGGTGGATCGCCGGCTCGGAGACGTTGAGGATCAGCAGCGAACAGACCGTGATGCCGAGCTGTGTGGTCGCGAGCATCCGGGTGGCGTGCTCCATCGCCCACAGCGTCATCTGCGCGGCTCGCGACCCCTGCTCCGCACGCGGCTCGATCTGCGAGCGACGGGCCGAGATGACGGCGAACTCGGCCGCGACGAAGAACGCGTTGCCGCCGAGCAGCACGAACAGCCAGAAGATGCCCCACCAGTCGGAACTCATCGGGTGGCCTCCTGGTCCGTCGTGGTGGTGCGCTTGCCGTTGCCGGCACCGGCGTTGCTGCCCAGGGTGTCCTCGCCGACCGGGTTCGGCGTGTACCGGATCCGGTCGATGCGCCGGCCGTCCAACCGCTCGATGCGGAAGACGCCGGAGTCGATGGCGACCTCGTCACCCACCACGGGCAGGCGCCCGAGCTCCTGCATGAGGAACCCGCCGACGGTCTCGTAGGGGCCGTCCTCGGGGACGGTGACGCTCGCGCGGTCCTCCAGCTCGTCGGGGCGCAGCAGCCCCGGGAAGGTCAGCCAGCCGCGGCTCCGGACGACGTCGATGCGCGCCCGGTCGTGCTCGTCGGACACCTCGCCGACGATCTCCTCGACCAGGTCCTCGAGCGTGACGACGCCGGCGGTCCCGCCGTACTCGTCGACGACGATGACCATCTGGTAGCCGCGACCGCGGACCTCGGTGAGCAGGGTGTCGCCGGGCATGGTCTCCGGCACGCGCTCGGCGTCCGTCATCAGGGCGCCGACCGGCACCTCGGCGCGCTTCTCACGCGGGACCGAGACGGCCTGCTTGACGTGCACGAGCCCGACGACGTCGTCCGCGTCCTCCTCGATGACGGGGAAGCGGCTGAAACCGGTCCTGCGGGCCAGGGCGATGACCGCCTCGGCGCTGTTGGACACGCGGATCGTCGACAGGCGCGGACGCGGCGTCATCACGTCGCTGGCGTTGAGCTCGGAGAAGGACAGCGTGCGCTCGAGCAGCGTCGCGGTGTCCTGTTCGAGCGAGCCCTCGGACGCGGACCGGCGGAGCAGTGACGTGAGCTCCTCGGCACTGCGGGCGCCGGAGAGCTCCTCCTGCGGCTCGATGCCGATCGCGCGGAGGACGGCGTTCGCGGTGCCGTTGAGCAGGGCGACGGCGGGCTTGAACACCGTCGTGAAGCCGACCTGCAGCGGCACGACCAGGCGTGCGGTCTGCAGCGGCAGGGCGAGCGCGAAGTTCTTCGGCACGAGTTCGCCGAGGATCATCGACAGCAGGGTCGCGATGACGAGCGCCACGATCGAGCCCACGGTCTCGACGACGCCCTCGGCGAGGTTCATCGCGAGGAACGGCGCTTCGAGCAGCGTGGCGATCGACGGCTCGAGCAGGTAGCCGGTGAGCAGCGTCGTCAGCGTGATGCCGAGCTGCGCGCTGGACAGGTGCGTCGAGGTGACCTTGAGCGCACCGATGACGGTGCCGAGGCCGGTCTCACCGCGGTCCCGGCGGGCTTCGACGTCGGCGCGGTCGAGGTTCACGAGCGCGAACTCGGAGGCGACGAAGACGCCGGTGCCGAGCGTCAGCAGGATGCCGCCGATCAGCATGACGATGTCGACGGGGCTCACGAGGCACACCTCGGAGTCAGGCAGCTCACTGTGTGAGCGGCGGGCATGTGATGGTCAGAACTAGGAGGGTCGTCCACAATGCCTCGATGGTACCGGGCGCTTCCTCGGAGGAAGCGAGAAGGCGTCAGGAGGTGACCCGTGCCTCCCGTCAGAGGCCGGCCGCGAGCTCCTCGAGCGACCGGCGCAGTCCGGCGGCCGAGGTGAAGTGCACCCCCACCGCGCCGACGGCGTCCGCGCCGGCAGCGTTCTCCGCACGGTTGTCGACGAAGACCATGGCACTCGGCTCGATGCCCAGACGTGTGCAGGTCTCGTGGTAGATCGAGGCGTCGGGCTTCAGGACGTGTTCCTCCGCGCTCACCACGACCGTCTCGAACAGCGAGCCCATCGGCGAGCGGCGGTAGGGGTCGCCGAAGTCGAAGCCCGCGTTCGAGAGCAGCGCCAGCCGGGTGCCGCCGTCGTGGAGCTCCTCGACGAGGGCCAGGACCTCGGGGTCGACCTCGAACCAGCCGGTGAAGTCGAGCGTCCACAGCCGGTGCACCTCCGTCACCGACCAGGTCCGGCCGGTGCGCTCGGCGATCGCGCGCCAGTACTCCAGCACCGTCAGGTCGCCGCGGTCCAGGTCGTGCCGGAGCTCCTGGTACACCGGGAACAGCGTGTCGGCGTCGAGCCCGGTCGCCTCGAGCAGTGCGGCACGAGCGGCGTGCGGGGTCCGGCTGATCACCTCGCCGTAGTCGAAGACGACGACACGACCAGGCAGGGACAGGCTCATGCCCGTCACCGTACCGTGGGCACGATGAACGACTTCGTCTCCGTCCGACCCGTCGACACCGCCCGCTGGATCACCGTCCCCACCGGCGACACCTCGAAGTACCGACGCGGGGTCCTCGGCGTCGCCACCGGGTCCGCGCAGTACCCGGGTGCGGCCGTGATGGGGGTCGACGCCGCCGTGCACACCGGCCTCGGCATGGTCCGGTACGTCGGCCCGGACCGTGCAACCGACTTCGTGCTCGCCCGTCGGCCCGAGATCGTCGCCGGCGTCGGTCGCGTCCAGGCGTGGCTCGTCGGGTCGGGGATCTCGGCGCCGTCGCTCGACGCACTGGACGAGACGACCCGCTCCGCGTTCACGCACGCCTCGGACGACGGGGTCCCGGTCGTCGTCGACGCGGGGGCGATCCCGCTCGTCGACCTCGGGCCGCTCGCGGTGCTCACCCCGCACGCGGGCGAGCTCGCGGCCCTCCTCGGTGTGTCCCGGGACGAGGTCGAGGGTGACCCGCGCGGTTCGGCCCTCCGTGCCGCCGAACGGACCGGGAGCGTCGTGCTCCTCAAGGGCGCCGACACGCACGTCGTCACGCCCGACGGCGGGGTCCGGCTGGTCGCGTCGTCGGCGACCCCCTGGCTCGCAGCGGCTGGTGCCGGGGACGTCCTCGGCGGGGTGCTCGGCGCGCTCGTCGCCGCCCGCGCCGGCACGTCCGAGGTCGGACCGGAGGACCTCGCGCACCTGGCAGCGGCGGCAGCGGTCGTGCACGGGGTCGCGGCGCGTCGGGCCTCGCGGGGCGGGCCGTTCCCGATGACCTCGCTCGTCGAGCAGCTGCCCGGGGTGGTGCGCGACCTCGCGGTCACGGGCGACGCGCAGGTCGACTGACGGGGTGGCGGGACGGCCCGTCGGACGGGAGGCGCGCCGGCGGGCCGGTGCCGAGCCTCCCGTCCGTCAGCCGGTCGCGCCGTGACCCGCCCGGTCGCCGGTCAGGACGACGGCGAGGCGTGCACGAGGAACTCGACCGCCCCCGCGTCGTCGACCTTCACGAAGCCCAGGTTCGGCGCCTGCACCGAGTAGTCGGAGAACGTGATCGGGACCGTGCCGGAGACGTCGACGCCGTCGCCGCTGAGTCCGACCTGCAGCGTCGCCGTCACCGGCTTCGTGACGCCGTGCAACTCGAGCGTGCCGGTCGCGCGGACCTCGGTCGTGCCGCTGCCGGTCGGGACGGCGTCGGACACCGGCTCGGTCAGGGTGAACGTCGCGGTCGGGAACGCCTGCGTGTCGAGGGCCGAGTCGCGGAAGTACGAGTCGCGCTGTGCCGAGTCGGTCGCGATGGTGCCGACCTGCACGGTGATCGTCGCCGCGCTGATCGTGGTGCCGTCGACGGTCGCCGTCCCCGTGACGTCGGACGTGCGGCCGGTGACGGTGACGTCCGAGCCGTTGAGGACCTCGTGGACGCGGTAGCCGGCCTCGGACCCGTCGCCGACCGTCCAGGTGCCGGACAGGTCCTGTGCGTCGAGCGTGGACGGAGCACGGCTGGCGGCGACCGTCGGTGTCGCGGACGCCTTGGCGTTCTCACCGGAGGTGTACGCGCGGGTGCCGAACGCGACGGCGACCACCGCGACCACGGCGACGACGACGAGCACGACGAGCACGACCACGAGGCGACGCCGGGGGCGGGGGGACGGGCGGTTCGGAGCGGAGGTCACCCGAGGACGGTGACACGTCACTCTCGGGATCGGCTGAGGATCCGTGCCCGGTCGGTACGCTCGTCCGGTGCGCAGGAACCCGTGGCCCGAGATCGTCGTCTTCGGGGTGGCGTTCGTCACGGTGCACCTGGTCCTCTGGTCCCTGACGCTGGTCGTGCCGAACCAGCCGATCGGTGACGTCACCATCACCTACCGACGGTGGATCGAGTCGGGGCAGTCATCGCACTTCTGGGTCGGCATCGACTCGGCGTGGGTGTACCCGATCCTGGCGATCGTGCCGATGGCGGCCGCGGCCCTCGGCGGCACCGCGTCGATCGGCACCGGATGGCTGCTGCTCATGGTGCTGTTGAACGCGGTCGCGGCCGCGGTGCTCTGGCGCTTCCGGGCGTTCGGCGTCCGGGTGGTCTGGTGGTGGCTGGTGTTCCTGCTGGCCCTCGGACCGATCGGCCTCGGACGGATCGACACCGTCGCCACCGCGGTCGCACTGGTCGGCGTGGCCTTCGTCGCCGCACGACCGGGGATCGCCTCCGCGGTGTTCACCGTCGCGGCCTGGATCAAGGTGTGGCCGGCGGCCCTGGTCGGGGTGCTGTTCGTCCTCCGCCGCGGGCGTCGTGTCGAGGTCGTCGCCGGTGCGTTCACCGTCACCGGGCTCGTCGTCCTGGTCGACGTGCTGTTCGGCGGCGCGGCACACCTGCTCTCGTTCATCGGCGAACAGACCGGTCGTGGGCTGCAGATCGAGTCACCGCTCGCCACCCCGTTCCTCTGGGCCGCCGCTGCCCACGTTCCGGAAGCGGCGGTCTTCTACGACCAGGAGATCCTGACCTTCGAGGTGTCCGGTGCCGGGACCGCCGTCGCCGCGGCGCTGTCCACCCCGCTCATGGCGGTCGTCGTCGTCGTCGGGGTCGTCCTCGCCCTGCTCGCTGTGCGCACCGGTGCTCGGCAGTCCCAGGTGGCACCGGTCCTGGCGCTCCTGTTCGTCGCCGCGCTCATCGCGACCAACAAGGTCGGATCGCCGCAGTACATCGGGTGGTTCGCCGTCCCCGTGGTGTGGGGGCTCGTCGCCGGACGGGGGAGCGCCTGGCGGTTCCTGCCCGTCGCCGCAGCGATGCTGCCGACGGCGTTCCTCACGCAGCTCGTCTACCCCGCCTACTACGACCAGGTGCTCATGGTGCAGCCCTGGATCCTCGTCGTGCTCTCGGTGCGGAACGCGCTCGAGGTCGCGGTTCTGGTCTGGGCCGTCGTGGTGCTCGTCCGGCTGTGGCGGCAGGGGATCGCACCACGGGCCTCCCGTCCGGCCGCCGACCCGACCCACGCGGACCCCGTCGCGCGTTGACGTGTGTCGGGGCAGGATGGGGACATGATCGTCGCCTTCTCCATCGCCCCGTCCGGCGGCCCCGCCGCAGCCGAGGACGGCTCCGTCCACGACGCCGTCGCCGCAGCCGTGCGGGTCGTCCGCGAGTCCGGCCTGCCGAACCGCACCTCGTCGATGTTCACCGAGCTCGAGGGCGCGATAGCTCAGAAGAGTACATGGAAGGGTGGTCTGTGATGTTGGTCGCGTTCAGCGTTTCGCCGAGTGGCAACGGCCGAGAGGACGGCTCCGTGCACGACGCAGTCGCGGCGGCCGTCCGAGTGGTCCGCGAGAGCGGGCTCCCGAATCGCACGACGTCAATGTTCACAGAGGTTGAAGGGCCCGACTGGGACTCCGTGATGGACGTTGTCAAGCGTGCGACGGAGGCCGTCGCGCCGTTTGGAAGCCGGGTGTCGCTCGTCTTGAAGGCGGACATTCGACCCGGGTACTCTGGCGAGCTCGACGCAAAGGTTGAGCGCCTCGAAGCCGCGATCGAAGACTAGAGCAGCGGCCTACGTGAACAGGCCGAGGCAGCCGCTGACAAGGGCGACAGCCGCGCCCAGGAGGGCTATAAAGAGCCCCCTCGGTCCGCCGGAAGGCACGGAATATAGGCCGGAGCCCTTCGGATCCTCGCGCCTCCGTCCGCGGCATGCATCTATCGCCCCTGTTACGGCGAGGAGAGCGCCCGCGATTGTCAGAACGGCGAGAAGAACAGTCATGCGGAATCCGTAGCTAATGCGCGGTGCCTCACAGCGGCAGTGCGCCAGACCCACACCTCCAGCGGGAGGCCGTCGGCCCGGTCCCAGCGGACGAGCACGGCGGCGGGCGTCTGCGAGACGCGACCCCCCTCGACGCGGAAGAGCCCCTCCGGCGTCTGCACGTAGGCGTGCACCGGGAGGAGTCCCGCGCCGAAGACGGGGCCGCCGTACGCCTCGGGGGAGAGGCTGAAGGGCGTCGCGGTCACGGGCGGGACGAACCGGTCCGATCGTCGCTTTCCCACGGCGGGGAGTCTGCTGGGGACCGCCGACGCCGGAACGACGAAAGGCCCCCATGCGCAACGAGCGGATGAGGGTCTTCGGAGGTGTCGCGCTAACGGTGGTCGGCGTCAGTGCTCGCGAGGCTCGTGCGCAGCGATAGCGCGTCGCGCTGTCAGTCCGGTGCAGTCCGAGGCCAGGGGTTCAAATTTTGCCCAGGACTCGACGCCAGGGCGTGGCGGTCGCGAGAACGGGCCGTGGTCGCCGGCTGCCCCGGTTCAGGTCTTGGCCGCGACCACGGACCGGATCACCACCGCGCCGATGCGCGGCGTGGCCGCCGTCGATCGTCACTTCTGATGAAGATCGGCGGTCAGGTTCGCAGTCAAGTCGAAGACGTCCTGTGGAACACGTAATCGGGTCGTGGTGCCTCGACTGATCGCACGAAGAAGCCGAGGTCGTCGCCATCGCGGACCGCCCTGCGCACGAGGAAGTCGTTGTACTCCAGCCAGAGTTCGCGCGGGTTCCCGTCCGCCAGCCGCCATGAACCGGAGAAACTCACCGAGGGGCTGCCGTCTCGGCAGCCGGGAGGGCTTCCCGCGGCGATCTCAAGCCGACATGCGAGCGCTCGTGGCAGATCCTCCGCGGTGTACGTGTGGTCCGCTGCCAGAGTGAAGCGCGCTGGCGACGCCCCGTTCTCGGCTTGGAGCTGCCAAGAGCCCACATAGTCCTTTGGGGCGGGCTGCGACTGAATCGTGCACCCGGTCAGGGACACGATGAGTGATGGGAACAGCACCAGCCGCACCGCTCGACGCCAATCCACTATTGCACTTCCTCTTTCCAAGTGAACCGCTCGGTCACTCGCGACATCGGGCCGTGGTCTCCTGCCATTCGATTGAGATCTTCGTAGCTGAAACCGGGAAGCCCCCGGAGGAAGGAGCCCAAAGTTGTCTCATTGGTTGCGGTGTACTCGACAACGGCAGGTCCATCCGCATCGCGACTCACAACACGCGCCTCGACTTCGTACGAGCCGAGCGCGAGAAGCGTTCGATTCTCCTCCGGAGCGATGGGCCACGTGGCGACCGTCACGAGGTCTCGTACGAAGTTCGGATTGTCGAGTCCGGGGGACTCAGCGTTGTAGCCGTATCCGGATGCCACCGGCTCGCCAGCCTTCAAGTCACGGATGATGTTCTTACGTTGGTCTGCTGGCAACTGCTCTCGCACGGCCTGTGTCATCTTGCTGTCCGACCCGTACAACAGGGTCCTCGGCGACGTCCCCGTTGCCCATCCGAAGAGCATCTCACCCTGCCCGCTCGTCAGAACCGTCCCGGCGTAGAAGTCCGCCGCCATACCGATGGGGATCCCGATCAGGGGCATGGGGCTCAAGAGCCCGAGCAAGAACCCGGGACCTGGCGAGGGGTCGAGGAGGGACATCCCGAGCAGCCAAGACAGCGCGTGCGAAGCATGGACGTCCCCGTCCATCGCGAACGCGCCGTTGTTCGAGAACCGATGCGCGATGCCGAGGAGCCCTTGGCGCCCGGCACCGTAAGCGGCCAGCTCCGCGTCCGTGATCGGGCGGAGGCCAGAAGGGTCGATCTGGTTCACCGGGTCGTTGCCGGCGTACGAGTACGGGTTGTCAGACCACGCCGCACCCACCACCGCCGGCAGCGGGTCGGGCGAGAGGAACGAGCGCACCGATGGGTCGTACATGCGCGCGCCCGTGACTTCGAGCCCGCCGACCACGACCGTCCCGGTCGGGCTGACCCCGATGCCGTCCGGGAGGCCCGCAGTCGTGACTGCGTCCGTCGCCGTCCACGGGTCCGCGCGCTGTGTCGAGCGCGCACGACGCCACCCGGACGGCTTCCACGTCCCGTCGACACCCAGGAGGCCGGGTGCCGTGATGACTGGCACGTCGCCGACCGACAGAAGAGTCGCCACCGGTGTCGTCAGGTCCCAGCTGAGCGCGGTGCCGTTGACCTCGGCGAGTTCCCCGAGGGCGTTCACCCAGAGGTCGGTGCGGTCGCTGTCGGTGCCGTCCTCGCGCACGACGGTGCGGAGATGACCCAGCTCGTCCCAGGCGTACGACATCGTGAACTCGTCCGACTCGGCTCGGACTCGCCGTCCGAGGCCGTCGTACGCGAACTGGACGACTGAAGGAGCGTCGCCGTGGCGTTCGGCCTGCAGGAGCGCTCCGGCTCCGTCGTGCGAGTACGAGTACCGCTCAGCGGCCCGCTGCTCGTCGACGAGCCGACCGGATCCGTCGTAGCTCCAGGTCGACACCGAGGACCCTTCACGGGCGGCGAGGAGCTGCGAGGCCGTGTCGTACTCGTAACGCACGGCCTCGCCGTCCGGAGCACGGACGGCTGTCAGACGCCCGCGGTCGTCGCGCTCGAGGACGGTCTCGCTGCCGTCGGAGGAGTGGCTGACGAGGAACCCGTCCTCGTACTCCCACGCCTGGGCGAGCGCTCCGGCGAGAGCGCCGGTCAGGCGACCGTCTTCGTCATGCCGGAACGTCGCCTCCGGGAAGTCCGACCGACGGATGGCGGTCAGGACGCCACCGCGACCACGGTCGAACTCGGTCCGCACCCCGTCCGGGGAGATCACTGCGCGCTGGTTGCCCGCGGCGTCGTACTCCCACCGGGTCGTCGTGCTCCGACCGGCACGCGTCGTGGTGCGTCGGAGGAGCTCGCCCCGTGCTCCGTACTCCAGACGGTGGACGGTGGGCGTGCCGTCGGGATGCGTCAGGTCGTTGATCGTCACCGACCGTTCGTCGGCGTCCCGTGCGATGCTCGCGACGAGTCGGTCGTCGTGACGCACCTCCGACAGCCGACCGGCCGCATCGCGCACCCAGGTCGTCGTGCGTCCGTCGGGGTCCGTTCGGGTCGACAACCGTCCGGCCGGGTCCCGAGTGGAGACGACCGTCCGGTCCAACGGGTCGGTCGTGCTCGACACCTGACCGAGGGGCGTGTGGTCGGTGCGGGTGCGCTCGCCGGAAGGGGCCGTCGTCTGCGTCACCTGTCCGACGGCGTCGTGATCGAACGCGGTGGTCCGACCGAGTCCGTCGTCGACGGCGACCATCTGACCGGCGGCGTCGCGAGCGATCGTGCGCCGTCCGTTCCGGGGGTCGTCGATCCAGGTCAGTCGCCCGGCCAGGTCGTGGCCGTATCGGGTCGTACCCACACCGGGGACGTGCTCCCGGACGAGCCGACCACATGCGTCGTACTCGAACACGGTGACGGCACCGGACGGCTCCACGCGCTCGACGAGGCGTGAGTCGGCGTCGTACCGGAGCGTGGTCCGGCCGCCGTCCACATCGGTCCACGCGGCCAGCCGACCGCAGGCGTCGTACTCGATCGCTGTCCGGTCCCCGAGCGGAGACGTCCCAGCAACGACACGGTTCGCGAGGTCGAACTCGAAGGACGGAGCAGACGGTGACCCGTCGACCGACGGGCCACCGTCGACCAGCTCGACCACGGACCGGACGCCGCTGGGGTCGACCCGAGCAGTCGGCCGCCCGACGACGTCTTGTTCCCGGAGCCATCGGCCTCCTGCCGGGTCCGAGACCTCCTGCAGTCGCGAGAGTGCGTCGTGCAGCAGGTCCCAGCGCGCGCCGTCCGGCAGGACGACCGCGCTGAGGTTGCCGAGACGGTCGTAGCGTAGCTCGGTCGTCCGTCCGAGTGGATCGGTCGTGCTCGTCACGTCGCCGCTCGGACCGTGTTCGTGGGTCGTCCTGCCACCGAGCGGATCGACGACGGCACCGATGCGGCCACCGGCGTCCCGCTCGAACGTCCACACGGCGCCGGCGGGATCCTCGCGGGACGTCACTCGGCCGGCGTCGTCGTAGGTGAAGCGGGTGCGGTGCCCCAGCGGGGTGGTGGTCGCCGCGACCCGACCGGCCGGGTCACGGTCGATCTGGATCGTGCCGCCGAGTGCGTCACGAACGGCGACCAGGTCACCGGCGCGGTCGTACTCGTAGGCGACGACGACGCCCGCAGGGTCCTCCATCCGGACGAGCAGGTCGTCGTCCCACGTCAGGGCGAATGCGGCTCCGCGCTCGTCGGCGACGACCGAGGGGAACCGGGCGGACGGCCCGGCGTGCTCGAACGTGACGAGCCGGCCGTCGCGCTCGATCCGCCGCACGCGGTCCTGCTCGTCGTAGGACACCGTCGTGTCGGTGCCGTCCGCGGCCACGGTCTTGACGAGCCGACCCTGGTCGTCGTAGGCGTGGACGGTGACCGAACCGTCACGAGCGGTCGACGCTACGAGGTTCCCGTGTTCGTCGTGGCTCAGGGACTGCCGGTGACCGTCGGCGTCGACGATCCCGACCACCCGTCCGTGCCGGTCCGACATCCACGTGTTCGCGTTCGCGCCGTCCTCGTCGGAGACGGAGGTGACGCGTCCGGGCAGGTAGGCGAAGCGCAGTGTCCGGCCGTGCGGGGTTGCCTGGCGGAGCACCCGGCCGTGCTCGTCGTAGGTGTTGACGCACTCGACGACGCCGTCCGCTGCCGTGACCCGCTCGATCCGGCGGTCCTGGTCCCACGTGTACGACCGGGTGCCACTCGGACTCGTCGCCGTGGCGAGCATCCCGTCGGCGTCGTACTCGTACGTCACCGTGCGGCCGTCCGACGACCGGGCCGAGCGGACCAGACCGTCGGCGTGGGCGAAGGCGACGGCTCGTCCGCGGCGGTGCTCGAGCCGGACCAGTCTGCCGTCCCGGTCGCGACCGGCGGTGACCGCAGCTCGGTCCCCCGTCCCGGAGGCGAGCCATGCGCCGGTCATCGCGAACGACCACCAGGCTCCGGCGTTGTCACGGACGACGAGCACCGTCCCGTCCGGGGGCGTACTCGACGCAGCCCCGGACACGGCTGCGGGTTCGGTGGCCAACCACAGGTTCTCACCGACGGCCCGGACACCCGAGGAGCCCCGGGTCGGGAACGTGATCCGCCGACCGTCGTCGGTCACCATCGCGATGTGGTCGTCGAGGAGTTCGAGGCGCATGTCGAGCACGGATGACCACCCGGGGCCGAACGCCCCGCCGACGGTGTCGAAGGAGTTGTAGGTCCGGCTCAGGTCGAGCGCCGTCGCGCCCCCGGCGAACGCGAGGTCGTGCTCCACCTCGATGAAGTTGCCCGTCGCGGTGTTCACCGGATCGGCCGCGAAGCCGCTGGTGGGCACGGCGCCGAACAGCGTGGGCTCACCGAAGTCGAGGTCCGTCCTCGTCCGGTTCACCCCCGCCGCCTGCAGTGCTGCCGCCAGCGAACTGTCGGCGACGCTGACGACCGCGCCGCCCGCACCGGCGGACTCGAAGGCAGCAGCGACCGTGTTCGCCCAGCGCACGTCGCCGCCGTTCGCGTCCAACCAGGCGCGGAAGCCCCGTACCACCGGTGCTACGTCGACCGTCCCGAAGTCGCAGGTCCGCGCGAAGGAGGCCATCGCGCTCTCGATGCGCCCGGGCAGGGCGCTGAGGTCACCGTCGAGCGATGCGGACCCCGACGCGAACGACCGGAGGCTCTCCGGTCGTGCGGACGAGACTCCGCCCCCGCTCCCCGGACCGGCTCCGGGGGACGGCGTGCTCCTGGCCCGCGGGGCGTAGCTGGTGTCCGGGAAGGTCGGAGCGTCGAGCTTCCCGCTGCTCGGTGGTGGTTCTTCGCCGAAGACGTGGTCCCACATGCTGTCGACGGCGTCCGCTCTCCGGGCGACCACGCGGTCGCGCCAGGCTCGGGCTGCGCGCCGACGCATGTTCTCCTCGCGCGCGGCGTCGCTCAACCGGCGGATGCCCTGCGCGATCTCGCCGAGCTTGGTGCTCAGTTCGCGCGAGTCCTCGACGGCGATCGCGGCGTTCGCGCGGAAGGTCTCGGCGAATCTCCCCGCGAAGTCCGTGCTGCCCAGCAGCACCAGCGCACCTCGGGAGGGCGTCTGGAGGCTGATGGACGTCTTCGCGGCGTCGCAGGCCCGTGCGACCGCGTCGGCTGCTGGGAAGTCGTACGTGAGGTCGGGCAATGCGAATGCCGACAGGTCTGTTGGTGCTGTCACCGTTGTTTTCCCCCCATGGAAAGCGGCGTGTCCACCCAGAACCTAACGCAGCCGTGTCGGCGCCGCTCGGACGGACGGAACCCCACAGGTGATCGCCAGCGCCGTGTACCGCCCGGTGTGGGTCGGCAGACACGCCGCCGACGTTCCGGCGATGTCGGCGGTCGGGTGTGTGCTGGGTCCATCAGCCGGCGCACGAGCACCGGCACCCGCGACGGAAGGAGCCCGCTCATGATGCACGACGGTTGGTGCCCGGATTGCGACCTCCCCTCGGTCGTGATCGACGTCTCCGATGACGAGCAGCACGCCTGGGCGAGCTGCGCCGAGTGCGGGACCGGGTGGGTGCACCGCGACGAACTGCCCGAGGCGCGGGTCGCCGCCCACGCTTCGGAGCGGCGCGCGGCCTGAGTCATGAGCGGTCTCGTCACCTGACACAGGAACGCAGTACGCCTCGACCCCGACGTTGATCCACCGTCGGGGTTTCTGCATGTCCTCGACGCGAGCGCGGATGCTGGAGCGGCACTCCGACGAGGGAGCGTTCAGTGTGCCCCGGCGGAGTCGTGCCTCCCACGCAGATCATTGACTTCGGTCAACCATGTGCAATGATTGACGCTGGTCAAGTAACGGGTGCAGCGTGGCATGCCGGAGAGTTCTGAGGAGTCCAGATGTCACAAGCCGAACCCGAGGCTGCCCACCGGTCCTCGTCCGACGCACCCGCGATGACGCAGCGGCAGGTGCTCGAAGCGCTGTCCGGTCTGCTGCTCGGCATGTTCGTCGCGATCCTCGCCTCGACCGTCGTCAGCACGTCGCTGCCGCGGATCATCGGCGACCTCGGCGGCGGTGAGAGTGCCTACACGTGGGTCGTCACCTCGACCCTCCTGGCGACGACCGTGTCGACCCCGGTGTGGGGCAAGCTCGCCGACCTCTTCAACCGGAAGCTGCTCATCCAGCTGTCGCTGGTGGTCTTCGTCCTCGGGTCGGCCCTGGCTGGCTTCTCACAGAACCCCGGGACGCTCATCACGTTCCGCGTCCTGCAGGGTCTCGGCGCCGGTGGCCTGACCGCGCTGAGCCAGATCATCCTGGCCGACATCATCAGTCCCCGCGAGCGCGGCCGCTACGGCGGGTACTTCGGTGCGGTCATGGCCGTCGGCACCGTCGGCGGACCGCTCTTCGGCGGCTTGCTGACCGACAGCCTCGGGTGGCGGTGGAACTTCTTCGTCGGAGTCCCGTTCGCGGTCGCGGCGATCATCCTGCTGCAGCTCACCCTGAAGCTCCGCGCGATGCCGAAGCGGAAGGTGTCGATCGACTACCTGGGCATCGCGACGATCGCCGGTGGTGTCTCGCTCCTGCTGATCTGGATCACCCTGGCGGGGAAGAACTTCGACTGGGTGTCGCCGACGTCGGCCGTCATGGTGATCGGCGCAGTCGTCCTGCTCGTCGCGACGGTGTTCATCGAGCTCCGTGCGACGGAGCCGATCCTCCCGATGACGCTCTTCCGGAGCCGGACCTTCTCGATGTCCGTGATCGGATCGATCGCCGTGGGCATCGCGATGTTCGGCGCCACGGTCTACCTGGCGCAGTACATGCAGCTGGCTCGCGGGGCCACTCCGACGCAGTCCGGCCTGCTGACGATCCCGATGATCGGCGGACTGCTCATCGCCTCCACCGTCGGCGGCAGCCTCGTGACGAAGACCGGCAAGTGGAAGCCGATCATGCTGATCGGGTCGATCGCGCTCGTGGTCGGTCTCGCCCTCATGGGGACGATCGAGTACGACACTCCCTACCTCGTCGTGGCCGTGTACATGTTCGTGATGGGTTCCGGCGTCGGTCTCGTGATGCAGAACCTCGTCCTGGTGGTGCAGAACACGACGGAGCCGCGGAACATCGGTGCGGCCTCCGCCGGCGTCGCGTTCTTCCGCTCGCTCGGCGGTGCGCTCGGGGTGTCGGTGCTCGGGACCGTTCTCGGCAACCGCGTCACCGACCTGCTCGGTGACAAGCAGGCCGAACTCGGCAAGGCGATCGCGGCGCTCGGCGCCAAGGGCGCGGCCGTGGCGAAGGAGCTGTCCTCTGGCAGCATCCCGGCCGTGAGCAAGCTGCCGTCGGGCGTCCGCCAGATCATCGAGTCGGCGTACGGGCAGGGCGTCGCCGACGTGTTCCTCATCGCGGCGCCGATCGCGGTCCTGCTCGTCCTGGCGATCGTCTTCATGCCGAACGTGCCGCTGACCACGAAGACCGTCGCCGAGCGATCCACGGACCAGGGGCCGCTGGCCGGGTCCGCGGAGGACTTCGCCGGCATCGGTACGGTCACCGGATCGAACCCGGTCATCGAGGCCGGTGGTTCCCAGGGTTCCGCCGGGACACGTGCTCGAAACTCGTGAGATGACGTCGTCCGGGACTCCGCCCACCGCAGGTGACGACGGGTTCCCGGACGGCCTGGAAGCCCGCGTCGGAGTGCTGGAGCGCCAGTTCGCGGCGCTGTTCAGCGCGTACCGCACGCGCCTCCGGCAGCAGGCGACGGACGTCGACCCGGCACTGCAACCGTCCGGCTTCCGGACGCTGCAGGAGCTCGTCGACCGCGGGCCGGTCGGCGCGGGGGAGCTGGCGGAGTCGCTGGGCTTCGACAAGAGCGTGCTCAGCAGGCAGCTCCGGCAACTCGAGTCGCTCGGTCTGGTGTCGAGGGGTCAGGACCCGGCGGACCGCCGCGCGGTCGTGATCAGCCCCACCGATGACGCCGTCGCCCGGATGGAACGGATCCGCACCGGAGCGCGAGACGAGTTCCGCACCAACCTGGCGGAGTGGCCAACCCGCGACCTGGACGAACTCGCCCGACTGCTCGCCAATCTCTGGCCGCGGTGACGCTCGGTACCAGTACCAGCACCAGCACCAGCACCAGCACCAGCACCAGCACGGACAGCTCGTCGTGACGGGACCGTCGCGCCGATCGGGAATCCCGGTCGGCGCGAATGCGTTGGATCGTCCAGTCAGCGACACTGTCGACATGTCGGTCGAATCGATTCGGCCACTCGTCTTCCGCCGCCGTGTTGGAGCGGTCTACACTGATCCGGCACCCGATCCCACGTGCTCGTACCCACCGTGCTCGCGCACGAGAACAGGTCCCATGTCCCAGCTCACGCCGGCACGTCGCACGCTCGCCATCCTCGCTCTCGCGCTGGGTGGCTTTGCCATCGGGACCACCGAGTTCGTCGCGATGGGCCTGCTGCCGAACATCGCCGAGGCGCTGCTGCCCGGTCAGTACTCCGCCGACCCCGAGGGCGGGGTCGCCCACGCCGGTTGGATCGTCAGCGCGTACGCCCTGGGGGTCGTGGTCGGTGCACCGACGATCGCGGCGATGTCCGCCAGGTTCCCGCGCAAGGGTCTGCTCATGGCGCTGCTGGTCGGCTTCGTCGTCGCGACGGTCGCGAGCGCGGTGCTGCCCTCGTTCGGCCTGGTCCTCGTGGCCCGGTTCGTCGCCGGACTCCCGCACGGTGCGTACTTCGGCATCGCCTCGATCGTCGCCGGCGACATCATGGGACCGGGCAAGCGCGGCAAGGGCATCGCCCTCGTGCTCCTCGGCCTGTCGGTCGCCAACGTCGTCGGTGTCCCCGCGGTCACCTGGATCGGTCAGGTCGCCAGCTGGCGGACCGCGTACGGGGTCGTGGCCGCGCTGTTCGCGCTGACGTTCCTCGCCGTGTCGGTGTTCGTGCCGCGCAGCGGTCGGGACGTGCACGCGACCATCGGGCGGGAGCTCCGCGCCTTCCGGGTGCCGCAGGTCTGGATCGTGATGAGCCTGGGGGCGGTCGGCTTCGGCGGTTTCTTCGCCGTCTACTCGTACATCTCGCCGCTGGTGCAGAACGTGACCGGGTTGTCGGAGTCCTCGGTGCCGCTCGTGCTGGTCGTCGTCGGGCTCGGCATGGTCGTCGGCGGCCTGCTCGGAGGATTCCTGGCCGACCGCAGCGTCAAGGCCACCATCTTCGTCGGGCTGTTCGCCCTGATCGGCGCGCTGCTCGTGACGGTCCTCACCGCACAGTGGGTCGTCGGCCTGTTCATCGGGGCGTTCCTGCTCGGTGCGACCTCGTCCGCGATCCCGCCGGCGGTGCAGTCCCGACTGATGGACGTCGCCGGCGATGCCCGCACCATCGCGGCAGCACTCAACCACTCCGCCTTCAACCTGGGCAACTCGCTCGGCGCTGCGCTCGGCGGCGCGGTCATCGCGGCCGGCTTCGGCTTCGTCGCCCCGGGCTGGCTCGGCATCGGTCTGGCGCTGCTCGGCGTCCTCGTCGCGGTGATCAGCTACGCGGTCGAGAACCGCACGAACCGACGCGCAGCGGCGGTCCGGACGGCGGGGGCCAGCACCGGCTCGATCCGCGAGTCCGTGTCCTCACACTGAGGCCCGCCTTCGGGACGCAGCCCGAGCCTCCCGGCCAGCCGGCAGATGACCCAGACCCCCGGCCCCGACCGTGGTCGTGTCGCCAGACGCCCTGACTCGCCGCGCGCACTCCGCCGAGATGCGAAGATCGCGGCATCCCGGCCCCCGAGATGCCACGATCGCGGCACCTCGCGGTGGAGCCCGCCCGCTCGCCCGGCAGGCCGCCCCTACAGCCCGTGTGGGGAACCGTCCTGGACGATGATCCCGTCGGTGATCGCACGCTTCCGCAGCGCCACCTTCGTGCCGACGTCGAACCCGGCGACGCGGTACTTCTCGCGGATGCGCTTGAGGTAGCTCTTCGCGGTCTCCTCGGAGATGCCGAGCTGGTAGGCGACGCTCTTCACGGGCTCACCACCGCCGTAGAGCGCCATCACACGACGCTCCTGGGCGCTGAGCTTCGGCACGCCGCCGACGTCGCCGCTGTTGATCGCCAGGTCGAGTTCGGCGGAGACGTACTGCTCGCCGCGCTGCGCTGCGCGGATCGCCTCGACGATCATCGCCGCGTCCTCGCTCTTGACGAGGTAGCCGAGGGCCCCGGCACCGAGGGCCTCACGGACCACGTTCGGCTCGGAGTAGGTGCTCATCACGACCGTCTTCACGCCAGCGGTCTTCAGCGTCGAGATCTTCAGGGACACCGGGATGGAGTCCTTGAGGTCCAGGTCGAGCAGCACGACGTCGACCGGGAAGGCCGGACTGGTGAGCAGCTCCGGCCACGTGGTGACCGCGGTGACCATCGCGATGTCGTCGGCTGCGTTCCGGATCCACTCGGTCAGGGCGCTGAGCAGCATCCGGTGGTCGTCGACGAGAGCGAGTCTGATCGGTTCTGCTGGAGTCGCCATGCGCGATGGTCCTTTCTGGTGGGTCCGTCCCGGGCCTGCTGATCCTAGGAGGATCGGCGGCCCGGTTCGGGGAGGCTGGCCATGTTTTCCGGTAGCGGCACTCGCTGCGTGCCGGCATCGCTGCCGGGAGGCTCGTGGTGCGTCACATCTGCGGGTGCCGGTTGACGACGCAGTGCGCCGTGACGTGCAGCACGCCGTCGCGGACGCTGTCGGTGTAGGGCCCGATGCGCTGCAGGGCGGTCCACGCGGCCGGGCCGAGGCGGCGGCGGGGGACCCCGCGCGACTCGATGACGACCGGGACGTCCATGGTGTCGTCGGTGACCGGGTGGCCGTCGCTGCCGACGGGACCGAGGGTGACCGAGACGACGGGCACACCGGGCTGCTGGGCGCGGCCGTCGCCGACCATCTGCCACAGCGCCTGGAGCAGGCCGTCGCGCTGGGCGGGGGTGAGGTGGCCCGCGAGGGCGCTCGGGTCGGTGACGGCGACGGAACGGCCGAGGTTGTCGGACTCCGTGATCGCGTGGTAGAGCCAGGTCTCGCGGCGGCCCTCGATCAGGTGCAGGCGGAGCTCGGTGGCGAGGGACGCGGCGTCCGAGGCCGACGCGTCGGAGAGCGGCAACGGGTCGGAGCCGTTCGCGACGGCGTCGAGCAGCTTCTCGGCGGCGAGGTCCAGGCGCGCGAGTTCGTCCGAGGCGAGCATCCCGACGGCGAACTGCGGGGCGCCGACGTTGCTCTGCACGAGCACCCGGTCGAGTTCGCGCTGCACGAGCTGCCGGAACCGGTGCACGACGAACAGCGCCACGGACGGCGGGACGACGGTGACCGCGAGCATGGTGACGATGCCGGGCAGGGTCTCGGTCGTCAGCGGGGTGGACACCACGGCGTAGACGGCGAACGCCAGGCCGAGGCCGACGATCGCGGCGATGACCTCACGGGCGGGCCGGAGGGTCGTGATCGGCAGCAGCGCGAACCCGGCCGCCATCGACGCGGTGGCGGTGTGGCCGACGTCGTGCTGGTCCCACATGCCGATGAAGTCGAGCGTGACGATGCAGGCGAGCACGACGCAGATCAGCCCGAAGGCGACACCGGTCAGTCGTTCTCCGTACGTGAGGACCGTGGCGAGCACGCAGCTCGCGGCGACGACGAACAGCGCCCAGGCGGTCGCGGTCATCCACGGGTTGGTGTAGTCGTCCCAGTGCACGAGGAAGAAGACGATCCCACCGAGCGCCTCGAGTCCGGTGAGCACGGCGGCACCGAGCCCGAGGTGGCCGGCACCGAGCGAGGCACCGGGCTGGGCTGCCTGTCGGAGCGAGCGGGCGCCGGTCGAGGTGGAGGGCAGGCCGCGCGCCTGTCGTCGTTCTGTGCCCCGGTAGCGTTCGCGGGCCTCCCGGCGGGTGCGGGGGGCGGTCTGCTCACCGGGCAGGCCGTGGCTGATGGTGTCCTCCGGGACGCCGCTCATCGGGGTGCCTCCAGGACGACGGTGGTGCCGGCACCGGGTGCCGAGAACAGGCGGGCGTCGCCGCCGACCTCGCGGAGGCGGTTCACGACGCTCTCCTTGAAGCCGAGCCGTTCGGCGCTGATGGTGTCGAGTTCGAAGCCGACGCCGGAGTCGGTGACCATCGCGCGCACCATCGCCTCGTCGTGCACGATCGTGACGTGCGCCTCGGGGACGCCGGCGTGGCGTCGGACGTTCTCCAGGCACTCGCCGAGCGCGAGCAGGAACGCGTCGAGCACGTGCTTCGGCAGCAGGACCTGCCCGGTGCCGTGCCAGGCGACCTCGAGACCCATGCGGCCGAAGCGCTGCTTGACGGACTCCAGGGTCTGGCCGAGCGGGGACTCCTCGGTCCGGGTGAGGGAGTAGTCACCGGACTGCTGTGGCTGCGGGGTCGCGCCGAGGCGGAGGTGGCGGAGGAGTCGTGCGTCCTCCGCGGCCTGCTCCCGCATCGCGTGCTCGGAGACGCCGACGCCGGAGTGCGCCAGCAGGGTCAGGGTGGCGAGCACGGTGTCGTGCAGCAGTCGGGCGCCCTGTCGTCGCTGCGCCTCGGTCTCGCTGGCCTGGCGTTCGGCGCGGTGAGCGGTGCCGATGCTGTAGATGCGACGAGCCACGCGCGGGATGCTGCGGCTGATCCAGACGGCGACGACGGCGACGAGGACCCAACCGAGGAGCACGCCGCTGACCGGGGCGCTGAGGACGGCGCCGCTGGCCCAGCTCATCAGCCCGACGGAGACGACTCCGGCACCGGCGGCGAGGCCGAGTCCGACCCGGTGTCCGCGCTGCGCCATGAGCAGGGAGGCGAGTCCACCGCCGGCGAGCGGGACGAGTGCGCTGGCGATCACGCCGCGGTCGTCCGCCGCGACGGCCGTGGTGAGGATCGTCACGGCGCCGAGACCGGCGACGACGGTGGTGGCCGTCCACCAGGTCGAACCGTTGGCCCCGAACGCGAGGAGCGCCCCGACCATCACGGCGATGCAGCCGAGTCCGAGGACGAGCTGTGCCACGGGGACGGCGAGGGACGTGGCCACGCCCACGACGCTGACGAGCGCGCAGACGACGCCCACGACACGGGTCGTCGACCGGAGGAGGCGGTCGCGTTCCTGCGCGAGGAGTTCCATCGTTGGTCCTGGCTGTTCCTGGTTCGGGAAGCTGGTTGGTCTTGGGAAACCGAGCACTGGTCGAGACCGTGCACTCTGCATCATTCCACGGGCGACACCCGTAGTGGGGTCTTCGGCGCGCGGGGGTCGACGGATCGGTCTGCGGGTGTCCCGTCTTCCGGGGACACCGATGCACCCCGATCAGTCGAGCAGTCGCCGCAGGTGCGCCCCGACGGCCTCGTGTTCGATGAGGAAACCGTCGTGACCGAACTCGCTCGTGATCACCGCGGCGCGGTCGCCGTCCAGCGTGTCGGGCACCCCGGCGGCGATCCGGTGCTGGTCCTCGACGGGGAAGAGCCGGTCGCTGGAGATGCCGACGACGAGCGTCTGAGCGCGCACCCGGGCGAGCGCCGCAGCCACTCCGCCGCGGCCGGCACCGACGTCGTGCGAGTCCATCGCGTGCGTGAGGGCGACGTAGGACGCCGCGTCGAACCGTCGGGTGAACTTGTTGCCGTGGAAGTCGAGGTAGCTCTCCACCGAGAACCGTCCGTCGTCGCCGAGCGGGGAGACGTCGCTCTGCCACGAGCGGGCGAACCGGCCGTTGAGCTCGTCCGAGGCCCGGTAGGTCATCATCGCCATCCGCCGCGCCAGCGCCAGTCCCCGGTGCGGGCCCTCGCCGGGTTCGGCGTCGTGGTGGTCGCCGCCGGCGAACCCCGGGTCCATCTGGATCGCGGCACGCTGCAGGGAGTTCGCGGCGATCTGGTCCGCGGTGGTCTGCGCGGTGCTCGCCAGGACCGCGAGCCGGGCGACGCGTTCCGGGGCGGTGACGGCGGCCTCCAGGGCGTGCATGCCGCCCATCGAGCCACCGACGACGGCGGCGAAGCGCTCGATGCCGAGCCGGTCGGCCAACCGGAGCTGCGTGGCGACCTGGTCGCGGATCGTGACGAACGGGAACCGGGAGCCCCACTCGACGCCGTCGGGTGCGACCGAGGACGGCCCGGTGGTGCCCTGGCAACCGCCGAGCATGTTCGGCGCGACGACGAACCAGCGGTCGGTGTCGATGGCGCGTCCGGGTCCGACGACGTCACCCCACCAGCCCGCCGTGCGGTGCCCCGGTCCGGGCGGGCCCGCGACGTGCGAGTCGCCGGTCAGGGCGTGGAACACCAGGACGACGTTGTCCTTCGCGGGGGAGAGCGTCCCCCAGGTCTCGTACGCGACGCGGACCGACGGGATCCGGCCGCCGCGGACGAACTGCTCGCCGAGCGCCTCGAAGCGCCGTGCGCCGGGCGGGTCGCCCGGCCGCCACGCACCGGTGACCGGCGGCTTGCCGAGGGTGCCGAGCTCGGCGCCGGGCACCAGGGTGGACGGCACGGAGTCCTCGGGAGTCGTCTGCCAGTCCATGGTGCGTCCATCCTCCCTGGAGGCGCGGCTCGCCGCCGCCGTGTTACGTCGCGCCCGGCGTGGCAGCCCCGCGGGACGCAACGTGGGCGGGTTCCCGCGACGGAGTACCGCTGCGAGGAGCCGCCCACGTTGCGTCCCGCGGGTGCCTCAGCCGGGAGGCGCGGCACGGGTCAGGCGCGCAGGCCCGCCTGGGCGACGGCGCGGGCTGCGGCGAGCCCGGCCTCGAGATCGGCCTTGAGGTCCTCGACGTTCTCGATGCCCACCGACAGGCGCACCAGGCCCGGCGTGACCCCGGTGGTGAGCTGCTGCTCGGGGGTCAGCTGCGAGTGGGTGGTGGACGCCGGGTGGATCACGAGCGAGCGGACGTCGCCGATGTTCGCCAGGTGCGAGAACAGCTGCAGCTCGTCGACCAGGGCACGACCCGCGTCGACGCCGCCCTTCAGTTCGAAGGACAGCACGGCGCCGACACCACGGGGCGCGTACTTCGTCGCCGCCGGGTACCACGGGCTCGTCGGCAGCCCCGCGTAGGCGACCGTGGCGACGTCCGGGTGCCGGTCCAGCCACTCTGCGATCTCCTGCGCGTTGGAGACGTGCCGTTCGATCCGCAGGCTCAGCGTCTCGATGCCCTGCAGGAGCGCGAACGCCGTGTCCGCCGAGTTCGACGCACCGAGGTCGCGGAGCAACTGCACGCGGGCCTTGACGATGTACGCCAGCGCGTCACCGACGGCCTGCGAGAACACCGCCCCGTGGTACGAGGGGTCCGGGGTGCTGAACTCCGGGAACCGCTCGGCGTGCTCGGACCACGCGAACGTGCCGCCGTCGACGATGATGCCGCCGATGACGGTGCCGTGTCCGCCGAGGAACTTCGTCGCCGAGTGCACCACGATGTCCGCGCCGTGCTCGAACGGACGGATCAGGTACGGCGTCGCGATCGTGTTGTCGACGATCAGGGGCACGCCGGACTCGTGTGCGACGCCCGCGACGGTCTCGATGTCGAGCACGTTGATGCGCGGGTTGCCGATGGTCTCGGCGAAGAACAGCTTCGTGTTCGGACGGACCGCGCGACGCCACTCCTCCGGGTCGTCCTGGTCCTCGACGAACGTCGTCTCGATGCCGAGCTTCGCCAGCGTGTACTTGAACAGGTTGTAGGTGCCGCCGTAGATCGACGACGACGACACGATGTGGTCACCGGCACCCGCGATGTTGAGCACCGCGTAGGTCTCCGCCGCCTGGCCGCTCGACACGAGCAACGCCCCGGTCCCGCCCTCGAGCGCGGCGATGCGCTGCTCCACGACGTCGTTCGTCGGGTTCATGATCCGCGAGTAGATGTTCCCCGGCTGCGCCAGCGCGAACAGGTCGCGGGCGTGGTCCGAGTTCTCGAACACGTACGAGGTCGTCTTGTAGATCGGCGTCGCCCGGGCACCCGTGGTCGGGTCCGGTGCGGCACCCGCGTGCACCTGCGTGGTCTCGAACCGCCAGGCGGCTGCGTCGTTCGTGGTCATCGGGGCTCCTCTTCCGTCGCGCGTCACGCTACGCAGCTGACCGGGCGGGCACCAGCGGGGGAGTCGTCGGACGTAACGCGCGGTGCCGAGGCGGACGGGCCTCCCGGGATGACGGGAAGTGGACGACGGGTCCGCTCGTGTCGCGACGGGGAACGCGCGTGACCTACAGTGTCGCCGTCATGCCCTCTCCGAACCCGCCCGAGCAGCCCGGACGCTCGCACGTCAGACGGCACGACGTGGCCGGCCGGGACATCGACGAGGCCACCCACTTCTACGAGCGTGTGCACGACGCGCACGCCGTGCGGCTCACGCAGGACGAGGACCGGCCGTTCGGGTACCGGCTGCGTGCCGTGGGTGACGAGCGGTTGCGACTGCGGAGTTCAGCGCTCAGCGCTCGCCGCTGGGGCCGGATCGAGCCCCAGGGCCGCTACCTCGTCACCTGGGCGCACGACGGTGAACTGGCCATCGACGGCGGCGCCGACACCGAACTCGTCGTCAGCGCCGGCACCCCCGCCGTCTACCCGACCGGCCGCCCCTTCACCATCGAGGCCCCGCCGAGCATCACGCTGCACACGATCGACATCGACGGCCCGGCCCTCGAAGCGCTCCACCTGGCGCGGAGCGGCGAGCACGCGGAACCGCTCCGGTTCGCCCAGACGCCGGACCCCGAGGGACTCGCCGCACTGCAGCGCACGCTCGCCGCGTCGACCCCGGTCCTCCTCGACCCGGCCGCTGACCGCCTCACCCGGGCACGCATGGTGGACGCGGTGAGCCGCCGGGTCCTCGACGCCTTCGCGCCCGCCCCGGCCTTCCCACGCTTCCCCGGCCACCCGGCGAACGTCATCCGCGCGCTCGACTACATCGAAGCCCACCTGACCGAGCCGATCACGACGGCCGACCTCGCCGCAGCCGCCGGCCTCAGCCAACGCGGACTCCAGCAGGCCTTCGGGCGGAACGACCTGCCCACGCCGCTCGAGGCCCTGCGCGAGGCACGACTCCGTCGAGCCCGCACCCTGCTCGCCGACGCCCGACCGGGCGAGGTCAGCGTCGCGGCCATCGCCCGCCAGCTCGGGTTCGTGCACCTCGGACGCTTCGCCGGGTACTACGCCGAACGGTTCGGGGAACGCCCGAGCGACACGCTCCGCGCCTGACGACGGCGCTCACGCGTCGGCCCGCGCTCAGGCCGGGTCCCGGCGGAACAGCCAGTCGACCTTCGGCTCGAGCAACCACCGCATCCCACGACGCACGAACGGCTGTGCCAGGAACAGGCTCACCGCACACGCCACCAGCACCATCAGCAGCACGAACGGCCACGCCGAGTGCTCACCCGCCAGCACCCCCGACTCGCGGATCGGGTACAGCAGGAACGTGTGCAGCAGGTACACGTACATCGTCGCCGCGCCGAACCGCGTCAACCAGACCGTGCGCCGCGGCACGAGGACCAGGAACGACGCCGTCAACAGCGTCGCCAGCAGCATCAGCGCGAAGCGGACCCCGCCGGCCCACCACGCGTCCTCGCCGAGTCCCGAGTACGAGTCGTCGTAGAAGAACCAGTGGTGCAGGTCGAACTCCTTGAACTGCGGGATCCACAGCGCGCACGAGACCGCCCACGCCAGGAACACCACACCCGCGAGGACCCGCACGCGGACCACCGTCCGCCGGGACGCCTCGTACCAGCGGTCGAACAGCCCCCACTGCTTCACCTGCCACCCGAGCAGGAAGAACGGCAGCAGGCTGATCGCCCGGCCGAGGGACAGCGTCGAGTCCACGTTGTCGAAGTACCCGACGCCGATGCTCAGCACCACCGCCCACACCAGCGGCAGCCGCAGCTGCGACAGGTACGGCAGGATCAGCCGGAAGATCCCCAACGCCAACAGGAACCAGAGCGTCCACGTCGGCTTCGTCGGGTTGAACTCCTTGCCGCCCTCCACCACCGCCTGCACCACGGTCCAGATCGTCTGCATGATGATGTACGGCACCACGATGTCCGTGAACGTCCGCCGCATCCGCTTCGCCGTCGGGGTGTCCGCCGACGAGAAGTACCCGCTGATCACCCCGAACGCCGGCATGTGGAACGCGTAGATGAACGTGTACAGCGCCAACGCGTGCTCACTGCCCGTCGTCTGCCGCTGGATCGCGTGCCCGATCACCACCAGCGTCACCGCCAGGAAGCGCGCCGTGTCCCACATCGGGATCCGCCGCCGGATCCGACCCGGGTCGAGCGCGCCCGCCGGGGCAGAGGGCGCGGGAGGGGCGGCGTCCGTCGTCATCCTCCGCACGTTACCGTCCGACGGCTGCCCCGGTGTCGGTAGCGTTGCCCCGGGCCGCCCACCGTCCCCGACCCGCGAGGAGCATCATGACCACACGTCGAGCCGTCGTCACCGGAGCCAGCTCGGGCATCGGCGCCGCCACCGTCCGCCTGTTCCGCCGACACGGGTGGGACGTCCTCGCCGTCGCCCGCCGAGCCGACCGGCTCGAGGCGCTCGCCGCGGAGACCGGCGCGGACACCCTGGTCGTCGACGTCACGGACTCCGCCGACGTCGCGGCGCTCGCCGCACGGGTGGACGAGCTCGGCGGCGCGGACGTGCTCGTCAACAACGCCGGGGGAGCGTTCGGGTCGGCCTCGGTCGAGCACAGTGACGTCGACGACTGGCGGGCGATGTTCGAGGTGAACGTCCTCGGCACGAAGCGCGTCACCGCTGCCCTCCTGCCGGCACTCCGTCGTCGTGCCGGTGAGACCGGCGGCGCGGACGTCGTGACCGTGACGAGCACGGCGGGCTTCGTCGCCTACGAGAACGGCGGCGGGTACGTCGCCGCGAAGCACGCCGAGCACGCGCTGGTCGGCGTGCTCCGACTCGAGTTGAACGGCGAACCGATCCGGGTCGTCGAGATCGCGCCGGGCATGGTGAAGACCGACGAGTTCGCACTGGTGCGGTTCGGCGGCGACAGCGACGCGGCCGCGGCGGTCTACGACGGGGTGGAGGCACCACTGGTCGCCGACGACGTGGCCGAGGCGATCGTGCACGCCGTCGAGCTGCCGGCCCACGTCAACCTGGACCTGGTGACCGTCCGGCCGGTGGCGCAGTCGGCGCAGCACAAGCTCGCCCGCGGGCCGCTGACCCCGAAGGCGTAGCGGCCGGGGCGCCGCCGCGGGCCCGCAGCGCCCGGGCGGCGATCACGGGTCGCGGGCGGAGCATCCCTGCCGGTACCGTGGGCAGATGCCGATCAGCAGCGAACCCGCGGAGTCTCCCGCCTCGTCGACCGTGACCGTGACGAGCGGACCGGAGGTGCTCGGCTGGCTCGAGTTCGGCGACGCAGCACGGCTGCTCGCGAAGGACGTCCTGTCCGCCGGCTTCGAGCCCGAGGTCGTCGTGGCCGTCGCTCGTGGTGGGCTCATCATCGCCGGTGCCGTCGCCTACGCCCTGGGCACCAAGGAGTGCGGCTCCATCAACGTCGAGTTCTACACCGACGTCGAGCAGCGGCTGGAGGAGCCCGTCGTGCTCGCTCCGGCCCTCGACGCACCGAGCCTCGCCGGCAAGCGGGTCCTGGTCGTGGACGACGTGTCCGACTCCGGTCGCACCCTGGCGCTCGTGGTCGACATCATCCGCACCGCCGGAGCCGACGTCCGGAGCGCGTGCCTGTACTCGAAGCCCGGCACCGTCCTCGAGCCGGACCACGTGTGGCGTCGTGTCGACGGCTGGATCACGTTCCCGTGGAGCGCCCTCGCACCGGTGACGGCCGAGTCGTGAGCATCCACCTCGTCGGCGGCGGCTCCTTCGTCGCCGCGGACGCCGCCGCGGCCTTCACCGCCGAGGCCACCGCCCGTTCGGCCGCCGTGGGACGGACCGTCCCGCGCATCGCACTGCTCTCCGTCGCCTCCGCGGACGGGGCCTCGCCGTCGTCGACCGCGGACATCGCCGAGGTCCTCGGAGGGTCCCGTGCCGCCGAGGTGCTGGTGACCGAGGTCGCGGCGGGCGCGGTCTTCGAGACCACGGTCCTCAGCGACGTCGACGCTCTCGTCGTGGGCGGCGGTCGTACCCCCGACTACCTGGACGCGGTCGCTCCGCTCGTCGACCAGATCCGCCTGCTCGTCTCCGACGGGCTGCCCTACCTCGGCTACTCGGCCGGCGCGATGATCGCCGCGGACCGCGCCCTGGTCGGCGGTTTCCGCATCGGCGGCGTCGAGGTGTGTCCCGAGGCCGCGTCCGAGGGGCTCGACGAGGTCGAGCTCCGCGAAGGGCTCGGGCTCGTCGACCTGACCATCGACGTCCACGCGGTCCAGGCCGGCACCCTCGCCCGGCTGGTCGCCGCCGCCGAGGCCGAGTTCGTCACCGCGGGCCTGGCCGTCGACGAGGACACCACGCTGGTCGTGGGCGAAGGCGCCCTCGAGGTCCGGGGCACGGGGAGTGTCTGGCGGGTGGTGGCGGGCGACGAGTCCGTCTCGGTCGCCACCATGGGCGCCTGAGCGTGCAGCCGAAGCCCCTCGCCGACCTGGTCGACCCGGGCTGGGCGGCAGCGCTCGCGCCCGTCGAGGACGACGTCCACCGCATCGGCGCCTGGCTCCGTGCCGAGACCGAGGCCGGTCGTCCGTACCTGCCCGCCGGTCCCGCCGTGCTCCGCGCCTTCGAGGAGCCGTTCGACCGGGTGAAGGTGCTCGTCGTCGGCCAGGACCCGTACCCGACGCCCGGACACCCGATCGGGCTGTCCTTCGCCGTCGACCCGCACGTGCGGCCGGTCCCGCGCAGCCTGCAGAACGTCTACCGCGAACTCCACGACGACCTCGGCGTCACGCCGCCGCCGCACGGTGACCTCCGCGCCTGGTCGGACCAGGGCGTGCTGCTGCTCAACCGCGTGCTGACGGTGGGCGTCGGCGAACCCGCCAGCCACCGCGGCAAGGGCTGGGAACGGGTCACCGAGCGGGCGGTCGAGGCGCTCGTCGCCCGCGACCGTCCGCTCGTCGCCGTGCTCTGGGGTGCGCAGGCCGCGTCGGTCCGACCGCTGCTCGGTGACACCCCGGTCGTGGCGTCGGCCCACCCCAGCCCGCTCAGCGCCGCCCGCGGGTTCTTCGGCAGCCGTCCGTTCTCGGCCGTGAACGACCTGCTCGTCGCCCAGGGGGCCGACCCCGTCGAATGGACACTGCCGGCGGAGGCGTGACGGGCCTCCCGTAGGCTCGTGTCGTGCTCGAGGAGGAATACCAGCAGCGGCGCGTCCTGCCGCGCCACCTGCGTACCCCGGCGCCGGTCGAGCCGGCGTTCGCGTACGCGATCCGTCCCGCCACGGCTGCGGACCTGCCCGAGGTCCGCGAGATCCACACGCACTACGTGCGCAACTCGTCCGTGACCTTCGACGCGGCCGCGTTCACCTTCGCAGCCTGGAAGAAGCGGTTCGACGAGGTCCAGCGTCGCAAGCTGCCGTTCCTGGTCGCGGAGAACCCGTCCGGACAGGTGCTCGGGTACGCGCTCGTCGAGCCGTGGAACATCCGCGACCGGTCGAACCGGGTGGTCGAGGACTCGATCTACCTCGGCGCCGCGGCGGGCGGCAAGGGCCTCGGCCGGGCGCTGATGGAGGCGCTCCTCGACGCCTGTCGGACCGTCGGCGTCCGGGAGGTGATCGCCGTGATCGCCGACCGGTCCGCGGACGCGTCGATCCGGCTGCACGAGCGGCTCGGCTTCGAGGAGGTCGGGCGGATGGGCCGCGTCGGCTACAAGTACGACCGGTGGCTCGGCACGGTCACGATGCGGTTGCGCCTGCGGAGCACCCGCAAGCCGCTGTTCGGTCCGCGCGACTGACGTCGACCGCCGAACGGGACCCCGTCCCGATCCGCCCTCAATCCGCTTCGGCGACGAACTCGTCCCGCGTGGTGCGCACCAGGTCGGCGGCCGCGGCGGAGGCGACCCGGGCCTCCCGTCCGACGACCGCCCGACCGACGGCTTCGTGCCGGGCCGCCGCCCCCGCCGTCCACCCGGTGATCGTGTCCCGTGACTCGCTCGTCCGGGTGCGCAGCAACGCCTCGACGGTGCCCGCGAAGTGGGCGAAGACCGCGTTGCCGGAGCCGGTGAGCAGCGCGCGGTGGAAGCGGACGTCGGCGTCGAGGTAGGCGCGCCCGTCACCCGCGGACGCTGCGGCGACCATCTCCTGCGCGGCGGCGAGCACGGCGTCGGCCGCCGCTCCGCCGTGTTCCGCGGTGAGGCCCGCGGCGACCGGCTCGATGCCCAGCCGGAGGTCCAGGAGCTCGCGCTGCTGGGTGAAGTACGCCCCGGAGGTGCCCCGCCAGCGGATCACCGACGGGGCCAGGAGTTCCCAGCGGGTCGACGGCTGCACCTGCGTGCCGACGCGCTGCCGTGGTTCGACCAGTCCGAGGGACTGCAGGACACGCAGTGCCTCGCGGACGACGGACCGCGAGACGCCGAACTCGGCGACGACGTCGTCCGGGCGGAGCACGGCGCCGGGAGCGAGGGTGCCGTCGACGATGCGCTGCCCGAGCGTGTCGAGCACGTGGGCGTGCAGACCGCCGGGTGTCGGCATCGTTCCTCCTCGACGGGCCTGGTCACGCGGATGTGTGACGCGGTGACCATTGCAGCGGCAGACTGCGCCTGAGCCCGGGTGGCGCGCGGACGACGACGATGTAGTCTGATTAATCAGATTATTGCAGCGGCGACCGCAGCCGGGATCGACACCCCGGTCGGCCCGGCACCAGCAGCAGGACGGCAGCAGCGCAGGAGCTGCTCCAGGAAGGGGCGCAGATGCCTCACCTCCAGACCACCCCGGCGATCCCGAGCCACGTGCTCGCCGCCGGGACCGAGACGGTCGACCCGTCCGGTCCGATCCCACAGCTCGTCATCGCCGCCCTCGTCGGCATCGTGGTGATCATCGCCCTCATCACCTGGCTCAAGGTGCACCCCTTCGTCGCCCTGACGATCGGTGCGCTCGGCGTCGGCCTCGGCGCCGGGCTCGCACCGGAGAAGGCAGTCACGAGCTTCGGGGACGGCTTCGGCGCGACCATGACGAGCGTCGGCATCCTCGTCGGTCTCGGCTCGATGTTCGGCAAGCTCCTGGTCGACTCCGGCGCCGCCGACCGGGTCGTCGACACCCTGGTCCGCCGGTCCTCGGCCGCCGCGCTGCCCTGGACGATGGCACTGATCGGTGCGCTGATCGGCCTGCCGATGTTCTTCGAGGTGGGCCTGGTCCTGCTCATCCCGATCATCGTCCTGGTCGCCAAGCGCAGCTCCGTCCCGATCATGAAGATCGCGATCCCGGCCCTCGCCGGGCTCTCCACCATGCACGCGTTCGTCCCGCCGCACCCCGGTCCGCTGGTCGCCGTCTCGACGGTGGGTGCGGACCTCGGCACGACGCTGGCGTTCGGCATCGTGCTCGCGATCCCCGTCATCGTCCTGGCCGGCCCGGTCTTCGCCCGCTTCGCAGCGCGCTGGGTCGACGTCCCGGTGCCGGACATCTTCGGCGCACGGGGCGAGGACCCAGCGCACTCCGGCCGGGAGGCCCGCCGCACCCCCGCCACGGAGGACACCGCGTCCCTGCCCCACGGCAAAAGCGACTTCACGCGGGTGATCAGCGAGCCGCGCAGCCCGTCGTTCGCCGTCGCGCTGGTCGGCATCCTGCTGCCCGTCGTGCTCATGCTCGCGCAGGCGATCCGCGAGGCCATCGCCCCGGACGCGGGTGGTGCCTGGGTGGGAGTGCTCGACTTCCTCGGGACGCCGATGATCGCGATCGGCATCGCGACCGTCTACGCGATGGTCTTCTTCGCGATCGGCGGCGGCATGGACCGGTCCGCGGTCGCGAAGTCGCTCGAGAGCGCGCTGCCGCCGGTCGCCGGGGTGCTCCTCATCGTCGGTGCCGGCGGTGGCTTCAAGCAGGTGCTCATCGACACGGGCATCGGCGGCGTGATCGCCGACGCGGTCAAGGACTCCGGCATCTCGGTGCTCCTCGTCGCCTGGGTGGTCGCCGCGCTCGTCCGCGTCGCCACCGGGTCCGCCACGGTCGCGACGGTCACCGCAGCGGGCATCATGGCCCCGATCGCCCACGACCTGTCGTCCCCGATGACGTCACTGCTCGTGCTCGCGATCGGCGCCGGGTCGGTGTTCCTGTCGCACGTCAACGACGCCGGGTTCTGGTTGGTGAAGGGGTACCTCAACACCTCGGTGGGACAGACCTTCAAGTCGTGGTCGGTGCTCGAGTGCCTGATCTCGGTCATCGGTCTGGTCGGCGTGCTCGTCGCCGGGATCTTCATCCGATGAGCGGGCAGCCGGACGGACGGCAGCCCCGCTCGGAGTCCCGGACGCTGGACCCCCAGGTGCTCGTGGTGATGGGCGTCTCCGGATCCGGCAAGTCCACCGTCGCGGCGATGGTCGCCGACGCGCTCGGGTGGGAGTTCGCGGAGGGGGACAGCATGCACCCCGAGGCGAACGTCGCGAAGATGCACGCCGGCACACCCTTGACGGACGAGGACCGTTGGCCGTGGCTCGACGTCGTCGCCGGCTGGATCCGCGGCCACCTCGACGCCGGGACGAACGGAGTGGTGACCTGCTCGGCACTGAAGCGGTCGTACCGGGACGTGCTGCGGGCCTCCGGGGTGGTCTTCGTGCACGTCGCCGCGGACCGGGCCCTGCTCGAGGAGCGGATGTCCTCGCGGTCCGGGCACTTCATGCCGGCGTCCCTGCTCGCATCGCAGCTGGCGACCCTCGAGCCGCCGCAGCCGGACGAGGCGCATCTCACCGTCACCGCCGACCGCTCACCGGAGGAGGAGTCCGCCGAGGTGCTCGAGCTGCTGGGGTTCCGGACGGCCTGACGGGACCGCCCCGCTTGAGAGGGCGGACGGGCGGACGTCGGCAGCATGGGGGCATGCCTGTCGACGACTCCCCGTCCCTGCTCACCCGCGGCTACGGCTTCGGCGCCCACGTCTGGCGCCGGGCGGCCGACGGTGCCAGGGCGGTGCCGATGCGCTTCCTGCTCCGTGACGCGCTGCTGGTCCGCGGTGCCGAGGGTGTCGAGTTGTTCTACAGCGACCGGATCGCCCGACACGGTGCGATGCCGGCGATCGTTCAGCAGACGCTGTTCGGCGACGGGTCCGTGCACAGCCTCGACGGCGCCGAGCACCGGCACCGCAAGGCGACCTTCGTCGACGTCGCGTACGAGGACGAGCAGGTCGCCCGCCTCACCCCGCTCATCGCCGAGGAGTGGCACCGGGAACTCGACGAGTGGCTCGGCGGCGGGCAGCGGTCCGCCTACGACGCCGCCGTCGGTGTGTTCGGCCGTGCCAGCATGCGGTGGGCGGGTCTGCCCGGCACGCCCGCCGCGAAGACCCGGTGGGCAGCACGCCTCGCGCAGATCGTCGACGGGTTCGGTGTGCCGTACTCGCCCGAGTACCTGCTCGCCGTCCGGAACCGGTGGTGGTCGAACCGACACGCGGAACGCCTGGTCCGGGCGGTCCGCGACGGCGAGCTCGACCCGGCCGAGGGCACGGCGCTGTACGAGTGGGCGTGGCACCGTGACCGCTCCGGCGTGCTGCTGCCCGCGGTGACCGCCGGCGTCGAGCTCCAGAACAGCATCCGTCCGCTCATCGCGGTTGCCCGGTTCGTCGCGTTCGCCGCGAAGGAGCTGCACGACCGGCCTGAGTGGCGTGCCCGGATCGCCGAGGAGTCCGTCACCGGACGCTCGCTCGCCGGCGGGCCCCTCGCGACCGCCTTCGCGCAGGAGATCCGCAGGACGGCGCCGTTCGTGCCGATGCTGCCCGGGTGGGCGACCGAGGACCTCGAACTCGACGGACAGCGGCTCGCGAGTGGCGGCCGGGTCCTGCTCGACCTGCTCGGCACCGACACCGACGACCGTTCGTGGCCCGCGGCCGACCGGTTCGACCCGGAGCGGTTCCTCGGCGTCGACGACTACGAGGCGATCGAGACGTTCGTCCCGCACGGTGGCGGCGACGTCGCGACCGGCCATCGGTGCCCGGGGGAGAAGCTCGCGATCGTCGCACTCGCTTCGGCGATCGCGACCCTCAGCGACCCACGGGTCGGCGTGCTCGACGAGGGGCTCGATGTGGACCGTCGACGTCTGCCGACGAAGCCGGCTTCGGGCGGCCGTGTCCGGGCGCGGTCCCGGGTCGGGTCCGGCCGCTCCGGTGGCTGCCCGTTCCACCGTGGCGGTCGCTGACGGCCGGTCGCTGACGGGCGAACGCTGACGGGCGAACGCTGGCACGCGGTCGCCCGGGCGGTCAGCGGCCGCGGTGCTCGAGCGTCGCCGACGCGTCCGGACCCGTCGGCATGGAGGCCCGGGCCTGCTCCCACGCGTCGTCACCGGCATCGAGTGCAGAGCGCAGGTACGCCGTGGTCAGACGCTGGACGAGGGCGACGCGCTCCGGGTCCTCGTCGGTGGTCTCGGCGGCCTCGTAGCCGGAGATCCCGCCGAGGGAGTGCTCGCCGCCGCGGAGGACGAGCAGGTCCGTTGCACCGGGGCTCTGCCTGTAGGCGTCGGTGAACCAGTCCGGGCCGCGGGTCGACATCCGTGACTGGTCGTGGTCGCCGGCCACGACGAGCGTGGGGGTCGTCAGTTCGGCGAAGGACGGCCGCATGAACGGGAAGTGCTCGGTCGCGAACGGGACGAGGTCGTCGCCGGCCACCCCGGTGGCGGCGAGGAGGACGCCGGCGGTGATCCGGGCCTCCCGTCGGTCCTCGCCGGGCTGTCCGGCGTCGTCGAGGATGCGCGCGCCGAGCAGGCTCTGCACGCTCTGGCCGCCCCACGAGTGTCCGGTGGCGGCGACGCGGCTGTGGTCGACGCGGCCGGACAGGCCGGGCAGTGCGGTCTCGACGGTGTCGAGCTGGTCGAGCACCCGGACCAGGTCGGTGGTGCGTTCGGACCAGATCGTCGGGAAGATCGGGTGGTCGAACCCGATGCCGTTGCGGCGCGAGTCGAGGTGCGTCGGCTGCACCACGACGAACCCGTGCGCCGCCCAGAACGACACGAGGGGTGCGTAGGCGTCGAGGTGCATGCCGTTGCCGTGCGAGAAGAGCACGACGGGCAGGTCGGTGCCGGTCGCCGGTGCGGACACGCGGACCTGCAGGGGGAGCGGGCGGCCCGGTGCGTCGAGGGTGACGGGCGCGATGGAGACGACGGGGGCGCCGTCACCGAGCAGGTGGTCCAGGGCGGGGGTGGTCGAGGTGGGCACGGGGTTCCTTCCGCGGGGGTGTCCGCTGCCGTACGATGAAGCGGAGCAGTGTTCCGGACAGTACCGGAACCTAGTTCCGTTTGCAACGACCGTCGAGGAGCCCCCATGCCTGAGCCCGGCCCAGCCGCGTCCGACCGCGTGCAACGCAGCGACGCGCGCCGGAACCAGGAGACCCTGCTCGACGCCGCCGCCCGGGTCTTCGTCCGGTCCGGCGTCGACGCCCCCGTGCGTGCGGTCGCGACGGAGGCCGGGGTCGGCGTGGGGACCGTCTACCGGCACTTCCCGACCCGGGCCGACCTGGTGCTCGCCGTCTACCGGCACCAGGTGGAGGCGTGCGCGGAGGCCGGCCCGCGCCTCCTGTCCGAGGCGTCCGACCCGGATGCGGCACTGCGGCAATGGATCGGACTCTTCGTCGACTTCCTGGTCACCAAGCACGGACTGCCCGTCGCCATGCACGGCGACGGCGCCGCGACCGACGCCCTGCACCGGTACTTCGTCGACCGACTCGTGCCGGTGTGCGGCGATCTGCTGACCGCCGCGCGCGCTGCCGTTCCGGGGCGGGCGACGAGCGCGGGGGTCACCGGCTACGAACTGCTCCGCGGTGTCGGGAACCTGTGCATCGGGACGGCGGACGACCCGGACTTCGACGTCGAGCGGGCGGTCCAGGTGTACGTGTCCGGGGCGCTCGTCGGCGTCCCGGGCGGGTGAGCACCGGGCTCCCGACGCTCAGACCTCGGTGACCCGGCCGGCCTCGACCCGCCACTGCCGGTCGAGCTGCACGGTGTCGAGCATCCGCCGGTCGTGGGTGACCAGCAGCAGCGTCCCCTCGTAGGACTCGAGTGCCTGCTCGAGCTGCTCGATGGCGACGAGGTCCAGGTGGTTCGTCGGCTCGTCGAGCACGAGCACGTTCACCCCGCGGGCCTGGAGGAGCGCCAACCCGGCACGGGTCCGTTCGCCCGGCGAGAGCTCACCGGCGGCCCGTCCGACGTGGTCGGCCTTCAGCCCGAACTTCGCGAGCAGGGTGCGGACGTCCGGGGTGTTCATCTCGGGGACCAGGTCCTCGAACACGGCGGCCAGGGGCTCGGACCCGGTGAACAGCGACCGGGCCTGGTCGACCTCGCCGACCGCCACGCTCGACCCGATCGACGCCGTGCCGGTCGTCGGTTCCTGCCGCCCGAGCAGCGCCCGCAGCAGCGTCGACTTGCCGGCGCCGTTCGGGCCCGTGATGCCGATCCGGTCGCCGCCGTTCACCTGCAGCGACACCGGCCCGAGGGTGAAGTCGCCCTGCTCGTAGCTGGCGTTCGACAGGGTCGCGACGACGGCCGAGGACCGGGGCGCCTGCCCGATCGTGAACTCGAGTTGCCACTCCTTGCGCGGCTCCTCGACCTCGTCCAGCCGGGCGATGCGCGACTCCATCTGCCGGACCTTCTGCGCCTGCTTCTCGCTCGACTCACTGGCGGCCTTGCGACGGATCTTGTCGTTGTCGGGGGCCTTCTTCATCGCGTTCCGCACGCCCTGGCTCGACCACTCGCGCTGCGTCCGGGCACGCGAGACCAGGTCGGCCTTGGTGGACGCGAACTCGTCGTACGCGTCGCGCTTGTGCTGGCGGGCGATCTCGCGTTCCTCGAGGTAGGCGTCGTAGCCACCGCCGAACAGCCGGTTCGACGACTGCGCCAGGTCGAGTTCCAGGACCGCCGTCACCGAGCGGGCGAGGAACTCGCGGTCGTGGCTGACGAGGACGACGCCGCCGCGCAGGCCGCGCACGAACTCCTCGAGCCGGTCCAGCCCGTCGAGGTCCAGGTCGTTCGTCGGCTCGTCGAGCAGCACGATGTCGAACCGGGAGAGCAGCAGCGCCGCCAACCCCACCCGGGCCGCCTGTCCGCCGGACAGCGAGGTCATCAGCGAGTCCGCCGTGACCGAGCCGTCGGGTGCGTCGAGGGTCAGGCCGAGGTCGGCGAGCACCACCGGCATCCGCTCGTCCAGGTCCGCGGCACCCGAGGCCAGCCAGCGCTCGAGGGCGACCGAGTACCGGTCGGCGGCGGCATCCCCGGCGTCGGGCTCGCCGAGGGCCAGCGCCGTCGTGTCCATCTCCGCCGCCGCGTCGGCGCACCCGGTCCGGCGGGCGACGTACCCGGCGACGGTCTCCCCGGGCACCCGCTCGTGCTCCTGTGGCAGCCAGCCGACGAACGCGTCCGTCGGCGACAGTGACACGGCCCCGGCGAGCGGCTCGTCGACCCCGGCCAGCAGGCGGAGCAGCGTGGACTTGCCCGCGCCGTTGACGCCGACGACGCCGATCACGTCACCGGGTGCGACCGTGAGGTCGAGGGAGTCGAACAGCGTGCGGGCGGCGTAGCCGCCGGCGAGCCCCTTGGCGACGAGCGTGGCGGTCATCCCTCCATCGTCCCACCTCGCCGGGGCGGCCACGGACCGGGGCGGGAGGCGCGGTGCCGGGCCGCCCCGGGCCTCTCGTCCGGTGCGCTGCCAGACTGGCCGCATGCGACACGTTCTGGTGCTGGGTGGGACCGGGTGGTTGGGGTGGGCGGTCGCCGAGGCGGCAATACGGGACGGTGCCGAGGTGACATGTCTCGCCCGCGGGGAGTCGGGGGAGCCGCCGGCCGGCGCACGGTTCGTCCGCGCCGACCGCTCGGCTGCCGACGCGTACGCGCACCTCGGCGACGATTGGGATGAGGTCGTCGAGCTCGCGACCGATCCGGCGCACGTCGCGAGTGCGCTCGAGGCGCTCGCGACGCGTGCCCGGCACTGGACCTCCGTCTCGACGATCTCCGTGTACGCGCGGACCGACCGGGCCGGCGACGACGAGGACGCGCCGGTCGTCGAGCCCGTGGACCTGACGCAGTACGCCGACGTGAAGGCCGCCGGGGAGCGTGCAACCCGGCGGGTGCGCGGGACAGACGCGCTCGTGGTCCGGCCCGGCCTCATCGTCGGACCCGGCGACCCGAGTGACCGGTTCGGCTACTGGGCTGCTCGGCTCGACCGCGGCGGCGACGTGCTCACTCCGGTCCTTGACGACCGTGCGGTGCAGGTGGTCGATGTCACAGACCTGGCGGAGTGGATCGTCCGGGCCGGGCGGGTGGGCACGGTCGGGACCGTCGACGCCGTCGGGCCGAGTACGTCGATGCGGGCCTTCCTGGACACCGTGGCGACCGCCACCGGGTTCGACGGGAGGCTCGTGGCGGCCGACGACGAGACCCTCCTTGCGCAGGGGGTCACGTACTGGGCGGGGCCGGCGTCGCTGCCGCTGTGGATCCCGGTGAGTGAGGTCGGGTTCGCGCGGCGGGCCGGTCGGGCGTTCCTCGCGGCCGGCGGGACGGTTCGGCCGCTCGCCGAGACCGTGCGGCGCGTCGTCGAGGACGAGCGTGCTCGCGGGGTTGCGCGCGGTCGGCGGTCGGGTCTGACGGCAGCGGACGAGCGGCGGGTCCTCAGCGTGGTCCAGGCGGACTAGCCCAGCGGGGTCGCGGAGTCGAAGGCGACGGTGAGCAGGGGCAGCTCGTCGCGGGGGAGCACCGCCGTCAGGAGTCGCCCGTCGTCGAGCTCGGTGGCCAGGCCGAGCACGAAGGGGTCCGTGTCGAGGAGCAGCCCGGGGCGCTCGACGCCGTCGACCAAGACGGGGTGTCCGGACTGGACGCTGCGTTCGTCGACCAGCGTCGGCCAGGGGTCCTCGGTGGACTCCGGGAGAGCGAGTTCGTCGCGGTACCCGTTGACGAGGACGTACTGCACGTGCTGGACGAGCGCCTCGGCAGGTGACGGGCGGGTGGTACCGAGCCGGCTCCAGTGGGTCCGGACCGCCTCCCACAGCATCGGGTACCGCATCCGCTCGACCGTGGCGACGAGCCAGTCCGGGCGTGGCCAGGGCGGGACCTCCTCCAGGGACCGTCGCCGCTCGTCGTCCATCGCCGCTAGGTTCACCGGGTCGTCGTGGTCCTCCGGGTTCCGCCAGAGTGTGTACTGCCGCGACACGGTCGCACTGTCGCGGACGCCGTCGGATTCGCCCGTCTGCACGCCGACGGAACCGAAGTCCTCGAGATGCCGCTGTGCGACGAGCCCGGCGACGCCGAACCCCAGCGAGCGGGCCGCGGCCCGGCGCGCGATCTCCGGGTCGGGCGCATCCGCACCGAGCACTCCGCCGTGGTCCATGCGCCGAGCCTGGACCCGTCGAGGCGGTCGGTCAAGGGCCGGGGAACGACATGTCGGCCTAGGCTCGATCCGTGTTCGAACTCCACCACCTGTCCGCGCAGGAACTCTGGGACTGGATCCGCCGCGGTGACACCACCGCCCGCGAGGTCACCGACCACTACCTCGCCCGCATCGAGCGGCTCGACCCGGAGCTCGGCGCGTTCGTGACCGTCACTGCCGAGGCCGCGCGTGCCCGGGCCGACCACCTCGGCGACCTGGTGCCGACGTCGAGGCCGCTGTGGGGCCTCCCGTCCGCGGACAAGGACCTGACGGACCGGCGCGGCGTCCCGACCCGGTCCGGGACGCTCGCCCTGCCGGGTGACCCGGCGACGGTCGACCACCCGCTCGTCACCGCCCTCGACGACGCCGGGGCGATCAGCCTGGGCAAGACGGCGACGCCCGAGTTCGGCATGTCGTCGTCCTCCGAGACGCGCTTCGGCACGACCCGCAACCCGTACGACACCACGCGTGCCCCGGGCGGGTCGTCGAGCGGCGCCGCCGTCGCCGTCGCAGCCGGGCTGCTGCCGGCGGCCGTCGGGTCGGACGGTGGAGGCTCGGTGCGGATCCCGGCCGCGGCCACCGGCCTGGTCGGACTCAAGCCGAGTCGTGGTCGGGTGCCGTCGATGCCCGGGCGTGCCGGGCTGGGCGGACTCGCTGTCGCCGGGCCGCTCACCCGGACCGTCGCCGACGCGGGGATGCTGCTCGACGCACTCGTGGCGCCGACCGGTCTGGCCGAGCGCCAGCCCTACGCGCTCGTGACACCCGAGGTCGGCGAGGGGCCGTTCACCGCGGCCGCCGTCCGGGGCGAGGGGCGCTTCGTCGTCGGGCTGCTCGACGGTTCGCCGTGGGACGACTTCGTCGACGTGGTCGTCGACCCGGCCGCGCGGGAGGCCGTGGACACCGCCGTCCGTGTGCTCGGCGAGGTCGGGCACGGGGTCGAGGAGGTCGTGATGCCGCGCGTGCCGTACGCGGAGTCGTTCCAGGTGGCGTGGGAGTCCTCGGGCGCCGGCATCGCCCGGATCCCCGGCATCGACCTGCGCGCCCTGACGCCCCTCGTCGCCTGGCTGGTGTCGCGAGGGCGGGAGCTGTCCGCGACGCAGGTGCTCGACGCGATGGCCGGACTGGACGCGTTCTCGATCGCGCTGATCCGGGCGTTCGACCGGTTCGACGCCGTCCTCACGCCGACGCTCGCCATGACCCCGAGGCCGCTCGGCTGGTACGGCGACGACCCGGAGGAGGACTTCCGTCGTCAGTGCGCGTACTCGCCCTGGACGTCGATGGCGAACGTGTCGGGGTTGCCCGCGATCTCGTTGCCCGTCGGGGTCACGGGCGAGGGGCACCCGGACGGCGCGGGGCTGCCGATGGGGGTGCAGCTCATCGGACGTCCGGGTGGTGAGCGGGTGCTCCTGGCGATCGGGGCGCAGCTCGAGCGCCGGCTGCGCTGGCAGCGGCGACACCCCGCCGGCTGGTAGCGCGGGGCGCTCGGCGCGGGCGCTCGTCGGGCGGGCCTGTCGCCGGGCGTGTCGCCGGGCGTGTCGCCGTCCGCCGAGGTCGCACGACATGCCGCGCGTCGTCCGCCGAGGTCGCGAAATCTGCAGGCCTGGAGGCGCGTGGCCGGCAGTCCGTGCAACCTCGGCGGATGTGAGCGGCGGTTTGTGCGACCCGGGCGCCGCCACCCCGGCCTCGCCGGGCCGCCCGCGCGCCCCTGGCCCTACGGCAGCGTCGGCGCCGCCGCGACCAGGGCCCGGGTGACCTCGTGCGTCGGCGCGTCGAGCAGGGACACCGGGCCGTGCTCGACGATCCGCCCCGCCGACATCACCGCGACGGTGTCGCACAGGCGCTGGACGACCCCGATGTCGTGCGAGACGAGCACGAGTGTCGCCCCGAGGTCGTCCACGAACGAGCGGAACAGGTCGATCACGCGGGCGCGCACCACGACGTCGAGGGCGCTCATCGGCTCGTCCCCGAACAGGATCCGCGGTCGGTGCACCACCGCGCGGGCGATCGCGATCCGCTGGCGCTGCCCGCCGGAGAACTCGTGCGGGTACCGGTCAGCAGCGTCGGCTGGCAGGTCCACCCGTTCCAGGACCGCCGCAACCATCGCGCGGTGGTCGCCGGCGACACGGAGTGCCCGGAGCGGTTCGGCGACGATCGCACCGACGCGCATCCGCGGGTCGAGCGAGGCGACCGGGTCCTGGAACACGATGCCGGTCTCGCGCCGGAACCAGCGCGAGGACGCGGCCGATGCCCGCGCGTCCACGGGGCGGCCAGAAGCGTGGACCGTGCCGGTGGTGGGGGCCTCCAGCCCGGCGAGGAGGCGGACGAGCGTCGACTTGCCGGACCCGGACTCACCGACGATCCCGAGCCGTGCGCCGGACGGGACGATGAGGTCGACGCCGTCCACGGCGGTGCGGACCGCGCCGGGCTCGAAGGGGCCACGCCGGGGGAGCCGGTACGTGCGGCTGAGGTCCGCGCCGGCGAGGGCCGGAGCAGCGGTGTCGAGCTCCGTCACGAGGTCCTCCTGGCGGTGGCCCGGGCTGCCTCGACGAGCGCGAGCGTGGCGGGGTGCCCGGGCGTGGCGAGCAGGTCGGCGACGCGGCCCTGCTCGACGACACGTCCGGCCTCCAGGACGACAGCCGTGTCCGCGATCCGCGACAGGACCGCCAGGTCGTGCGTCACGAACAGCATCCCCGTCCCCCTGGAGGCCGTGAGCGACTCGAACAGGTCGAGGATCCGCGCCTGCGTGGTCACGTCGAGCGCGGTGGTCGGCTCGTCGGCGACGAGGAACGCGGGCTCGCCCGCCATCGCCATCGCGATGCAGATCCGCTGCCGCTGCCCGCCGGACAGCTGGTGCGGGTACTGCCGGAGCAGCAGTTCCGGGTCCGGCAGACCGACGTCCCGGGCGAGTCCGACGGCGGCTTCGGCGGCGGCGCGCCGGTCGAGACCCCGGTGCAGCCGGAGCGGCTCGACGATCTGCCTGCCGACGCGCCGGAGCGGGTCGAGGGCGGTCCCCGGCTCCTGGAACACCATCCCGATGGCCGCGCCGCGGGTGCGTGCACGCTCGCGGTCGGGTAGGCCGACGAGCTCCCGTCCGTCCAGGCGGATGCTGCCGCTGACGGTCGCACCGGCGGGTTCCAGGCCCATCAGGGCGAGCGAGGTCATCGACTTGCCCGACCCGGACGCGCCGATCACGCCGACGCGACGGCCGGGAGGCACGGTGAACGTCACGTCGTCGAGCACCGTCCGCCCCGCGATCCGGACCGTCAGGCCGCGGACCTCGAGGCCGGTCGTCGCCGTTCCGGTGCTCATGCGATGCCCTCCGTTCCGCTGACCGTGCCGGTCGTGCCGCGGGTGTCGGGTGTGTCGGGCGTGCCCACTGCGGTGCCGGGTGCGGGAGCCGCGTCCGGCCCCCGCCGACTGGTCATCAGCCGTGGGTCCGTGGCGTCCCGGACCGCGTCGCCGAGCAGGGACAGCGCCATCACGACGAGCGCGATCGCCGCACCCGGCCAGGTCGCACTCCACGGATGCACGCCGATGTAGGTCTGCAGGTCGGACAGCAGCCGACCCCAGGACGCCGTGCCCGCGTCGGCGCCGTAGCCGAGGTAGGACAGCCCGGCCTCGGCGAGGACCGCGGTCGCCATCGCGAGCGACAGCTGCACGGTGAACAACGGCGCGGCGTTCGGGACCAGGTGGCGGAACAGCACGCCCAGCGGCCCGACCCCGGACGCGCGGGCTGCGACGACGTAGTCGCTCCGTGCGATGCGCCGGATCTCACCGCGGGCGACCCGGGCGATGGTGACGCCGAACGCCAGCCCGACGGACACCACGACGACGCCGAGCGACCCGCCGTACACGGCGGTGAGGAGCATCGCGGTGAGGAGGGTGGGGAAGGCGACCAGGACGTCGAGGAGCACCGCCGTGGCCTCGCGCATCCAGCGGGCGGTGAGGGAGCCGATCGCGGTGAGGACGATGCCGACGACGCTGGCGATGACCCCGGCGCCGACCGCGACGAGGAGCGTGGTCCGGGTGCCGGCGAGCAGGTAGCTGGCGATGTCGCGGCCGACCCCGTCGGTGCCGAACCAGTGCGCGGCGCTCGGGCGCTCCCACTGGTGGAACGGGTCGGTGCGGAACGGGTCCTCGGGCGTCCAGACGAGCGACACCGCGGCCAGGACGACGAGCAGCCCGAGGACGACGACGGCGAACAGTCCGGTCGGGGTCCGGAGCAGCCGGCCGAGCGCGCTCACGACGAAGCCTCGCGCTGCCTCGGGTCCAGCACGCGATGCAGCACGTCGACGGCGAACCCGACCAGCAGCACGAGACCGGTGAGCACGAGGAGCTCGGACTGCACCTTCGTGATGTCGCGCCGGCCGACGTCGGTGACGAGCATGCGGCCGACCCCGGGCAGTGAGAACAGCTGCTCGACGACGACGGCTCCGACCAGCAGCCCGGCGATCTGCACACCGAGAACGGCGAGCACGGTCAGCGCGACGCTCGGCAGGCCGTGGCGGAGGAGCGCCCGGTTCTTCGTCAAGCCGACGGCCGCCGCTGTGCGGACGTGGTCGGCGTCGAGGACGGACAGCGTCGCGGACCGGGTGAAGCGGAGGATGACGGCTCCCTCGACCGCGCCGATGGTCAGCGCGGGCAGGACGAGCGCCGCGAACGCCCGGCCCGGCGTGTCCCAGCCGTCGAGCGGGAAGCCCTGCACGGGAAGCCAGTGCAGCGTCACGGCGAACAGGGCGACGAGCAGCATGCCGGCCCAGACGACCGGGATCGCGGCGACGGCCTGCGCGGCACCGGAGATGACCGCGCCACCCGGTCGGCGACGGAGCACCGCGGCCAGCACGCCGAGCGGGACGCCGATGACCAGCGCGGCCGCCAGGGACATGCCGGCGAGCGGCAGCGTCACCGCGAGCTTCTGCGCGATCTCCGGGGCGACCGGGCCGCGAGTGACGAGCGAGTTGCCGAGGTCACCGTGGAACAGGCCGCCGATCCAGTCGAGGTACTGCAGCACGACGGGCCGGTCGAGCCCGAGCTGCTCGCGGAGCGCCGCGACCTGGGCGGGCGTCGCCTCGGCTCCGGCGACGACCTGCGCGACGTCGCCGGGGAGCACGCGGAGCGTCGCGAAGACGATCAGGCTCGCCACGAGCAGTCCGACGGCGAGCAGGAACACCCGCCCGACGAGGAATCGGGTCACGACTCCGATGCTACGAGACGGCGAGGTCCGCCAGGTCCAAGCGGGTCGTGGTGCTGTCGAACGGGAAGCCGGTGACCCCGTCGCGGACCGCCGTCGTGGTGGTCGCCGTGTACAGCCACTCGGCCGCGGCGTCGTCGCTGACGATCTTCGCCGCCTGCTGCAGGGCGCGCACCTTCTCGGCCTGGTCGGTCGTGGCGACGGAGGCTGCGTAGAGCCGCTGGACCTCGGCGTTGTCGTACCCGAAGTAGTAGTCCGGGTCCGCCCAGTTGCCGAAGTCCCGCGCCTCGGTGTGGTTCACCATGCTGAGGTCGAAGTCCTTGTTCTTGAACACCGAGTCGAGCCAGGTCGCGAAGTCCACGCGCTGCACCTTGAGCGTGATGCCGACGTCGGCGAGCTCGGAGGTCAGGACGTCGCCGATCGCCGTGGGGTACACGTTGGCGTAGGTCAGGGTGAGCGTCGGCTTCGTGACGCCGGCCTGCCGCAGGAGCTTCTTCGCCGAGGCGGGGTCGTACGCGTCGATGTGGGTCAGGTCCTGGTAGCCGGGGTCGAGCGCGGGGATCGGACCGCCCTGCTCCACCCCGCCGCCGCCGATCGCCTTGATGACGGCCTTCGGGTCGACGGCCTGCCGGATCGCCCTGCGGACGCGGACGTCGTCGAAGGGTGCCTTCTGGTCGTTGAACGCGAGCGTGTACTTGTCGGTCGTCTTGCCGGTGTGCAGTGTGACGCCGGAGGTGTTCTGCAGCTGGCTCTTCAGGGTGCCGTCGACCGCGGTCTCGACGTCGAGATCGCCGCCGGCCATGGCGTTGACGGCCGTCGACGGGTCGGTGATGTACCGGAAGACGACCTTCGCCACCTTCGCCGTCGCGCCCCAGTAGTCCGGGTTCCGGCGGAAGGTGAGCGAGTCGCCCTGCTTCCAGCTGGCGACCTCGAACGGCCCGGTGCCGTTCGCGGTCTTCGTCCGGTCGTTGTCCGCCGCCTGCTCGAGGACCAGGCCCGCGCGGCCGGTGAGGTTCCAGAGCAGGTCCGAGTCCGGCTTCGAGAGGGTCAGCGTGACGGTGTCGTCTCCGGTGGCGGCCACGGTCTCCACCGCGGCGAGGTCGTCCGCGTCGACGTAGGACTCGTGCGCCTTGACGTCCTCGAACGACCAGACGACGTCCTTCGCGGTGACCGGCTCGCCGTCCTGGAAGGTCGCACCGTCGCGCAGCGTGAACGTGTAGGTCAGGCCGTCGTCGGACACCTCGTGCGAGGACGCCAGCACGTCGCGGACCTTCCCGCTCGCGGTCCGTCCGACGAGCCCCTGGTAGACGTTGTCGATGAGCACCTGGTCGAGCGCGTTGCCGGACTGGGTGCGGATGTCGAGGCTGGTCGGTTCGAGCACCAGGCCGACCCGGACCGTCGCGTCGGCGCCGCCCCGGGTGTCGTCGGAGCCGCCGGAGCAGCCGGCCAGGGCGACCGAGGTCGCGACGGCGAGGGCTGCCGCGGCCAGGGCGGTGCGGTGGAGCGGACGCATGCTGGGTTCCTTCCCGGAGCCAGACCCACGAGGGCCGGGACGAGGGCGGCGAGACGACGGTCGTCAGCGACGCTCGGACGAGGCTACCGGGCAGCCGGGCACCGGCGGTGTCAGGTCTCGGACGAAGTCTCGGGGGGTTCTTCGACGCCATCCAACAAGCCGCGAGTGGTCGCCCATTCCCGGATCGCGTCCGCGAGGGCGAGCGGCGCCTGCGTCTGCACGGCGTGCCGCGACTCCACCGTCACGATCGTGGCGTCCGGCAGCCGCTCGGCGAACGCGTGGTGCAGCTTGGGGGAGACGTACCCCCGGTCACCGCGGACGAGCAGCAGCGGGACGTCGAGCTGCTCGAGGTCCGGCCACGCGTCCACGAACCGCCCGACGGACGACGTGCGACCGCCGAGGTGCGGGAAGTGGTGCCGCCGCACGAGTCGTCCGTCGGCGCCGAGCCGGGTCGAGTGGCGCGCCTCCCGGAGGAGTGTCGCCTCGTCCCCACCGACTCGCGCGGCGATCGCCCGTTCGACGACCTCGTCCAGGCTCGCGAACGGCTCCTCGGACTCCAGGGCACGGGCGATCCGGTCGACGGCCCGCTGCGCGAAGTCCGGGGACATGTCGACGAGCACGAGCCCGGTGACCCGCGCGGGTGCGAGGGCGGCGAGCCGCGCGGACAGGATCGCACCGAGTGAGTGGCCGACGACGAGCCCCGGCGGCACGTCGAGGGCGTCCAGGGCGGCGAGGACGGTCGGTGCCGTCGCGGTCGCCGCGTAGTCCGCGTCCTCCCGCCAGGCCGAGCGGCCGTGCCCGGGCAGGTCGAGCGCGACGGCCGGCTGGTCGATCGCGACCGCGGTCTGGTCGAAGCTGTGGGCGTCGATGCCGAGCCCGTGCAGGTAGGTGATCCGTGCCTCCCGTCCGGGCGCGGGCGGGCCGGTGCGGGACCAGCGGATCGCCGAGACCGTCCCGCCGCCGTCGGTGCGCACGTCCTGCCGGGAGGCGCGGAGCGGCTCGCTCACGCCGCTCGCGGCCGCCAGGGCGGGGACGTCGGCGAATTCGTCATCGTGCTCGGACACCCGACCAGTGTCGCAGTGCCTCGCGCCCTTCTGTCGTTAGGTTAGGCATGCCATACTCGAGGTGTGGCAGCCCGGTACCGTGTCTTCTCCGTCCGTGTGGCCGCCGTCACGTCGCTCACCCCGCACTTCGTCCGGGTGACGCTGACGGGCGACGAGCTCGCGGACTTCTCGGCCGTCGGTCTCGACCAGCGCATCAAGGTGCTCCTGCCGCTCGAGGGCCACGGGTTCTCGGACCTGCCCGAGGGGCAGGACTGGTTCGCCGCGTGGCGTGCCCTGCCGGACGCGACCCGGAACCCGATCCGCACCTACACCGTCCGCTCGTTCCGGCCCGACGCCCACGAGCTCGACATCGACTTCGTCGCCCACGGGGACGCCGGCCCCGCATCGCGGTGGGTGTCCGCGTGCCGCGTCGGTGACGAACTGCGGATCGTCGGGCCGAGCGTCCCGGAGTCGCCCGCCGACCTGCCGTCCGGCGCTGCCGAGTTCTCGCCCGGGTCCGCGAACCGGATCCTGCTCGCCGGGGACGAGACCGCCGCGCCCGCGATCTGCGCCATCCTCGAAGCCCTCGACGTCAGCGCCGTCGGACACGTCTTCATCGAGGTCCCGACCGACGCCGACCGGCTGCCGGTGTCGGCGCCCGCCGGGGTCGAGGTCCGCTGGATCGCCCGCAACGGTGCTTCGCACGGGGCCCGGATGACGGACCACGTGCACGCCTGGGCCTCGACCGTGGCACCGGACCCGCTCGTCGTCGACCGACGCGCTGCGGCCGCGGCCGAACTCGTCGACGTGGACGTCGACGAGCAGGTGCTCTGGGACGTCCCGCGTGAGGACGACGACCTGCCGGTGTACGCCTGGATCGCGGGGGAGGCCGGCTGCGTCAAGGAGCTCCGTCGTCACCTCGTGCGGAGCATCGGGCTGGACCGGAAGCAGGTCGCGTTCATGGGGTACTGGCGGCACGGCAAGGCGGAGTGTTGAGTCCTGCCGGTCGTCCCGCGACCGTCCTCACCCCGGAGGCACCGGTCACCGCGCTCGGAGCCCGGGGTCTCCGGCTCGGGTACGACGACCGGGTCGTCGTGCAGGACCTCGACGTGGACGTCCCTGACGGCGAACTGACCGTCATCGTCGGGCCGAACGCGTGTGGCAAGTCGACGCTGCTGAAGGCGCTGGCCCGGACGCTCAAGCCCTCGGCCGGCACCGTGTACCTGGACGGCCGGCCGATCACGTCGTACCGCCCGAAGGCCGTCGCCCGGCGGGTCGCGATGCTGCCGCAGACGCCGATCGCTCCGGACGGCATCACCGTGCGGGACCTCGTGGCCCGCGGACGGTTCCCCCACCAGGACCTGCTGCACCCCTCCAGCGGGACCGATCGACAGGTCGTGCAGGCGGCCCTGGCGCAGACCGACATCCTGGGGCTCGCCGACCGTGGCGTGGACGAACTCTCCGGCGGGCAGCGGCAGCGGGTCTGGATCGCGATGGTGCTCGCGCAGCAGACCGACATCGTGCTGCTCGACGAGCCGACGACGTTCCTCGACATCGCGCACCAGTACGACGTGCTCGAACTGGCGTCCACGCTCCACGCCGCCGGGCGAACGGTCGTCGCGGTGCTGCACGACCTCAACCAGGCGGCCCGCTACGCCACGCACATGATCGCGATGCGGGACGGCGCGATCGTCGCGCAGGGGACGCCGGCGTCCGTCGTCACCGAGGAACTCGTCGCGGACGTCTTCGGGCTGCCGTGCGTGGTCGTGCCGGATCCGGAGACCGGGACGCCGCTGGTCGTCCCGCGCCGCTCGCGTTGAGCCGGGCTGACGCGTGCGCTGCGCCGGGCTGCCGCGTGCATCGGGCCGGGCTGCCGCGCCCGGCTCGGGTCCGTCGAGTGGTCACACATCGTCGTTCTCAGCGCCGCGGAACGACCGAACGTGACCGAACGGCGGATCCGTTGTCGTGACCGTTCGGCGCGAGGACGATGCCCGGTTGTCCTCTGCCGGGCGCTCGATCGGATCGGCGGCGCAGATCGGCGGCGCAGAACGGCGCCGCACAGCGGAAACCGGCTGGAACCGGGGGATCCCGTGGTTCGAGCCGGTTGCTGTTGTGCGTGGCCGGGCGGCGCCGGGCGCCGGGCGCCGGACGCCAGGCGGCGCCAGCCGAGCCGGGTGCCGAGCGCGGGGAACGCGGGTCAGCGGTAGCCGCCGTCCTCCAACCCGGCCTCGACCTCGAAGCGGTTGCGGAGCGGATCCCGCCCGGCGATCCCGTAGAGCAGCGGCATGAGCATGCCGTAGCGGCGCCACTGGTCGACGTGCACACGCTCGTGCCGCAGGACCCGGTCGCCGTCGTTGTCCCGCGTCAGGTAGACCGAGCCGACGCAGGTCCCACCGCGCCGGAAGACCCAGCGCGGCAGTCCTCGGCAGACGATCACGCCATCGACGACCCGCACGGGTCCGGACGACAGCGGCAGCCCGATCGCCAGGCCCACGGCCGTCGCGAAGAGCCATCCCGCACGGGACACCGGCGAGTCGACGAGCGGGTTCCGCATCGGCTACTCGGGGCGGCCGTAGGTCTCGAGCAGGCGCAGCCAGATCTCGTTCATGGTGGGGTAGGCCGGGACCGCGTGCCAGAGCCGGTCGACCGGGACCTCGCCCACGACCGCCACGGTGGCGGCGTGCAGCATCTCGGCGACGTCCTGCCCGACGAAGGTGACCCCGACGACGACCCCGCGGGACTCGTCGACGACCATCTTCGCCCGGCCGGTGTAGCCGTCCGCCTGCAGTGCCGAGCCGGCGACGCTGCCCAGGTCGTACTCGACCGCGCGGACGTCGATGCCCTGCTGACGCGCCTGCTCCTCGGTGAGGCCGATGCTCGCGACCTCGGGGTCGGTGAAGGTGACCTGCGGGACCGCGGCGTGGTCCGCGGTGGCGACGTGCGCGCCCCACGGCTCGGCGTGCACCGGACGGCCCTGGACCCGTGCCGCGATGACCTCGCCGGCTGCGCGGGCCTGGTACTTGCCCTGGTGGGTGAGGAGCGCGCGGTGGTTGACGTCACCGACGGCGTACAGCCAGTCGGTGCCGGTGACGAGCATGGTGTCGTCGACGTCGAGCCACTCGCCGTCGGTCAGCCCGACGGAGGAGAGCCCGAGGTGCTCGGTGCCCGGTGCGCGGCCGGTCGCGGCGAGGACCTCGCTCGTGACGAGGGTCGTGCCGTCGTCGAAGGTGGTGGTGACCAGCCCGTGCTCGTCGCGGTCGACGCGGGTCGGGTTCACACCGGTGCGGACGTCGATGCCCAGCTCCCGCATGCCGTCGGCGACGAGTTCGCCCGCGAAGGGCTCCATGCCGCCGAGCAGACCGTGGCGGGCGGCCAGCGTGACCTTCGCGCCGAGTGCTGCCCAGGCGGTCGCCAGCTCGGAACCGGCGACGCCGCCACCGATGACGAGCAGGCTCTCCGGGACCTCCTGCGCACTGGTGCCCTCCCGCGTGCCCCACGGCTTCGCCTCGGCCAGACCCGGGACCGGCGGCAGGGTGTGCACGGAACCGGTGACCAGGGCGACGGCGTGTGCGGTGTACGTGGTGCCGTCGACCTCGACGGTCTTCTCACCGGTGATCACGGCGCGGCCACGGATCAGTGCGATGTCGGCGGACTCGAGCCACTGCACCTGCGATGCGTCGTCCCAGTTGCTCGTGAACGAGTTGCGGCGTGCGAGCACGGCGGCCGCGTCGACGTCACCGGTCACGGCTTCCGCCGCGCCACCCACGCGCTTGGCCGCGGCGATCGCGTGGCTGCTGCGGAGCAGTGCCTTGGACGGCATGCAGGCCCAGTAGGAGCACTCACCGCCCACGAGTTCGGCTTCCACCACGGCGACCGAGAGGCCGCGCTTGTGGGCGTAGTCCGCCACGTTCTCGCCGACAGCGCCGGCTCCGATCACGATGAGGTCGTAGTCCGTCATGTGGCCGAGCGTAGCCTTCGCCGGGCGGTCATCGGCCGGGAGCGGTGCGCCCGGTGGAGAACCGCACCCGACGGGTGCGTCAGGCCGCGCGCGCCGCGGTGGACAGGGCGCCGACGACCCGCAGGATCACGCCCAGGTCCTCGACGGCACGGCTCGGGTCGACCGGGGCGAACCCGGTCAGGGCTGCTCCGACGAGCCGTCGTCCGTCCGTGGCCGCCTGGACCAGGGCGACGAGGGCTGCGCCGTCGATGCCGAAGGGGACCGGTTCGAGCAGCCCGTCGACCTGCGAGGGGTCGAGGACGTCGAGGTCCACGTGCACGAACACGCTGCCGGCACCGGTGCGCTCGACCGCGGCACGGACGGCGTCCGGGGTCGCCGCGTCCACGTCGAGGTGGGTGATCCCGGCCCGGTCGAGTGCGGCCGCCTCGGCGGACTCGGTGCCGCGCGTGCCCGCGACCACCACCGACGACGCCGGGACGACCGGCAGGTCCGGGAACAGTTCCGACGGGCGGTCGACCAGGAGGCGCAGTGCGGCCGTCTCGGCCGCGACCGGCTGGGCGCGGTTCAACGCCCGGAACCCACTCGACCCGGAGAGGCGCACCACCGCCGTGTCCGCCCCGACCAGCACGGAGGCGCCGAGCACGCTGGAGCCGTCACCACCGATCACGAGGACGGCTTCGGTGGCGACAGCCGCCTCCGCGGCGACGGAGCCGGAGACCGTGAGCACCGAGGTGTACCGCGCGACCGCGGTGTCGAGGCGGTCGCCGGCACCGGTCGGCACGTCGATCGTGGTGGTCGCCGTGCGGGGGAGGTCCGCTGCGACGGCGGCTGCTCCGTCCGCGAGCCGCATGGCGCGCGACGACGCCGAACCCTGCCACTGACCGACCACGATGAAGCGCATCGTGTCAGTCTGTCAGGCGGGTCCGACGTCGTCCGGAGCAGTCGTCGAGCGTGTGCCGACCGGTCGGGGTCAGACCGTCGGGCCGCCGGACTTCAGGGCGGCGAGACGGGCTTCGACCTCGGCGTCGCGGCCGACGTCCTCGAGGCTCTCGAACTGTGCGTCGAGACTGGAGGCCTGCAGCTCCTGCTGGCCGATGACCTTCGCCTCTTCGCGGCGGACCTTCTCCTCGAAGCGGGCCAGGTCACTCGTCGGGTCGGTGATGTCGATGTTGCCCAGGGCGTCGTTCACCTTCGACTGCGCCTCGGCGGTCTTGGCACGGGCGACGAGGGTGTTCCGCTTCGACCGGAGCTCCTCGAGCTTCTGCTCCATGCCGGCGAGACCCTGCTTGAGCTTCTCGACCTGCTCGTTCTGCGTGGCGAGTGGTGCGGCGTTGTCCTGCACCTCTTGTTCGGCGGCGATCTGCTTGCCGATCGCGATCTTCGCGAGGTTGTCGAACTTGTCGGCGTCCGAGGCCTTGCCCTCGGCCCGGTACCGGTCGGCAGCGGCGGAGGCGTTCGCGGCCTTCTGACCCCACTCCTGAGCGGCGCGGACGTCCTCCTCGTTGTCCTGCTCGAGCAGGCGGAGGTTCCCGATCGTCTGCGCGATGGCGCTCTTGGCGTCCGCGATGTTGTTCGAGTAGTCGCGGACGAGCTGGTCGAGCATCAGCTGCGGGTCCTCGGCGTTGTCGATCAGCTGGTTGATGTTCGCCCGGACGAGTGTGGAGATGCGGCCGAAGATGGACTGCTTTGCCATTGCTGGTTCCCTTTCGTGGATGGACTGCTGGGTTGTTCGAGAGGTCTGGTCAGAACCGGCCGCCGCCGGAGAAGCCGCCGCCCCCGCCGAAGCTGCCGCCACCGTAGCTGCCACCGCGCCCGCCGAGCAGGCCGCCGAGGACGATGCCGGTGACGAGTCCGCCGAGCTGGGCGCCACCGCGGCCGCCACCCGTGCCCCCACCGGCACCGGGCCATCCGCCCATGTCGTTGTCCGCCTCGTCGATGGCCGCGGCCGCGTACTGCTCGGCTGCACGGGCCGCCTGCAGCGCACGCTGGGGGTCGGTCACCGCGAGGTCGAGGGCGTCGTCGAGCGCGCGTTCGGCCTCGGACAGACGGGTGCGGGCGGTCGAGCCGACACCGCCGCGGTGGACGGTCACGTACTGGCGGGCCTGGGCGATCCGGCTCCGGGCGTCCCGCAGCGCGGCGTCGAGGGCCTGGGTCGCGCGGCGGTGCTGCTCTTCGGCGGTGCGGGCGCTGGCGAGGGCCGCGTCGATGTCGGTGTTCGCCCTGGTCAGTGCGTCGACGGCGCCGACCGGGTCGCGCGGGTCGACGTCGGCGCGGAGGACCCGCTGCGCTCGCGCCACGGCGGCGGCCAGGTCCGCACCACCGGTGGTGAGGGTGCCGGCGGCGGCGAGGTCCCCCTCGATGTCGGCGCGCATGGCCTCGGCGCGGCTGGCAGCGTCGGCGAAGGTGGTCTCGGCGGCCGTCACGGCACCGGTGAGCTGCTGCACCTGAGCCAGCGCGTGCTGGCCGTCGCGGACGGCGACGACCGCTGCGCCACGGTCACCGGCGGCGAGGGCCGTCCGGGCTGCGGCGGCGCGCTCGTCGGCGTACCGCAGGACCTCGACGGCCTGGTCGACGTTGTCGGCGACGGTCGCGAGGGTCCGGCCGGTGTAGGCGTTCCGGACGCGCTCGAGAGCGGCGCGGGCTGCGTCGACGGCGGCGGGAGCCGCGGTGAGCGACGTCGTGAGGTCGGCCGAGGCGGTGTCCACCGTCTCCTCGAGCGCCCGGAGCTGGTCGAACGCCTCGGTCTGGGACTCGATCGCCGCGTGGGCCTGCTCGCACGTCGCGATGATCTGGTTCGACCAGTCGACGCGCTGCTGGGCGGTGTCCGGGACCTCGTCGTCGAGCTGCTGTTGGAGGGCGAAGGCCTTGCGGACCTCGCGTCTGGCGATCGCGACGGTGTCGGCGAACGGCTTCGCGGCGTCGTCGCCGAACTGGGCCGCGGCGAACCCGACCTCCTGCTCGGCGGTGCGGATCTCGTCGTCGATCGTGACGAGGGCGCCACCGGCTCGGCGTTCGAGCTCGGCGAGGGTCTGCTCCTGCTGCTCGCGTGCCGCGGCCGCGCGGCGTCTGTTGCGGGTACGGATCAACAGGACCGCGACGACGGCGGCGAGCACGGCGAGGCCGAGCAGGATCCACAGCCAGGTCAGGTCGGCGGGCTGCTGGGTCTGCTGCAGTCCGGCGGCGAACGCGGTCGCCGCAGCGGCCCACTGCCCCTGCTTCAGCCGGGGGAGCAGGTCCGAGTCGACAGCGTTCTCGACGTCGCCGGAGCTGATCGCGGTCTCGTTCGTCTGCTGGACGTCGTAGTTCCGCTCGTCGACCGCGACGGACAGCAGGATGCCGTCCGTCTCGATCTGGTTCCGCTGCAGCGTCGCCGCGCCCCATGCGGTGTGGTCGGTCGGGTCGGTGAACGACGGGACGAAGACCACGTAGAGCTGGGTCTGCGTGTCCTGGTAGAGCTCCTGCACGGCCTGCTCGACGTCGGCCTGCTGCGCGTCGGTCAGTGCGTCGGCGTCGTCGACGACGTAGGCGCTGCCGATGTCGACCGGTGCGGTGGCCTGCGCTCCCGCTGCGGGGAGCACGACGAGCGCCATCGCGGTCACCGCCGAGACGATCCCCGACGACAGCCGCGTCACCCTCGCCGACCCGGAGTCCGTCCTGCTTCCGACCGCGCGCATCCGTCCTCTTTCCGTGGTCCTGTCGACCTGGTCCGTGGCCGTCGCTCGGAGTCTATCCAGGCACCCGCTGGACCGGCCCGGGCTGTGGAGAACTCCGTCAGGAGGCGTCGACCTGTACCCCGTATCGCCTCCGTGGCTCCGAGCCGGATGCGGACAATCCGGGAGGCGTGTCCCCCGAAGCGGGGTATGGTGAGTCCACGTCAACGAGGAAGGGGTCCAGCAATGGAGCGAGCGACCACTGCAGAAGTCGTCCCACTGGAGGACGGGTACCACCGCGTGTCGACACCGCTGAGCGGTGTGATCGGGTTCGTCCGCGAGAGCGACGGCCGGTACGAGGTCCTCCGTGGCCGCGTCCGCCAGGCCACCCGGTCCGAGGGCAAGTACGCGACGATGAACGTCGCACTCATCGCCCTCACGCACGCCTGAAGGGCTCCGTGTCGGACGGTGTCGTCGTCCGCGTCCTGACCGGACGTGGGACGCGCGCCGCCGACCGGGAGGCCCTGGTCGCCTTCGTCGCGGACGTCACCGACACCGCCGTGGCGCTGGTGCGCGTCGAGCGTCGCTGCGCGCATTGCGGGGCCGCGGACCACGGCCGACCGGCAGCCGTCGTGGACGGTCACGACATCGGTGTCAGCCTGTCGCGGACGACGGGCGTCCTCGCACTGGCCGTCGGCCCGAGCACGACCAGCCGCGCCACGACGAGTTCCGGCTCGACGAGCCCCGCCACGACCGACCCGAGCGCGATCGTCCCGAGCGCGATCGGCGTCGACGTCGAACGCCTCTCCCGCGTCGCCGCCGCCGAGCTCGACGCCTTCACGCCGGGGGAGCGTCAGCGAGCCGGACGGTCCGGGTCCGCCGCCGTCGACCTCACCGCGTGCTGGGCCGTGAAGGAGGCCGTCCTGAAACGGGACGGTCGGGGCCTCCGTGTCGACCCGACCGAGGTCGACGTGGTGCTCGGGTGCATGACGCCGGAGTCCGTCGCTGCCGACCGGGTCACGCCCGAGTCCAGCGGGCACACCGCCCGCTTCGACGGCCTCGTGCAGCCGGTGACGGTCCTCCGGCTCGGTGACGACCTCGTGCTCGCCGTCGCGGCAGGGGGCGCCCCGGTCACGGTCCAGGACCGACGCGTCGGGCTGGTCTCCGACCGGGAGAGCGGAGAGCGCCCGTAGAGGCGTGGTGCTCAGCGCCCGGGGACGACACCGGCCATCAGGCGGCGGCGGCGTTCGCTGAGGAGCGACACTCCTCCGGCGGCCGACCAGCGACCGACTCCGCCGCGATGCCGCGGAGCCGGGCGAGGCGATCACGGGTGGCGGTGAGGGCCTCGATCTGGCGTCGGATGCGATCGCTCTCCTCGTCGAAGTGGTCGAGCATCGTCGACGTGGCGACCCCGGTGTCGAGGAAGGGCAGGAGCTCGATGATCCGGCGGCTCGGCATGCCCGCGGCGTAGAGCATCTGCATGAAGCGCACACGCGTGACGTCGGACTCGCGGTACTCCCGGTGTCCTCCTGCAGTCCGCTCGGACTCGAGGAGGCCTCGTTCCTCGTAGTACCGCAGCGACCGCACGCTGACGCCGGCCTGTTCGGCGAGTGCACCGATCCGCATCCTCGACCCCCTGGGCTTGATCCTCACGCTGACGTCAGGTTCTACCGTAGCGGCATGGACATCTCTGGAGCCACTGCCCTCGTCACCGGCGCGAACCGCGGGATCGGACGCCACCTCGCCGCCCAGCTGGTCGAACGCGGGGCGAAGGTGTACGCCACCGCCCGCCGGCCTGAACTGATCGACCTCGAGGGCGTCGAGCCGCTCGCCCTCGACATCACCTCCCCGGCGTCCGTCGCAGCCGCCGCCGCTGTCGCGACCGACACCGACCTCCTGATCAACAACGCCGGGATCGCCACCACGGCGACCCTGCTGGGTGATCTGGACGCGGCGCACGCCGACATGGACACGAACGTCTGGGGCACCCTGTCCGTGATCCGGGCGTTCGCACCCGTGCTGTCCGCGAACGGTGGTGGGAGCATCGTGAACATCGCCTCGGGCGCCTCCTGGCTGGCCATGCCGGGCGCCTCCGCGTACGCGGTGTCGAAGGCTGCCCTGTGGAACATGGGCAACGCGTTGCGCCACGAGCTGGCCGGACAGGGGACATCGGTGATGTCCGTGCACCTCGGCATCGCCGACACGGACATGGCGGCGGGAGTCCCGCTGGCCAAGACCGACCCGGCGGACGTGGCGCGCGCGACCCTCGACGGGGTGGAGCGCGGCGTGTACGAGGTCGTGGTGGACGAGCAGACGGCGTTGGTCAAGCAGATGCTCGCCCGTGACCCCGAGGAGTTGTACGCGGTCCTGGCCCGGATGCTCGCGGGGGAGACGCGACCCCGGGACTAGGGCAGGTCCGGCACCCCGGGCTCGTCGATCCACGGCCCGATGGCGAGCAGCACGTCCACGGGCGTCCTGTCGTCCGCCGCGGCGAACGCCTCGACGACGTCGGTCGTCGCGACCGTCCCGTGGCGGTGCCGTTCGGTGATGGTCCGGAGCCCCGCGGTGAAGGCCTGGTCACCGATCGTCCGACGGAGGGCGTGCAGGGCGATCGCCCCACGCTTGTAGACGCGGTCGTCGAACATGTCCCGAGCGCCCGGGTCGGCGACCACCAGGTCCTGCGGCTGGTCGAGCAGGCCGGCCCGGTGCTCGGCGGCGAGCACGTCCGCCGAGGCACCGCCGCGGTGCTCGGACCAGAGCCACTCGGCGTAGCAGGCGAAGCCCTCGTGCAGCCAGATGTCCCGCCACTGCCCGAGGGTGACCGAGTTCCCGAACCACTGATGGGCGAGTTCGTGGGCGATCAGCCGGTCGGTCCCGTGTTCGCCGTCGACGTGGTTCCGGCCGAAGACGGCCAGGCCGTGTGCCTCGAGCGGGATCTCGAGCTCGTCGTCGGTGACCACGACGCCGTACTCCGCGAACGGGTACGGGCCGAAGCGGTCGGTGAACAGGGCGATCATGTCCGGCACCCGTCCGAAGTCGGTCTTCACCGCCGCGGTCAGGTCGGCCGGGTGGTGCAGCGTGACCGGGACGTCGCCGCCGCGGATCGTCGTCGTGCGGTAGCGGCCGATCTGCACCGTGGCGAGGTACGACGCCATCGGTTCGGTGACGGCGAAGGTCCACCGGCTGCCGCGTGCGGTGCGGTCACGGCCGAGCAGTGCCCCGTTCGCGACGACGTCGTACCCGGCTTCGCAGGTGAGCTCGATCCGGTAGGTCGCCTTGTCGTCGGGCCGGTCGTTGCAGGGGAACCACGACGGCGCACCGATCGGCTGGCTGGCGACGATCACGCCGTCGGTCAGCTCCTCCCACCCGAGCGTGCCCCAGGGGCTCCGGAGCGGTCGGGGTGCGCCGCGGTAGCGGACGTGCACGGTGAACTCGGCTCCGGCGGCGATCGGCGTCGCGGGCGTGACGGTCGTCTTGTGGGTGCCGACGGAGACCTTCTTCGCGCGGACACCGTCGACGTCGACCCGGTCGACGGACAGCCCGTGCAGGTCGAGGACGACCCGGTCGAGCGCTTCGTTCGCCACCGCAGTGACGGTCGCGGTCGCGTCCAGGCGGTTCGTGGCGACGCGGTAGTCGAGGTGCAGGTCGTGGTGGCGGCTCGACCAGCGTCGGTCGCCGCTGTGCGGGGTGTACGGGTCGGCGGCGGGGTCGGTCTGCTTCACGGTGCCGGTCAGTCTGTCACGGCCCCGGGGGCGTCACGCCACGGCGGGCGTCCCCACGGCGCGATCGGGTTACCGGCCCAGAGCGTCCCGGCGGGGACCTGCTCGCCGCGCATGACGAGGCTCGCAGGTCCGACGGTCGCACCGGGGCCGATGCGGGCGGCGGGCAGGACGACGCCGTGGGGGCCGAGCGTCGACCCCGCGTCGAGGGTGACGGCGTCGAGCTGCATGACGCGGTCGTGGAACAGGTGGGTCTGGACGACGGTGCCGCGGGCGACCGTCCCGCCGTCGCCGATCGTGACGAGGTCCGCCTCGGGCAGCCAGTACGTCTCGCACCACACGCCGCGGCCGATCATCGCGCCGAGACTCCGCAGCCAGACGGACAGGGCGGGCGTGCCGATGGCCTGCTCGGCGAACCAGGGACGGGCGACGGTCTCGACGAAGGTGTCCTGCACCTCGTTGCGCCAGACGAACGAGGACCACAGCGGGTGCTCGGTCGCGGTGATCCGGCCGACGAAGGCCCACTTCGCCAGGGTCGACACGGCCGCGGCCACCGCTCCGGCGACGATGAGCACCGGGCCGGCGAGCAGCACCGTCCACCCGATGCCGACGGTGCTCCAGGACGCCAGGAGCGTCGACGCGACGCCGAGGGCGATGGCGGCGGACACCATCGGGGCGAGCAGACGCAGCAGCTCCCACGCGCCGCGGGCGACCTTGAGGCGGGTCGGCGGCCGGAAGGTGCGCTCCTCGTCGAACTGCGCGGCGGCCCGGCGCAGGCGGACCGGCGGGCTGCCGAGCCAGGACGACCCGCGCTCGGCCTTCTTCGGCACGGCCGAGAGCACCGCGACGAGTGCCTCGCGGGGGACCGAGCGACCGGCACCGGTCATGCCCGAGTTGCCGAGGAACGCCCGACGCCCGACCTTCGAGCGGCCGATCTTCACCCGTCCACCGCCGAGTTCGTACGTGGCGACCATCGTGTCGTCGGCCAGGAACGCACCCGAAGCGATCTGCGTCAGTGCGGGGATGAGCAGCACGGTGGAGATCTCGGTGTCCCGACCGACCTGCGCACCGAGCAGCCGGAGCCACAGCGGCGTGACGAGGCTCGCGTACAGCGGGAACAGCAGCGTCCGGGCGGCGTCGAGGATCCGCTCGGTGCTCCACACCTGCCAGCCGGTCCGTGAGCGCACCGGGTGTCGTCCCTCGACCAGTCCGAGTCCGAGGAGCCGGACCGCGGCGACGACGAGGCCCGCGTACACGACGCCGGCGACGACCGTGCCGAGCGGGACGGCGACCAAGGCCGGACCCACCACGGCGCCGAGCGAGTCCGGACGCCCGACCACCGCGGCGACGACGGCGAGCCCGGCGGCGACCCCGACCACGGGGAGCCCGGCGACGGCGACGGAGCCGACCCCGTACGCGAGCAGCCAGCGTCTCGGGGAGGCGGGGCGCGCCTCCCGGCCGTGGCGTGCCGAGCCGACGCGTCCGGCGGGAGAACCAGCCCACCGTTCGCCGTCGGGGACGGCGCCGGCGACAGCGGAACCGGCCTCGACCTCGGCGCCGGCACCGACGTGGGCGCCGGGCATCAGCGTCGAGCGGCTGTGCACGACCGCGTCCGCTCCGACGTGCACCCGGCCGAGCCGGAAGACGTCGCCGTCCACCCAGTGCCCGGCGAGGTCCACCTCGGGTTCGACCGAGGCCCGCTTGCCGATCGTGAGCATGCCGGTCACGGGCGGCAGCGTGTGCAGGTCGACGCCGCGACCGACGGTCGCGCCGAGTGCGCGGGCGTAGTAGCTGATCCACGGCGCGCCCGCCGTGGAGGGACCGTCCACCGCCTCGGCGATCCGCTCGGCGAGCCAGACCCGCACGTGCACCGACCCACCACGGGGATGGTCGCCCGGACGGACGCCGGCCAGCAGCAGACGGGCCGCGACGACCGTGAGCGTCATCTTGCCCGCGGGGCTGACGAACAGCAGGAGACCGACCACGAGCGCCGGCCAGGGCAGCACGGGCAGGAACGGCATGGTCGTGGCGTGCAGGACCTGTGCGACCAGCGCCGTCCAGCTGAGCAGCCGCAGTCCGCGGAGCACCTGGAGCGGCAGCCCGAGGAGGGTCAGCAGCGCACCGGTCGCGGGCGGGACCGGCACGACGTCACGGCGGACCGCGGCGACCGGACCGGACTCGTCCAGCGCGTCCGCCAGTGCACCGATGCGGGGATGGTCGTACACGTCGGCGACGGTCGTCGTCGGGTACCGCTCGCGGATCGCGGAGACCAGCTGCGCAGCGGTCAACGAGCCGCCACCGTGCGCGAAGAAGTCGTCGTCGACGTCCGCGACGGGCACGCCGAGGATCGCGGACCACCGTTCGGCGATCCACGCGACGGTCGGCGGCAGGTCGGTGCCGGTCACACCCTCGAGCGGCCAGGGGAGGGCCGCCCGGTCGACCTTGCCCGACGTGCGCGTCGGCAGGACGTCGACCACGGCCAGGAGCGGCACGAGCGCGGCGGGCAGCTCCTGTCGCAGTCGCTCGTTCGCCGCGGCCGTGTCGATGGGCGCGCCGGCGACCGGGGCCACGTACCCGACGAGCACCTGGTTGCCGGCGGGGGTCCGCTGCACCACGGCAGCACCACCCGCGACTCCGTCGAGCGCCTGGAGCGCGGCGTCGATCTCGCCGAGTTCGATGCGCCGCCCACCGAGCTTCACCTGGTCGTCCGCACGACCCTGGAAGACGAGCCCCTCCGGGTCGTAGCGGACCAGGTCGCCGGACCGGTACGCCCGCGGCCACCCGAGGGTCGGGAACGGCGCGTACTTCTCCGCGTCCTTCGCCGGGTCGAGGTAACGGCCGAGCCCGACACCCCCGATGACGAGCTCACCCACCTGCCCCGGCGCGACCCGCTGCCCCTCGGCGTCCACGACGGCCAGGTCCCACCCGTCGAGCGGCAGCCCGATCCGGATCGGGGTGCTGCCGTCGAGCAGGGCCCCGCACGCGACGACCGTGGCCTCGGTCGGTCCGTAGGTGTTCCAGACCTCCCGGTCCCGCGACGCGATGCGGGCGGCGAGCTCGGGCGGGCACGCCTCACCGCCGAAGATCACCAGACGCACGGACTCCAACGCGTCGTCCGGCCACAGCGCCGCGAGCGTCGGGACCGTCGACACGACGGTGATCCCGTGCGCGATGAGCCACGGCCCGAGGTCCACACCGCTCTTCACCAACGACCGGGGCGCCGGGACCAGGCAGGCGCCGTGCCCCCAGGCCAGCCACATCTCCTCACACGACGCGTCGAACGCGACACTGAGCCCGGCGAGCACCCGGTCCGCCGGACCGAGCGGAGCGGCCTGCAGGAACATCCGCGCCTCGGCGTCGACGAACGCGGCAGCGGAGCGGTGGGTGACGGCGACGCCCTTCGGCACCCCCGTGGACCCGGAGGTGAAGATGACCCACGCGTCGTCGTCGGTGGTCGGGGGCTCGGCGCTCGCCGTGGGGTCGGTGACCGGCAGGGCTGCGCCGGCGCGGTCGCGGAGCACCCCGCCGGCCCCGATGACGCCGACGACACCGGCCTCACCGAAGACGAGGGTCGCGCGTTCCTCGGGGTCGTCGGCGTCGACGGGGACGTAGGCGGCACCGGCGGCGAGGACGGCGAGGATCGAGAGCGAGAGGTCGCGGCCGCCGGAGGGGATGCGGATGCCGACCCGGTCGCCGCGGCGGACGCCGTGCCGTGCCAGGTCGTCGGCGCCCTCGTGCACGAGGGCGACGAGCGCGCGGTAGTCGAGCGGCCCCTCGGGCGTCTCGAGGGCCAGGGCGTCAGGGTGCGTCGCGGCGGTGGCAGTGAGGACGTCGAGCAGGGTCCGGGCGGGTGCCGCGAGGCTGCCCCGGTCGAGTTCCCGCTGCGTGGAGTGCGTCACGCCGCGTGATCCTAGGGCCCCGAGGTGTCCTCCTCGGAAACAGCGGTGACGCTCACCCGTCGGAGTCGCCACGACGGGGTGCGCCGGCCCACCGGGGTCACCACGACGGGGTGCGCCGGCCCACCGGAGTCGCCACGACGAGGTGCGTCACCCTGTCGGAGTCGTCACGAGGAGGTGCGCCGACCCACCGGGGTCACCACGACGAGGTGCGCCGGCCCACCGGAGTCGCCACGGGGGATCAGTCGGCGAAGCCGACATCGCGCGCTGCCGACCGAGCGCAGCGAGGACGTCAGCTTGCGCGGGAGTGTCACTGTGCCCCCAGGAGGATTCGAACCTCCGCCCCTGCCTCCGGAGGGCAGTGCTCTATCCCCTGAGCTATGGGGGCCCGGGGTGACATCAACCGTAGCAGGTCCGGACCGCGCCCTCGTACGCGTGTCCGGCCTCCGGCCTGCTGTTCCGGACAGGACGCCCCACCGGACGGGAGGCCCGTGCCGGCCCCGCCCCGCGCCTCCCGTCCGACGGCGGTCCGCCGAGCGGTCCGATCAGGGCGTCGGGGACCCACTCGGGGCCGTGGTGTCGGGCGCGACCGCTGCCCGGACCGCGTCGACGACGGGCTGCGCGGTGCCGGGTTCGGTGTAGAGGGAGGACGAGGTGTGGATCCAGGAGCGGTCGGCGAAGGCGTCGGCGCGGCCGGTCCTGCCGGCGAGGCTGAAGTAGCCCTCGACCGTGTAGGTGGGGACGGAACCACCCTGTTCGAAGAGGGCGTCCTCGAGTTGCGTCAGCTGCTCCTGCGGCAGGTGGGCGACGGCGACGGTCACGGTCACGCTGTCGTCGGTGGTGGACCGCCAGGTGCAGACCCGACCGTCCTGGGCGACGATCTGAGCGACGGGGGAGCCCTTCGTCGGCTTCGGGGACCGGACGCGGTCGAACCGCTGCCCGTAGACGCTGAACGTGTCGGCGGGCACGAGCTCGTCGCAGGTCTGCGTCACGGGTCGTCCCACGACGCCGGCGGTCGCCGAGGCCGAGGCGGTCGTGCCGTCGCCGTCGCCACCGGAGCAGCCGGCGAGGACGAGGGCGGCGGGGAGCACGAGGGCGGCGATGCTGATCGCCCGGAGGCTGCGGGAGGTCATGACGCCCCATCCTGCTGCATGGTGCCCGGCGTGGTCCGGGTGCTGCCTGGGTGTCCCGGTAGACTCGTCCGCCGTGACTCCTGCCGAACTCTCCGAAGCGTACCTGTCGATCCTCACGGGCATCGTCGAGCGACGAGGTGCTGCCGACACGGTGACGATCGAGGACTCGCACGTGGCTCTGGAGCGTCCGAAGAACCGGGCGCACGGCGACTGGGCGTCGAACGCGGCGATGCAACTCGCGAAGCGCCTGGGCACGAACCCGCGGGAGCTGGCCACGGAGATCGCCGGCGAGCTGACCGAGCTCGACGGTGTGGCGTCGGTGGACGTCGCGGGTCCGGGCTTCATCAACATCACGCTCGAGGCCGCCGCGGCGGGCGAGGTCGCGCGCACCGTCGTCGACCAGGGGGAGTCCTTCGGCCACGGTGACCTGTACGACGGGGTGCGGATCGACCTGGAGTTCGTCTCAGCGAACCCCACCGGTCCGATCCACATGGGCGGGGTTCGCTGGGCCGCGGTCGGCGACAGCCTGGCCCGCGTGTTCCAGGCGCAGGGCGGCCTGGTCACCCGCGAGTACTACTTCAACGACCACGGCAACCAGATCGACCGGTTCGCCCGGTCGCTGCTGGCGTCCGCGCTCGGCGAGCCGACACCCGAGGACGGCTACGGCGGCGCCTACATCGGCGAGATCGCTGCCCGGGTGCTCGCGACGCTCGAGCCGGGGCTCGACGTGACGGACCTGCCGCGCGACGAGGCGCAGGAGCTGTTCCGGCGCGAGGGCGTCGAGTTCATGTTCACGGACATCAAGCGCTCCCTGCACGACTTCGGGGTGGACTTCGACGTCTACTTCCACGAGAACTCCCTGCACGAGTCGAAGGCCGTCGACCGCGCCATCGCCCGACTGCAGGAGCAGGGCCGGATGTACGAGGCCGACGGCGCACTGTGGCTCCGCACGACGGACTTCGGCGACGACCGCGACCGTGTGGTCATCAAGTCGGACGGCGAGCCCGCGTACATCGCCGGTGACCTGGCCTACTACCTCGACAAGCGCGAGCGCGGCTTCGAGCGCAACCTGATCATGCTCGGCGCGGACCACCACGGCTACGTCGGTCGCATGATGGCGATGTGCGCTGCGTTCGGGGACGAGCCGGGCAAGAACCTCGAGATCCTCATCGGTCAGCTGGTGAACCTGCTCAAGGACGGCCAGCCGCTCCGGATGTCGAAGCGCAACGGCACCGTCGTGACGATGGAGGACCTCGTCGACGCGGTGGGTGTCGACGCCGGTCGGTACGCCCTCGTCCGGTTCGCGAGCGACACCGCGATCGACATCGACCTCGACCTGCTCACCAAGCGGACGAACGACAACCCCGTCTTCTACGTGCAGTACGCCCACGCCCGCACGCAGTCCGTCGCGCGGAACGCCGCGGCGTCCGGTGTCGACCGGTCGGTCTTCGACGCGTCGCTGCTCACGCACGAGTCGGAGAGCTCGCTCCTCGGTGCCCTCGCCGAGTACCCGCGGGTGCTCCGTCAGGCCGCCGAGCTCCGCGAGCCGCACCGCATCGCGCGCTTCATCGAGCAGCTCGCCGGGCTGTACCACCGCTGGTACGACTCCTGCCGCGTCACCCCGCTGGGCGACGAGCCGGTGACCGACCTGCACCGCACGCGCCTGTGGCTGAACGACGCCACCGGGCAGGTCGTCCGCAACGGTCTCGGGCTGCTCGGCGTCAGCGCGCCCGACCGGATGTAGTCGTGTCGTCCGCAGCAGCGCCGGCAGCGGGCCGACGTCCGAAGCGCCGCGGCCGGACGGTCGCGATCGTGCTGGTCGTCGTCCTCGTGGTCCTCGCCGTGCTCGTCGTGGTGGCGGAGTTCGTGCTCCGCGGCGTGGTGGACCGGACGGTCGCGTCGCAGGTCGAGCAGTCGCTGCCGGACGGCACGACGGGAACGGTCGACGCACACGTGCCGGGGGTCGTCATCCCGCAGCTGCTCCGCGGCACCCTCGACGACGTCCGGATCACCTCGGACCGACTCACGGTGGAGGGCATCCCGCTCGCCGCCGACGTCACGGCGCACGACCTGCCGGTGGACGGCAAGGGTGCTGTGCACGACGTCGACGGCACCGTCCGGCTCGCTTCCGGTGCGGTGAAGGACCTGGCGAAGTACTCGCCCCTCTTCGAGCGGGTCCGCCTGATCGACGGTGGGGTCGAGCTGCGGGGGAGTGCCTCGGTGCTCGGCTTCCGGATCGGCTACGCGGCGGACGGTTCGGTCACGGCGCAGTCCGACGGGCGCGGGGTGACGATCACGCCGAAGACGGTGCGGATCACGAACTCCTCACTGGGGCTCGACGTCGACGACATCCCCGGCGTCTCGGACGTCCCGGTGCCGGTGTGCACGGCGCAGTTCCTGCCGGAGCAGCTCCGGGTGCGCTCGCTCCGGGTGACCTCGGCGGCGGCGACGGTCCGGATCACGGCCGACGAACTGCCCCTCAACGAGGCGGGCCTCCGCACCACCGGTCGCTGCTGACCGGGCGCGTGGTGCCGTGTCCGACGGCCGTCCACAGGCGGCGTCACATGGCCGGGAGGGACGCCCCGGCCGGATAGGATCGGGTCCCGTGAGCGAGAACCCCCTTGCGCCGCCGCGACTGCGGTACCCGGCGGACGCCTCCGAGCTGGTGGACCGGATCTGGCCCGCTTCCGCGACCCGTACCGACGAGGGCATGCTCGCGATCGGTGGGGTCGCTGCTGACGCGCTGGTCGAGCGCTTCGGTTCCCCTCTCTACGTCGTCGACGAGCGTGACGTGCAGTCGCGTGCCGTCCGCGTGCGGGACGCCTTCACCGACGCGTTCACCCGGATCGGGACGCGGGCGCACGTCTACTACGCGGCGAAGGCCTTCTGGACGACGCACGTCGCGCGTTGGATGGCCGACGCGGACCTCCGGCTCGACGTCTGCACGATGGGCGAACTCGCCGTCGGACTGGCCGCGGGCGTCGACCCGGCACGGATGGGCTTCCACGGCAACGACAAGTCGGACGCCGAGATCGAGCGCGCCGTCGCGGTCGGCCTCGGCACGATCGTGCTCGACAGCCACGAGGAGATCGGCCGGGTCGCCCGGATCGCCGCCGACGCCGGGGTGACGCAGCGGGTCCGCATCCGGATCAACAGCGGCGTGCACGCCTCGACACACGAGTTCCTCGCCACCGCGCGGGAGGACCAGAAGTTCGGCATCCCGCTGTCCGAGGCGGTGCAGGCGGCGACCGCCGTCCGTGCCGAGCCCTCGCTCGCCTTCGTCGGGCTGCACTCGCACATCGGATCGCAGATCTTCGACGACAGCGGGTTCCGCGAGGCCGCCCGTCGGCTCATGGACGTGCACGCCACGCTCGTCGAGTCGGGTCCGGTGCCGGAGCTCAACCTCGGCGGTGGTTGGGGGATCGACTACACCGAGGCCGACTCCGCCCTCGAACCCGAGGACGTCGCCGACGCCCTGGCCGTGATCATCGCGGACGAGTGCTCGTCCCGAGGTATCCCGGTGCCCGAGATCGCGGTGGAGCCCGGCCGGTACATCGTCGGCCCGCCCGGCGTCACGCTCTACCGCGTCGGCACGATCAAGCCCGTCACGGTCGACTCCGAGGACGGATCCGCCGCGACGCGCACCTACGTCTCGGTGGACGGCGGGATGAGCGACAACGTCCGGCCGGCGCTCTACGGAGCCGACTACACGGCGCGGCTCGCGCGGACCTCGGACGCCGACCCGGTGCTCACCCGGGTGGTGGGCAAGCACTGCGAGAGCGGTGACGTCGTCGTCCACGACGAGTACCTGCCCGGCGACGTGCACCGCGACGACCTGCTCGCCGTGGCCGCGACCGGTGCCTACTGCTGGAGCCTCGCGAGCAACTACAACCACGTCGGCCGTCCGCCGGTCGTCGCAGTCGCCGACGGGGCAGCCCGTATCCTCGTGCGGGGCGAGAGCGTCGACGACCTCCTCGCCCGCGACACGGGCGTCGTGCCGGTACCCGACGCCGGTACGGACGCCTGAGAACCCGACCCGGAGAGACCCCCACCAGATGATCGAATACCGCAACGTCCGCGTCGCACTGCTCGGAGCCGGCTCGGTCGGCTCCCAGGTCGCACGACTCCTGCTCGAGCACGGACCGGAGCTCGCCACGCGTGCCGGCGCCGGCCTCGAACTCGTCGGGATCGCCGTGCGCGACGTCGACGCCCAGCGGGACGTCGACCTGCCGCGGGAGCTGTTCACGACGGACGCCGGTTCGCTCATCCTCGGCGCCGACATCGTCGTCGAGCTCATCGGCGGGATCGAGCCCGCCCGCACGCTCGTGCTGCAGGCGCTGCAGTCCGGTGCGGACGTCGTCACCGGCAACAAGGCGCTGCTCGCCACCCATGGCCCGGAGCTCTTCGCCGCTGCCGAGCAGGTCGGCGCGCAGCTCTACTACGAGGCCGCCGTCGCCGGGGCGATCCCGATCATCCGACCGCTGCACGACTCGCTCGCGGGTGACCGCATCGAGCGCATCATGGGCATCGTCAACGGCACGACGAACTTCATCCTCGACCTGATGGACCGCGAGGGCGCGACGTTCGAGGACGCCTTGGCCACCGCGACGGAGCTCGGGTACGCCGAGGCCGACCCGACCGCGGACATCGAGGGCTACGACGCCGCGCAGAAGGCCGCGATCCTGGCCTCGATCGCGTTCCACACCTCGGTCCCGCTCGCCGCCGTGCACCGCGAGGGCATCACCTCGGTCACGATCGAGCAGGTCCGCGCCGCCCGCAAGGCCGGCTACGTCGTGAAGATCCTCGCCACGTGCGAGCGCCTCACCGATGCCGACGGCCGCGAAGGCGTCAGCGCCCGTGTCTACCCGGCACTGGTGCCGGAGTCGCACCCGCTGGCCAGCGTCCACGGCGCGAAGAACGCGGTGTTCGTCGAGGCCGAGGCCGCTGGTGACCTCATGTTCTACGGCGCGGGAGCCGGCGGGGTCGAGACGGCCTCCGCGGTCCTCGGCGACCTGGTGTCCGCGGCGCGACGGCACGTCATCGGTGGTCCGGGCGTCGCCGAGTCGACGCGGTCGGCGCTGCCGGTGTTCCCGATCGGGACCGTCCGCACCCGCTACCAGATCTCCCTGCACGTGTCGGACGCACCCGGTGTGCTCTCGACCGTCGCCGGGGTGCTCGCGGCCCACGGCGTCAGCGTCGAGACCGTCGAGCAGACCACCACGGGCGCCACCGAGGGGACCGCGACGCTCGTCATCGGCACGCACCTGGCGCGCGAAGCCGACCTGGCCGACACCGTGGCCGCACTCCGCGGCGAGGACGTCGTCCTGGACGTGACCAGCGTCCTGCGGTTCGTCGGCGCCTGACGCCGGCACGCGCCTCCCGACAGACCCATCCACACCGATCCACCGGACAGAGAGAGAAGCCTGATGGCCCACCAGTGGCAGGGAGTCCTGCGCGAGTACGCCGACCGACTCGACGTGACCGACGCGACCCCGATCGTGACGCTCGGTGAGGGCGGGACCCCGCTGATCCCGGCGCGTCGACTCTCCGAGCGCACCGGCGCGACCGTGTACGTGAAGTACGAGGGCATGAACCCGACCGGCTCCTTCAAGGACCGCGGCATGACGATGGCGATCTCGAAGGCCGTCGAGCACGGCGCGAAGGCCGTCATCTGCGCCTCGACCGGCAACACCAGCGCCTCGGCCGCCGCGTACGCGACGCACGCCGGGATCACCGCCGCCGTGCTCGTGCCCGAGGGCAAGATCGCGATGGGCAAGCTCAGCCAGGCGGTCGCCCACGACGCCCAGCTGCTGCAGGTGCAGGGCAACTTCGACGACTGCCTGGACATCGCGCGCGACCTGTCCGCCAACTACCCGGTGCACCTGGTCAACTCGGTGAACAACGACCGCATCGAGGGGCAGAAGACCGCCGCCTTCGAGGTCGTCGACGTCCTCGGCGACGCGCCGGACTTCCACTTCCTGCCCGTCGGCAACGCCGGCAACTACACGGCGTACTCCCGCGGCTACCGCGAGGACGTGGCCTCGGGCCGCTCCACCAAGATGCCGCGCATGTTCGGCTTCCAGGCGGCGGGCTCGGCCCCGATCGTGCACGGCGAGGTCGTCCGACACCCGGAGACGATCGCCTCCGCCATCCGCATCGGCAACCCGGCGTCGTGGAAGTACGCGCTGGAGGCCCGTGACGAGACCGACGGCTACTTCGGCGCCATCTCGGACGAGGCGATCCTGGCGGCGCACCACCTGCTGTCGGCCGAGGTCGGCGTCTTCGTCGAGCCCGCTTCGGCCATCGGCGTCGCCGGGCTCCTCGAGCGCTCCGACGCGGGCGTCATCCCGAAGGGGGCCACGGTCGTCATCACGGTGACCGGTCACGGCCTCAAGGACCCGCAGTGGGCACTCCGCACCCAGGACGGTGGCGAGGTCGCGCCGACGAGCGTCCCCGTCGACACCGCGGCGATCGCCGACGTGCTCGGACTGGTCAGCGCGCGGTGAACGCCGACCGCTCGTCCGGACCGGGGGAGGGCATGACCGCCCACGATGCTGTACCGGCCGGACGGGCGGTGCGTGTGCGCGTCCCGGCGACGTCGGCGAACCTCGGACCCGGCTTCGACTCCCTCGGGCTCGCGCTCTCCCTCTACGACGAGGTCGTCGTCCGCGTCCGCTCGGAACCCGGCGCGACCGTCACCATCGACGGTGTCGGCGCGGGCGAGGTCCCGACGGACGACACGAACCTGGTCGTCCGGGCCGTCCGCCGAGGCCTCGAGCACGCCGGGGTCGCGCAGCCGGGGCTCGAGCTGCACGCCACGAACGCCATCCCGCACGGACGCGGCATGGGGTCCTCGGCAGCGGCGATCGTCGCCGGGCTGATGGCGGCTCGAGGCTTGCTCGAGGGCATGGTCGACCTGGACGCCGCGACCCTGCTCACCCTCGCGACCGAGATGGAGGGGCACCCGGACAACGTCGCCCCGGCCCTGTTCGGCGGCTTGACGATCGCGTGGATGACCCCGGACGGCCCGGCACACAAACGGCTGCTCGTGCACCGCGGTGTCTCGCCGGTCGTGTTCGTGCCGACGTCGACGCTCTCGACGAAGCTCGCTCGCTCCCTGCAGCCGATGACGGTGCCGCACGAGGACGCGGCCTTCAACGTCTCCCGGTCGGCGCTGCTCGTCGCGGCACTCATCCAGAGCCCGGAACTGCTCCTCGCCGCGACCGAGGACCGGCTCCACCAGGCCTACCGGGCGAGTGCGATGCCGGAGACCGACGCCCTCATCGGCCTGCTCCGGCAGCACGGCCTGGCCGCCGTCGTCTCGGGTGCCGGACCGAGCCTCCTGGTCATGGGCAGTGATCCGGCACAGCGTCTCGACGCCGCGGAACTGGTCGAGCGACACGCCGAATCCACCTGGCGCCCGCTCATGCTGGCCGTCGATCTGGGTGGTGCTACAGTGAAGGCGCTCCCGACGCTCGAAGCCGATCTCGCGCAGGCCTCGACCATCCACGGTCGACCGCCAGCCTGATCCGGTGCGTGGGGCACTCTCTCCAGATCACCGTTCTTGGCCAGATCACCGTTCCCGGTCCGTCGTCTGAACGACGGCCGTTGCACGCTGCCACGGGTCCGGTGGAAACTCTCCGCGTTCTGCGGTCGGAAGGAACAACAGCATCGTGACCGACGTCACCACCTCCACCTCGGTGGAGATCCCCACTGACCTGCGCACGCTCCGTCTCCCGGAGCTCCAGCGCATCGCCTCGTCTCTCGGCATCACCGGGCTCTCGAAGCTCCGCAAGGGCGACCTGATCGCATCGATCGAGGACAAGCGACCGGCCGAGGCGTCCGCCTCGGAGACGCCGGTCCTCGACGGTGCCGGCACCGGCACCCCGGCTGCCGAGGTCGCACCGGCAGCGGCCGAGGCGCCCGCCACGCAGGTCGACATCGCGCAGGCTCCGGCCGCGCAGACCACCGAGGCCCCCGCCGAGTCCGCACCGCGCGGCCGTCGCAGCCGCCGCGTCACCTCGGGAGGCACGGTCACCGCCGAGCCGACCGCTGCGGTCTCGCACACCAACGCCGGGCACACCGGCACCGAGGACCTCCTCGCCGGTCTCGACCAGGTCCGTGCCGAGAAGGACGCCCAGGAAGCCGCCCAGAGTGGCCAGCGTCGTGGTCGCGGCCGCGACCGTCAGGCGCAGCAGGCCGACACTCAGGAGTCGCGCGGTGCCACCGCCGAGACCCAGGTCCCGGTCGCGGACGCCGTCGAGCAGGGCGACCAGGACGCCGTCCAGGACGACGCCCGCCAGGACGAGGGCCAGCAGAACGACCAGTCCGACCAGGGCGACCAGACCGAGGGCGGCGCCCGTCGTGGCCGACGCAGCCGTGGCCGCGGTCGTGGCCGCGGGCAGAACGCCGACCAGGCCGACCAGGGCGAGCAGAAGCCCGCTCAGCAGCAGGCCGAGCCCGAGCAGAAGCCGGCCCAGCAGCAGAACGGCAAGCAGCAGAACGGCCAGCAGAAGCAGCAGGACCAGCGCGACGCGCAGCGCGACCAGAAGCAGCAGGACCAGAAGCAGCCGGAACAGCAGCGCGGCGAGCAGCAGCGTGGCGACCAGCAGCGTGGCGAGCAGCAGCGCGCCGCCGAGCAGGAAGCCGAGAACGGGCGCACCCGCCGGCAGCGTGACCGCAAGCGCGGTCGCGGCGGCCAGAACGACGAGTTCGAGCCCGAGGTCACCGAGGACGACGTCCTCATCCCGATCGCCGGCATCCTCGACGTGCTCGACAACTACGCCTTCGTCCGCACCACGGGCTACCTGCCGGGGCCGGAGGACGTCTACGTCTCCCTCGGCCAGGTGAAGAAGTACCACCTGCGCAAGGGCGACGCCGTCGTCGGCGCGATCAAGCAGCCGCGTGACAACGAGCAGCAGAGCCGTCAGAAGTACAACGCACTGGTCAAGATCGACACGATCAACGGTCAGACCGCCGACGAGGCCGCCGCCCGAGTCGACTTCCAGGACCTCACCCCGCTGTACCCGAACGAGCGTCTGCGCCTCGAGACCGAGCCGGCGAAGCTGTCGACGCGGATCATCGACCTCGTGTCGCCGATCGGCAAGGGCCAGCGCGGCCTGATCGTCTCCCCGCCGAAGGCCGGCAAGACCGTCGTCCTGCAGGCGATCGCGAACGCCGTCTCGAAGAACAACCCGGAGGCGCACCTGATGGTCGTCCTGGTGGACGAGCGTCCCGAAGAGGTCACCGACATGCAGCGCACGGTGAAGGGCGAGGTCATCGCCTCGACCTTCGACCGCCCCGCCGAGGACCACACCACGGTCGCCGAGCTCGCCATCGAGCGTGCCAAGCGCCTGGTGGAGCTCGGCCACGACGTCGTGGTGCTGCTCGACTCCATCACCCGTCTGGGCCGCGCGTACAACCTCGCCACCCCGCCGTCGGGCCGCGTGCTCTCCGGTGGCGTGGACTCGGCTGCGCTCTACCCGGTCAAGCGCTTCTTCGGCGCCGCCCGCAACATCGAGAACGGCGGCTCGCTGACCATCCTCGCCACCGCTCTCGTCGAGACCGGGTCGAAGATGGACGAGGTGATCTTCGAGGAGTTCAAGGGCACCGGCAACATGGAGCTCCGCCTCAACCGTCACCTGGCCGACAAGCGGATCTTCCCCGCCGTCGACATCAACGCCTCCGGGACCCGTCGGGAGGAGCAGCTGCTCTCCGCCGACGAGGTCGCGATCACCTGGCGCCTGCGTCGTGCCCTCGCCGGGCTCGACCCGCAGCAGGCGCTCGACGTGGTGCTGCGGAACCTCCGGGAGACGCAGTCGAACGTCGAGTTCCTGGTCCAGATCCAGAAGTCGGTGCCGGCGACCAGCGGTCACCACGGCAACGGCCACCAGGAGTAACGCGTGTTCGAGTCGGTGGCAGGGCTGCTGGCGGAACACGAGGAACTGACGCAGCAGCTGTCGGACCCCGCGCTCCACGCCGACCCGGCCCGTGCGAAGAAGGTCAACCGGCGGTACGCCGAACTCAGCCAGATCAAGGCCGCGTACGAAGCCTGGCAGGCGGCGGGGGACGACCTCGCCGCCGCCCGGGAACTCGCGCGTGAGGACGAGGCGTTCGCGGAAGAGGTCCCCGGGCTCGAGGGGCAGCTGGCCGAACGCCAGGAGCGCCTCCGCCGACTCCTCATCCCGCGCGACCCGGACGACGGCCGCGACGTGATCATGGAGATCAAGGGCGGCGAGGGCGGCGAGGAATCGGCGCTGTTCGCGGCCGACCTGCTCCGGATGTACTCGCACTACGCCGAGGGCAAGGGCTGGAAGGTCGAGCTCCTCGAGCGCACCGAGTCCGACCTCGGCGGGTACAAGGACGTCCAGGTCGCGATCAAGTCGAACACGACGGACCCGTCCCAGGGCGTGTGGGCGCACCTGAAGTACGAGGGCGGGGTGCACCGTGTGCAGCGGGTGCCGCAGACCGAGTCGCAGGGTCGTATCCACACCTCGACCACCGGGGTGCTCGTCTTCCCCGAGGTCGACGAGCCCGAAGAGGTCGAGATCAACCAGAACGACCTGAAGATCGACGTGTACCGGTCGTCGGGTCCGGGTGGGCAGTCCGTCAACACGACGGACTCCGCGGTGCGCATCACGCACCTCCCGACGGGCATCACGGTCGCGATGCAGAACGAGAAGTCGCAGCTGCAGAACCGAGAGGCGGGGATGCGCGTCCTGCGTGCCCGGATCCTCGCTCGTCAGCAGGAGGAGCTCGACGCCCTGGCGTCGGACGCGCGCAAGTCGCAGATCCGCGGGATGGACCGTTCGGAGCGCATCCGGACGTACAACTTCCCGGAGAACCGGATCGCGGACCACCGCACCGGCTACAAGGCGTACGACCTCGACCGTGTCATGAACGGTGCGCTCGAGCCGGTCATCCAGTCCGCCATCTCAGCGGACGAAGAGGCTCGACTGGCCGCCATCGGCGACCAGGACGCCTGAGCGGCGTGGACCTCCCGCAGCCGACGTTCGCCGCGGACCGCCTCCTGCGTGAGGCGGTCGCGGCGCTGTCGGCAGCGGGTGTGCCCACGCCGCAGGTCGACGCCGAGCTGCTGCTGGCGTGGGCGACCGACACCTCTCGTGGCGCGGTGCAGGCCCGGGCGCTGACCGGGGGAGCGATCGCAGCCGAGCACGTCGAACGCTTCCGGCACGCGGTGGCGCGACGTGTCACCCGCGAGCCACTGCAGCACGTCACCGGCGAAGCCCACTTCCGTGCGCTCACCCTGTCCGTCGGACCGGGGGTGTTCGTGCCACGACCCGAGACCGAGTCGGTCGTGCAGTTCGGCATCGACGCGCTCCGCGCCACCGCGGTCCCCGAGCCGATCGCGGTCGATCTCGGTGCCGGGAGCGGTGCGATCGCCATCGCCATGGACACCGAGGTTCCGAACGCCGTCGTGTACGCCGTCGAGCGGTCGGCCGAGGCCCTCCCGTGGACCCGGTGCAACGTCGACGCCCACGGCGGCACCGTGCGACTCGTTGAGGGCGACCTCGCCGACGCGTTCCCGGAGCTCGACGGACAGGTCTCGGTCGTCGTGTCGAACCCGCCGTACGTCCCGGACGACGCGGTGCCGATCGACCCCGAGGTCCGCGACCACGACCCGGCACTCGCGCTCTACGGCGGACCCGACGGCCTCGACGCCGTGCGCGCCCTGACCGAGACCGCGTGGCGGTTGCTCGTGCCCGGTGGTCTCGTCGTGGTCGAGCACGCCGAACAGCAGGGTGCCGGGGTCCGAGCGGTCCTCGCCGCGCGCGGCTTCCGATCACCGGAGACGCACGTCGACCTCACCGGACGCGACCGCACGACCACCGCCACGCGCTAGGCGGACCTGGGTCGAGCCTCCCGGTCGGCGGTCAGGCGGGGGCCGGCTGGGCGTTCGTCGGGACGGGCGTGGTCTCGTGCGCCGCGACGAAGGTCCGGACCGCGTGCCGCAGGTCGGTGTCGTGCTCGACCAGGACGGCTGTGATGCCGACACTCCGAGCGCCGGCGACGTTCTCCGGCATGTCGTCGGCGAAGAACGTCCGCTCGGCGGGGACGCCGTGGTGCTCGAGCACCCGCCGGAAGACGTCCTGCTCGGGCTTGCGCGCACCGAACCTGCTCGACGTGTCCAGGTGTTCGCCGAACAGCGGAGGCAGGGACGGCACCCACTCGTGCAGCCAGCGTCGGGCCAACGGACCGTTGTTCGTGAGGAGCGCCACCCGGCCGTGCTCCTTGGCGATCCGGACCGCTTCGAGCCGGTCGGGCAGCTCGGTCATCGCGGCGCCGCGGACCCGGGCCCACTCGGCCTCGTCGACGTCGCAGCCCATGGCCTCCTGGAAGGCGGCCAGGTACTCGTCGCCGTCCGCGAAGTGCCCCGCCTCGGCGCGCTGCTCGCTGCCGGTGTCCCACCAGCGGCGCCGGAGCTCGACGAAGTCGTGTCCCGTCAGCTCGGAGAGTCCGGCCATGCGGGTCTTCCAGTCGTAGCGGACGAGAACGTCGTCCATGTCGAAGAGGAACAGGAGTGGGGGCGCTGGCGTCTCGTTCACGATGCCCCCCATCCTCGCGCACTATCATCGTGCAGGTCATGGCTTCCCGATACGACTGCTCCGACCCCGACGGGCTCCTCACCGGGATGCGGCTCGCCCGAGCCGCCCTCGGTCGCGGTGAACTCGTCGTCGTCCCCACCGACACCGTGTACGGCGTCGCCGCGGACGCGTTCAGCGCGCAGGCCGTGCAGCGCCTCCTGGACGCGAAGGGCCGGACGCGGCAGTCCCCACCGCCCGTGCTCATCCCGGGCGTGGCGACGATGGACGCCCTCGCCAGCGAGGTCCCCGAAGCGGTGCGACGACTCGTCGACGAGTTCTGGCCCGGCGGTCTCACCGTCATCCTCCGCGCGCAGCCGTCCCTCGACTGGGACCTCGGCGAGACACGCGGCACCGTGGCGCTCCGGATGCCGGACTCGCGCATCGCCCTCGAGCTCCTCCAGGAAGTGGGGCCGCTCGCAGTGTCGTCCGCGAACGCGACCGGTGAGCCCGCCGCGATGGACATCGACGAGGCCGAACGGATGCTCGGCGACAGCATCGCGGTGTACCTCGACGGAGGCGCGATCCCCGTGCACGAGGGCACCGCCTCCTCGACCGGCTCCACGATCGTCGACGCCACCGGCCTGGCCGCGGGCGACGGCCTGCGGATCGTGCGCCACGGCGTGATCTCCGACGACGAGATCAGGCGGGTCGTCGGGGACGACCTCCTGCGGTGAAGTTCTACCTGCTCGCGGGGGTCATCTCGGCGGTCGTGAGCTTCCTGGTGAGCTGGCTCGTCTGGAAGCTCGGCGTCAGGTACAGGTGGTACCCGAAGGTCCGCGAACGGGACGTGCACCGCACCCCGACGCCGAGACTCGGCGGCATCGCGATGTTCCTCGGCGTGATCGTGTCGCTGCTCTGCGCGTGGTTCCTCTTCCCGGCGATCGCCGGCCAGGACTACTTCCGGCTCGTCTTCGCGGAGCCGGGGCGGGTGCTGGCCGTCCTTGCCGGGGCGACGATCATCGTGGTGCTCGGTGTCGCGGACGACATCTGGGACCTCGACTGGATGACGAAGCTCGCGGGCCAGATCATCGCCGCAGGCATCCTCGCGTGGCAGGGCGTCGCGATCGTCTCACTGCCGATCGGCAACACGCTCGGCGTCGGCTCGTCCTACATGAGCCTGATCTTCACGGTGCTCGCCGTCGTCCTGGTGATGAACGCAGTCAACTTCATCGACGGCCTGGACGGTCTGGTCGCCGGCGTCGCGATCATCGCCGGTGGGGTGTTCTTCCTCTACACGTTCTTCATCAACCGCGTGGTGGTCGAGACGGAGTTCTTCTTCAACCTGCCGTCGCTGCTGACCGCGGTGCTGGTCGGTGCCTGTGCCGGGTTCCTCGTGCTCAACTGGCACCCCGCGAAGCTGTTCATGGGTGACGCCGGCGCACTTCTGGTCGGGTTCCTGATGGCCACCAGTGCGGTGTCGATCACGGGCAACATCGACCCAGCCGCCGTGCGCACCCGCACCGACCTGCTGCCGGCGTTCATCCCGATCCTGCTGCCCTTCGCGATCCTCGTCGTGCCGATCCTGGACTTCGCCCTCGCCGTGGTCCGTCGCGTCAGTGCCGGCAAGTCACCCTTCTCCGCCGACCGGAAGCACCTGCACCACCGCCTGCTGGACATGGGGCACTCGCACTTCCACGCGGTGCTGGTCTTCTACGCGTGGACGGCGACCGTCGCGTTCGGTTGCCTGCTGTTCCTCTTCGTCAACTGGTGGTGGGTCACGGCCTTCGTCGCCGTCGGCTTCACGGCGTGCGCCATCGCCACGTTCGCGCCGCTCGGACGCAAGCGCGTGGAGATCGCCGCGCAGACGACCGCCCGGAACGGGGGAGCCGTGGACGCCAGTCTCGACCCGTTGGACCGCGCCGCCTCCATCCGTGACGCACCCACCCGCCCCTCGTCCCACCCGATCTCTGGAGACCCCTCGTGACCACCCCGAACGGCCTCGACCACGTCCGGCCGGTGTTCCGCCGCATCCTCCTGCAGGGCGCGGTCCTCGCCGGTGCCCTCGCCATCGTCGGGGGTGTCGTCGGCTGGTTCGTCGCGGGCGGCCCCGGGCTGACCGGCGGGCTGATCGGTGCGGTGTTGAGCGTCGTGTTCTGCGGGCTCACCGCGGTCAGCGTGCTCCTGGCGATCCGGTTCTCCGGCGGTCAGATGATCTCCGGCGCCTTCTTCGGCACGATCATGGGCACCTTCCTGGTGAAGTTCGTCCTGTTCATCGTCGTGCTCGTGGCACTCAAGGACCGTGACTGGGTCAACACGCCCGTCCTCGCGATCGCGATCATCATCGGTGTGATCGGTTCGCTCGTCATCGACGTCACCGTCATCGCACGTGCGCGCGTCCCGATCGGCGTCGAGCTGCCGGGAGACCGAACGGACGCTGAGGATCACGGCCCCGCTGCCTGAGAGCCCGAGAAGCCGCACACACCTGATAGGCTTCGGGAGCCCGCTGCCGGAGCATGAGCTCGGACGGGCAAGCCTCCACACCAGTCCACCTCCGCGTGCCATGCGTGCGCGCCCCGACACAGGAGACAGCGCTGCTATCCCACGCTCTTCCCCTGTCCCTCATCGCTGCGGGTAACCCCGTCGCGGCGGGGAGCAGCAAGGCCGCCGAGTTCCATGGTCCGTCGATCAACGAGTTCTTCCCGGACCCGATCTTCTTCGCCGGTACTGCGTTCGAGATGGACCGCATCGTCCTCATCCGCTTCTTCGCGGTGGCCGTGCTCCTCGTCTTCGCGTTCGCCGGAACCCGCGCGCTCAAGCTGGTCCCCAACCGTGGACAGGCATTCATCGAGTACGCCTTCGACGTCGTCCGTCGGAACACCTTCGACAACCTGGGTGAGAAGGACGGCAAGCGTTTCCTGCCGCTCCTCGCGACGATCTTCTTCGGCGTCCTGTTCATGAACCTCACGGGACTCGTCCCGTTCATGAACATCGCCGGTACCAGCCGCATCGCGATGCCGATGATCCTCGCGATCGTCGCCTACGTCGCGTTCATCTACGCCGGGCTCCGCAAGCACCCGGGCACGTTCCTCCGGAACTCGCTCTTCCCGCCCGGGGTGCCGTGGCCGCTGTACATCATCGTGACGCCGATCGAGCTCGTCTCCACCTTCGTGCTCCGTCCGATCACGCTGACGCTGCGACTCCTGATGAACATGGTCGTGGGGCACCTGCTCCTCGTCCTGTTCTTCTCGGCGACCTGGTTCTTCTTCTTCGACGCGGAGAGCCTCTTCAAGTTGTTCGGTGTCGGGACGCTCGCGTTCGGCATCGCCTTCAGCTTCTTCGAAGTCCTCGTCGGGTTGCTCCAGGCGTACGTCTTCATGCTGCTGACGGCCGTCTACATCCAGCTCGCGCTGGCTGACGAGCACTGACACCCTTCTGACCCCCTACGGGACCGACACTCGTCGGACCCGCACCTCGAAAGGAAAACACGTGGACGCAACGACCGTTCTCGCGGAGATCAACGGCAACATCGCGACGGTTGGCTACGGCCTCGCTGCGATCGGCCCGGCCATCGGCGTCGGCATCGTCGTCGGCAAGACCATCGAGTCCGTGGCCCGCCAGCCCGAGCTCCAGGGTCGCCTCACCACCCTCATGTACATCGGTATCGCCTTCACCGAGGCCCTTGCCTTCATCGGCATCGCGACGTACTTCATCTTCACCGCGTAAGGCTTCTCGATGCAGACTGCACTCATCATCGCGGCGGAGGAAGCGGCCCACAATCCGCTGATCCCCGAGTGGTACGACATCCTGTGGTCGGCGGTGGCCTTCGTCATCATCTTCATCGTGATGTGGCGTGTCGTCACGCCGCGGATCACGAAGATGCTCGATGAGCGCACCGAGGCCATCGAAGGCGGCATCAAGAAGGCCGAAGCCGCCCAGGAACAGGCCGCTGCTGCGCTCGACGAGTACAACAAGCAGCTGGCTGATGCGCGTGCCGAGGCATCGCGCATCCGTGAGCAGGCCCGTGCCGACGCCACCGCGATCGGCAACGAGGTCCGCGAGCAGGCCAGCGCCGACGCCGCACGCATCACCGCGAACGCCCAGGCGCAGATCGAGGCAGAGCGCCAGAGCGCGCTCCAGTCGCTCCGCTCCGAGGTCGGCACGCTCGCACTCGGCCTCGCGTCGGGTGTCATCGGCGAGTCCCTCCAGGACGACGCCAAGGCGACCGCCGTCGTCGACCGCTTCCTCGCCGACCTCGAGTCGTCGCAGGGTGCCCAGACGGCGGCCGGAACGGAGCACTGAGCATGCGCAGCGCCACCCGCGAAGCGATGACGTCCACCAGGGCGGTGCTCGCCGACCTCGGCGGTGCCGTCGACCTGGGCGTCGGAGCACAGATCTTCGCCTCCGGGCGAGCGATCGCCCGGGCGCCGCAGCTGCTCAACCTGCTCGCCGACCCGACAGCCGACACCGCAGGCAAGAAGGTCCTCATCGACCGCGTCTTCGCCGGACAGAGCGACGCCACGCGCGCCGTCCTGGCCGCCGTGGCCGGTTCGCGCTGGTCGTCGCAGGGTGACCTGCTTGCCGGCATCGAGGACGCAGCGGTACGCGCCGTGGCCGCCACGGCGGACCAGTCGACCTCGATCGAGGCCGAGCTGTTCGCCTTCGAGACCGCGGTCCGTTCGGACGCCGGACTCGAGCTCGCGCTCGGGACCAAGCTCGGCAGCGCCGACCAGAAGGGCTCCCTCGCGGAGCGTCTGCTGGCCGGCAAGGTGTCGCAGCAGACGATCACCATCGTGTCGAACCTCGTGCAGCAGCCCCGCGGCCGCCGCATCGGCGAGATCGTGCGTGACGCCTCCCGGATCGTCGCAGACCAGGCGGACAAGCTCGTCGCCACGGTCATCACGGCGACGCCGCTGTCCGACGACCAGGCGGCTCGTGTCGCCCGGGGGATCGCGCAGCGCTACGGACGGGACATCACCGTGAACCGCGTCGTCGACCCCTCGGTCGTCGGCGGGGTGCGCGTGCAGGTCGGCGGCGACGTCATCGACGGCACCGTCGCGACGCGGCTCGCAGACCTCCGTCTGCAGCTCGCCGGCTGAGCGTACGGTCGGACTCGTCCCTCCAAGTCCACAACGGGAACTGCCCCGCCCGGCAGCATCACCCTCTCGGAGCCGAAGGGCCCCGGAAACCAACAAGGAAAATCCCATGGCAGACATCACCATCAGCCCCGATGAGATCCGTGATGCCCTGAAGGACTTCGTCTCGAACTACGAGCCGACGAAGGCCTCCACGGCCGAGGTCGGGCACGTCACCGACGCCGGTGACGGCATCGCCCACGTCGAAGGCCTCCCCGGCGTCATGGCCAACGAGCTGATCCGCTTCCAGGACGGCACGCTCGGCCTCGCCCAGAACCTCGACGAGGACTCGATCGGTGCCATCGTGCTCGGCGAGTTCTCCGGCGTCGAAGAGGGCCAGGAAGTCACCCGCACGGGTGAGGTCCTCTCCGCCCCCGTCGGCGACGCATTCCTCGGCCGGGTCGTCGACCCGCTCGGTGCCCCGATCGACGGTCTCGGCGAGATCGCCGCCGAGGGTCGTCGTGCCCTCGAGCTGCAGGCGCCGGGCGTCATGTCCCGCAAGTCGGTCCACGAGCCGATGCAGACCGGCATCAAGGCGATCGACGCGATGATCCCCGTCGGCCGCGGCCAGCGTCAGCTGATCATCGGTGACCGCCAGACCGGCAAGACGGCCATCGCGATCGACACGATCATCAACCAGAAGGCCAACTGGGACTCCGGCGACGAGAACAAGCAGGTCCGCTGCATCTACGTCGCCATCGGTCAGAAGGGCTCCACGATCGCCTCCGTCAAGGGTGCGCTCGAGGACGCCGGCGCGATGGAGTACACGACCATCGTCGCCGCTCCGGCCTCCGACCCGGCCGGCTTCAAGTACCTGGCCCCCTACACCGGCTCGGCCATCGGCCAGCACTGGATGTACCAGGGCAAGCACGTCCTGATCATCTTCGACGACCTGTCGAAGCAGGCCGAGGCCTACCGTGCGGTGTCGCTCCTCCTGCGTCGTCCGCCGGGACGCGAGGCATACCCGGGTGACGTCTTCTACCTGCACTCCCGTCTGCTGGAGCGTTGCGCGAAGCTGTCCGACGAGCTCGGCGCCGGATCGATGACGGGTCTCCCGATCATCGAGACGAAGGCGAACGACGTCTCGGCGTACATCCCGACCAACGTGATCTCGATCACCGACGGCCAGATCTTCCTGCAGTCGGACCTCTTCAACGCGAACCAGCGTCCGGCCGTCGACGTGGGCATCTCGGTGTCCCGCGTCGGTGGTGACGCCCAGGTGAAGTCGATCAAGAAGGTCTCCGGCACCCTGAAGCTCGAACTGGCGCAGTACCGCTCGCTCGAGGCGTTCGCGATGTTCGCGTCCGACCTCGACCAGGCGTCGCGTCGTCAGCTCGACCGTGGTGCCCGCCTGACCGAGCTGCTCAAGCAGCCGCAGTACTCGCCGTACCCGGTGGAGGAGCAGGTCGTCTCGATCTGGGCCGGCACCAACGGCAAGCTCGACACGGTCCCCGTGCCGGACGTGCTGCGTTTCGAGTCCGAGCTGCTCGACCACCTGCGTCGCAACTCCGACGTGCTCACGACCCTGCGCGAGACGAACCAGCTCAGCGACGACACCGTCGCCGAGATGTCGAAGCAGATCGACGAGTTCACGAAGAGCTTCCAAACGAGCGACGGCAAGACGCTCGGCTCGGAGCAGTTCGACGCCGCGGACTCCGAGGACGTCGACCAGGAGCAGATCGTCAAGGGTCGTCGCTAGATGGCAGCGCAGGTCCGGGTCTACCGTCAGCGGATCAAGTCCGCGAAGACCACGAAGAAGGTCACGCGCGCCATGGAGCTGATCTCGGCGTCGCGGATCCAGAAGGCGCAAGCCCGCATGGCCGCGTCCGGTCCGTACTCCCGTGCGGTGACCCGGGCCGTGTCGGCCGTGGCGACGTTCTCGAACGTCGACCACGTGCTGACCACCGAGCCGGCGACGTCGACCCGCGCGGCCGTGGTGCTGTTCACCTCGGACCGCGGTCTCAACGGCGCGTTCAGCACGAACGTCCTCAAGCAGGGCGAGGAGCTCGCCTCCCTGCTCCGCAGCGAGGGCAAGGACATCGTGTACTACCTGGTCGGGCGCAAGTCCGTCGGGTACTTCACGTTCCGCGAGCGCGCGTCGGAGCAGCAGTGGGTCGGCAACACCGACCAGCCGGAGTTCTCGACCGCCAAGGAGATCGGCGACGCCGTCGTGGCGAAGTTCCTGCAGGACACCGCAGAGGGTGGCGTGGACGAGATCCACATCGTCTTCAACCGGTTCCTCAGCCTCGCCACGCAGGAGCCGCAGGTCGTCCGCCTGCTGCCGCTCGAGGTCGTGGACGGAGTGGACGAGCCCCAGGGCGACGAGCCGCTCCCGCTCTACGAGTTCGAGCCGGACGCCGACGCGGTGCTCGACTCGCTCCTCCCGGTCTACATCGAGAGCCGCATCTTCAACGCCATGCTGCAGTCGGCTGCTTCCGAGCACGCCGCCCGTCAGAAGGCCATGAAGGCGGCGAGCGACAACGCCGACTCCCTGATCCGTGACTTCACCCGTCTCGCGAACAACGCGCGACAGGCCGAGATCACGCAGCAGATCTCCGAGATCGTCGGCGGCGCCGACGCCCTCTCGTCGAAGAAGAAGTAGTCCGCCGCGTGCGCGGACAGACACCCACCCCAGGAAGGCACCAGCCATGACCGACACCGCAACCACCGCGGTCGAGACGTCGTCGGCGCCCGGTGTCGGCCGGATCGCCCGTGTCACGGGTCCCGTCGTCGACATCGAGTTCCCGCATGACGCGATCCCGGAGATGTACAACCTCCTGTTCACGACCATCACCATCGGTGAGTCGTCGCAGGAGATCGGCCTCGAGGTCGCGCAGCACCTCGGCGACGACCTCGTCCGTGCCATCTCCCTGAAGCCGACCGACGGCCTGGTCCGTGGTCAGGAAGTCCGTGACTCGGGCGCTCCGATCTCGGTCCCCGTCGGCGACGTCACCAAGGGCAAGGTCTTCGACGTCCTCGGCAACGTGCTCAACTCCGACGAGAAGATCGAGATCACCGAGCGCTGGCCGATCCACCGCAAGGCCCCGGCCTTCGACCAGCTCGAGTCCAAGACCTCGATGTTCGAGACCGGCATCAAGTCCATCGACCTCCTCACCCCGTACGTGCAGGGTGGCAAGATCGGTCTCTTCGGTGGTGCGGGCGTCGGCAAGACCGTCCTCATCCAGGAGATGATCCAGCGTGTCGCGCAGGACCACGGCGGTGTGTCGGTGTTCGCCGGTGTCGGTGAGCGCACCCGTGAGGGCAACGACCTCATCGGTGAGATGGAAGAGGCAGGGGTCTTCGACAAGACGGCCCTCGTGTTCGGCCAGATGGACGAGCCGCCGGGGACGCGCCTCCGTGTCGCCCTGTCGGCGCTGACGATGGCGGAGTACTTCCGCGACGTGCAGAAGCAGGACGTCCTGCTCTTCATCGACAACATCTTCCGCTTCACGCAGGCCGGTTCCGAGGTCTCCACGCTGCTCGGTCGCATGCCGTCCGCGGTGGGCTACCAGCCGAACCTCGCTGACGAGATGGGTGTGCTCCAGGAGCGCATCACCTCGACGCGTGGCCACTCGATCACCTCGCTGCAGGCGATCTACGTGCCGGCTGACGACTACACCGACCCGGCGCCGGCGACCACGTTCGCCCACCTCGACGCCACCACGGAGCTCTCCCGCGAGATCGCGTCGCAGGGTCTCTACCCGGCCATCGACCCGCTGACCTCCACGTCACGGATCATGGACCCCCGGTACCTGGGCGCCGACCACTACGAGACCGCCACGCGCGTCAAGCAGATCCTCCAGAAGAACAAGGAGCTGCAGGAGATCATCGCCATCCTCGGTGTCGACGAGCTCTCCGAAGAGGACAAGATCACGGTGGAGCGCGCCCGTCGCATCCAGCAGTTCCTGTCCCAGAACACCTACATGGCGAAGAAGTTCACCGGTGTCGAGGGCTCCACGGTGCCCCTCAAGGACACCATCGAGTCCTTCCGCGCCATCGCCGATGGCGAGTTCGACCACGTCGCGACGCAGGCGTTCTTCAACGTCGGTGGCATCAACGACGTGGAAGAGAAGTGGGCTCAGATCCAGAAGGAGAACCGCTGAGATGGCGGGTCTCACCGTGAGCGTCGTCTCGGCTGACCGCGAGGTCTGGTCGGGCGACACCACCATGGTCGTCGCGCGCACGACCGAGGGCCAGATCGGCATCCTCGCGGGACACGAGCCGATGCTCGCGATCCTCGCGCAGGGTCAGGTCCGCATCACGCGGGCCGACGGCTCCACGGTCGCGGTCGACGCGGAGGACGGCTTCCTCTCCGTCGAGCACGACACGGTCACGATCGTTGCGCGGCAGGCCGCGCTGGCGTCCTGACCGGACTGACCGTCCTCCTCCCGCCGTCCGAGACGAAGCGGGAGGGCGGGGACACAGAGAGCTCGCTCGATCTGGGTGAGCTCTCGTTCCCGGAACTGGCCACAGAGCGGGCCGCGGTGATCACCGCGGCCCGCTCCGTCAGTTCTGAGGAGAGCTCCGCGCGGACGGCGTTGAAGCTCGGGCCGAAGTCGGTCGCCGAACGACTCCGCAACATGGTCCTCGAGACCAGTCCGACCATGCCGGCCGTCGAGCGGTACACGGGCGTGCTCTATGACCCGCTGGACGCCTTGACCGCGGACGCGGGGACGCGCGCCTGGTGGGATCGTCACGTCGTCGTGCAGTCCGCGATGTTCGGACCGGTGGGCGCGGGGGACCGGATCCCCGCGTACCGGCTGTCGCACGATTCCCGGCTCCCCGGGATCCGGCTCGCGTCGCACTGGTCTGTTCCGGCATCAGCGGCGCTGGCGACCCGTCCGCCGGGGCTGGTCCTCGACCTCCGGTCGGAGGGCTACCGCGCGCTCGCGCCGGTTCCGGACAGCGTTCCCCTGCGCGTGGTCAGCGTCGCCGGAGACGGTCGACGCAAGGCACTGAACCACTGGAACAAGACGGCGAAGGGGTGGCTCGTCTCGCTGCTCGGGCGGACCCAGGCGTCGGTTTCCTCGATGGTGGAACTCGCCGCCTGGGCTGCGGCGCACGGAGTCGTCATCGAGCAGGTCGGGAACGGCTGGGACCTGGTCGCCGAGAGTCTCGAGCCCGTGGCGGTCTGACCTCCGTCCCTCCACAGGGCGGTCGCGACGGTTGGCCGTCCACTGGTCGCTGGAGCGGCCGTCCTGGAGGCCCGACCCACGTCAGGCTCGCCTGCATGCGAACCACAGACACCACGACCGGACCCACGCCCCCGACTTCCCCTCGCCACAGTCACGAGATCGCCGCTGCCGTCACGCTGCCGAGCGCTGCTCGCGCCCTCGTCGCACCGGGCCCCCTGACCACGGCGGGCGGCATCGCGCTCACGACGGCGTGCGGCGCGCTGTCGACCCGCGTGGCGCTCCTCGGGTTCCTGGCCGACCCGGACGCCGACGACCCGATCGGCATCAGCGGGCACGATCCGTTCACCGACCCGATGCCCTCGGCGCTGCTCGGATCCGGTCCGGAGCCCGACCGCGACCGGGTGCGACGGGCCGGCGACCGTTGTGTGGACGCCTGGCGTCAGTGGTCCGGGGAACGCGACTCCGGACAGTCCGTGGTCGGCGTCGGGGGAGCACTCGGGCTCGGTGCGTGGTGCGCGTGGGCTCTGGGCGCGGAGCTCCGTGCCGAGACGCGGGCGCGGTACGCGCTCGACCTGCGCGCTGACGACCCGCTCGCGCAACTGGTGCTCCGCAGTTGCACGCTGGGCATCCGGGCGGCGTGGCGTGGATGAGACCGGGTGCACCGCATCGTCTACGGTTGTGGTGCCGACCGGAGGAGCCGCACGTGCAGGACGACGAGGACCAGCTCGACGACACCGTGCTGCGTGCGGCGGACCGGCGTCGGGCGACCACCGCTCCGGGGCAGCTCGACGACACCTTCGTTCGTCCCGGGCGTCATCGGACTCCGGCGTCGTCTCGCCCGGACCAGGAGGCCGGCCTCCCCGCGGACGTCCCCTCGATCCGGATCGGGGTACGGGTGTACCGCCTGGACCGTCCCGTCGTCGTCGGCCGGCGGCCCGGCCCCCCGCGGGTCGTCCAGGGCCCGGTGCCGGAACTCGTGACCGTGCCCTCGCCGGGCGGAGTGGTGTCCTCCTCCCACGTCCTGTTCCACGCCGCCGGGTCCACCGCCGTCGTCGACGACCTGCACGCCACGAACGGCACGGTCGTCCGCGCTCCCGGCGCCCCGCCGCACCGGATGCCCTCGGGTGCCTCGATGGTCGTGCTGACCGGTACGGTTGTCGACATCGGGGACGGCGCCACCATCGAGGTGCTGTCGCCGTACCTGCGGTCCGTCCCTCCCGGCGGTCGCGAGTCGTCCGGACCCCTCTTGTCTCCACCGTCCACCACCGGTCCGTCCCGAACCCCCAGAGAGCGACCCTGAACCGTGACCGAACTCGGCCGTGCTGCCTCCTCCCACGCCATCGACTTGCCCGACGGCAACGGTGCGACGCTGACCTTGTCGTGGGGGGCCGCGACCGACGTCGGACGCCGCCGTGACCACAACGAGGACAGCTACATCGTCGACGCCCCCTACTTCGTGGTGGCGGACGGCATGGGTGGCCACCTGGCGGGTGACCGGGCGTCCGACGCGGTCGTGCGCCGCCTCGGCGACTCCACCACCGAACCGTTTGCCTCGCGGCAGACCATCCAGCGGGCACTGCTGCTCGCCACCGCCGACATCGAGCGGGCAGCGGGCGGCAACGCCATCGGTGCCGGCACGACCGTCACCGGCGTGGCGCTCGTCGCGACGCACGGACAGCCCTCGGCACTCGTGTTCAACGTCGGTGACTCGCGCACCTACCGCAGCGATGCGGGAGCACCCTTGAAGCGACTGACGATCGACCACTCGGTGGTGCAGGAGATGGTGGACGCCGGTGTCCTCCGGGCCGAGGACGCCGAGTCCCACCCGGACAGCAACGTCATCACCCGGGCCGTCGGGTTCGGCGAGCCGCCGGAGCCGGACTGGTGGACCATCCCGCTCCGGACCGGCGACCGCTACGTGGTCTGCTCGGACGGCCTGACGAAGGAGATCGGCGACGTCGGCATCTCGCGCATCGCTGCGAAGGTCGACGACCCGCAGGAGCTCGCGGAGCGGCTCGTGGGCGACGCCGTCATCGCCGGCGGTCGGGACAACGTCACGGTCGTCGTGCTGCAGGTCGACGACGCCCCGGCGGTGCCCGACGACATCGAGGACACCCTCCCGCGTCACTGACCTCGACGGGACGTGCTGCGAACGGGTCTGGACGACCAGGCCCGGTAGAATCCCGCAACGCCGTCGTGACCACGCCACTCAGCCGGGAAGGAGCGTCCATGGCCCGCAGACTGCCGTCGAGCCCTCCCGTGCTTCCGGGCTTCAGTCCGGTGCACGTGCTCGGCTCCGGTGGCTTCGCCGACGTGTTCCTCTACGAGCAGGACATGCCCCGACGCCAGGTCGCGGTCAAGGTCCTGCTCGACGAGGTCGTGGACGACCGCGTCCGCCAGATGTTCCAGGCCGAGGCGAACCTGATGGCGCGTCTCAGCACCCACCCCTCGATCCTCACCGTGTTCCAGGCGAGCGTCGCCGCGGACGGTCGCCCGTACCTCGTCATGGAGCTCTGCTCGGCGTCGATCAGCGAGCGCTACCGTCGCGAACCGGTCCCGGTGTCGCAGGTCCTCTCGGTCGGCGTGCGGATCGGCTCGGCGCTCGAGACCGCACACCGCGACGGCGTGCTGCACCGTGACGTGAAGCCGTCGAACATCCTGCTCACGGCCTACGGCAACCCGGTGCTGTCGGACTTCGGGATCGCCGCGACCCTCGGAGAGGCCGATCCCGACGAGCCCGTCGGCATGTCGATCCCGTGGTCGGCGCCGGAGGTGCTCGGCGACGAGTCGCGCGGCACGATCCAGTCCGAGGTCTACTCGCTCGCAGCGACCGTGTACTCGCTCCTGGCCGGGCGGAGTCCGTTCGAGGTGCCCGGCGGCAAGAACGGCGCCGCCGACCTCATGGCGCGGATCGACAAGGGCGGACCGCTGCCCACCGGGCGTCCCGACGTGCCACCGACCCTCGAACGAGTCCTGGGTACAGCGCTCTCGCGGCGCCCACGGGACCGACCTCCGACGGTCATGGAACTCGTGCGTGGGTTCCAGCAGGTCGAGGCCGAGCTCGGTCTCCCGCAGACCCCGGCCGAGGTCGCGGTCGAGGCCTGGGCGGTCGCCACACCGTCGCGCCCCGGCGAACAGACCGTCATCGCGGCGGTCGGTGCGGGTGGCGGTGGGGCCGGAGCTCGGTCGGGCCGTCGTCGTCGGACCCGCTCCACCCTGCGCGGCGGCGCGGTGGCGAGCGCGTCAGAGAGTGTCGGGACCGTCCACCGGTCCGCCTCCACCGCGCGCGGCCGCCGCGGATCGCGGTCTGCTCTGGTCTGGGCGACCGTCCTGTCCTCGGTCGTGGTGGTGGCGCTTGCCGTGACCACCGCGGCTGTCCTCACCCGCGGCGGTGACGACGCCGTACCCGTCGTGTCGGACGTCAGCGCCACCGCCGGTGCGTCCGCCGTGACGTTCCGCTGGACCGATCCGGGCCTCCAGCAGGGCGACACCTTCGTCGTGACGACCGATGGTGCGACGAGCCAGCAGACCGGGACGACGTTCGTCGCGACCGGCCGCCCCGGCGTCGAGCAGTGCATCCGGGTCGCGGTGAACCGTGACGGCCGCACCGGGGCGGACAGCGTCGAGCGGTGCGGCACGATCGGCGGAGCCCGGTGATCCGACGGCTGCTCGCTGCCCGGCGTTCCGCGACCGTGACGACCGCGGTGGCCGTCGTCGTCGGGGCGGTCGTCGCCGGGACGGCGCTCGTGTCGAACGGCTACCACGCACAGCGCGTCGACCTCGGCGACGGCACGGTCTGGGTGCCCTCGGCGCAGTACGGAGCGGTGGGCCGCGTCAATCCACAGGTGCTCGAACTGAACACCGCGGTGGAGACCTCCTCGGACGCCACTGCCGTGCTGCAGCACGGATCGACGGTCTACGCGGTCGACCAGACGAAGGGCACGGTGGCCCGGGTCGACGTCGCGGACGCCACCCTGGGTGACGCCGTCACGCTGCCCACGGGTTCGCCGACCGTCCTCTTCGCCGGGGACACCGCCGTCATCGGCAACGCGGACACTGGCGACCTCTGGTCCACACCCGCGGACTCCCTCGACGAGTTCGACGCCTCGACGGACCCGCAACTGACCCTGGGCGCTGATGCCGTGTTCGACGCGTCTGCCGACCACGTCGCGGTGTACTCGCCGCGGACCGGCACCGCGTCGCTCGTCGCTCTGGGTACGACCCCGACCGTGGAACGCCGCTCATCCGTCCGGATGGACCGCACGCACGCCTTCCAGGTCGCGACCGTCGGCGACCACATCGCCGTCCTCGACCGCACCGACGGCGTGCTCTCGATCGACGGGCGGACCGTCGACCTGGGGGACCGAGTCGGCTCCGCACCCGCGTTGCAGCAGTCGACCAGCACCGGTGACGACGTGACGGTCGCGGGCACTGCCGGCCTCGTCCGTGTGTCCGCTTCCGGCGCCGTGCAGCAGTCCGCCCTCGCCGTCTCCGGACGTGCCGCTCGACCGTGGACCGACGACGGGTGCACGTTCGGAGCGTGGAGTGGCGGGCAGGCGATCGACACCTGCGACGGTCGTGCCGTGCAGGACCTCGACCGGGTTCCGGGCGGCGCGGCGCTCCAAGTGGTGCACAACGGGCGCACCGTGGTGGCCAACGACCCGGAGACCGGGCGCTCCTGGGCCGTCGGCCGCAGCGGTCAGCTCATCGACAACTGGGCGCAGCTCGTCGACGAGCAGGACGACCAGCAGCAGGAGCGGGCGTCGGACGACGACCCGGAGGTCGAGAAGGAGCAGGCCCCGCCCGTCGCGGTCGACGACGACCTCGGTGCTCGTCCTGGCCGCACCACGACCCTCCCGGTCCTGCTCAACGACCACGACCCGAACGGCGACCCGCTGGTCGTCAGCGACGTCGGCGACGTCGACGACTCGGTGGCGCGCGTCATGATCGTCACCGACGGCCAACAGCTGCAGGTCTCCCTGCCCGCCGCGGCCACCGGTGTCGTGACGTTCCCGTACACGATCACCGACGGCAACGGGGGGTCCGCGACGGCGACCGTCCGGGTGACCGTCCGGCCGGAGTCCGAGAACGAGCCGCCCCGGCAGGTCCGCGCGACACGGGCCGACGTCGTCCGGGGCGGGCACGTCTCGACGAACGTCCTCGGCGACTGGATCGACCCCGACGGCGACCCGGTGTACCTCGAGTCGGCCGACCCGTCCGAGGGCGACCACACCTCGACCACGCCGGACGGCCTGCTCGACTACCGGAACGACAGCGGTCGCACCGGCGACCGGGTCCAGCAGGTCACCGTCAGCGACGGCCGGGACACCGGTCGCGGTCCGGTCACGGTGACGGTGGCGGCGCAGGGCGACGTGCCGCTGCGCGCCGAGGGCTTCCCCGTGAGCGGGTACGCCGACAAGCCGTTCACGGTGGAACCGCTCGATCACGTCCGCGGGGGCAACGGTGCCGTCACCCTCACGAGCGTGTCGTCAGCGCCAGGCCTGACGGTGACGCCGAGCTACGACAGCGGGACCGTGCGCGTCGAAGCGCGGACGCCGGGGGACTGGCAGCTCGAGTACACCGTCTCGGACGGAACCAAGACGGCGAGCGGCGTGGTCCGGATCACCGTGCTCGCGCCGCCCGACGCCTCGGCCGCGCCGGTGACGACGCCGAAGACCGTCTTCGTCACCACGCTCTCGTCGAAGGACACCGACGTGACGGCGACCGACTTCGACCCGGCCGGCGGCGTCCTCCTCGTCACCGGACTCGACGGGCCGCCGAGCGGTTCCGGCGTCCAGGCCGACGTGGTCGACCAGCACATCGTCCGGGTGAGCCTCACCGCACCGCTCGACGGCCCGGTGTCCTTCGGCTACACGGTGTCGAACGGACTCGCGACGGCCACGGGCACGATCACGGTCGTCGAGATCCCCGAGCCGGAGCGCATCCAGCCGCCCGTCGCCCAGCCGGACACAGCGACCGTCCGGGTCGGCGCCGTCACCGACATCGACGTCCTCGCCAACGACACCCAGCCGGAGGGCGGAGCGATCTCGCTGCTGCCCGACCTCGTCCAGGACGTCCCTCGCGGTGCCGGTCTGCTGTTCGCCTCCGGTGACCACCTGCGCTACCTCGCACCGAACACCCCGGGCACCTACACGGCGGCGTACCGGGTCGCCGGACCGGACGGGCAGACCGCAGACGCGACCGTCTCGGTGTCCGTCCGTGACCGCGACCGTGCGACGAACGGCGCGCCCGTCCCGCAGACGGTGACGGCGCGCGTGGTCGCCGGTCAGTCAGTGCGCGTCTCGGTGCCCCTGAGCGGGATCGACCCGGACGGCGACTCCGTGCAGCTCGTCGGCGTGGCATCGAACCCGGAGAAGGGCTCGGTGGCGGACGTCGCCGCCGATTCGCTCACCTACGAAGCCGGTGACTACTCAGCGGGGACGGACGAGTTCACCTACACCGTGGTCGATGCCCTCGGGGCCCGCGCCACGGGCACGGTCCGCGTCGGCATCGCCCCGCGTGCCGACGCGGCCGGCCGTCCCGTCGCCGAGGCCGACCGCGTCACCATCCGCCCCGGCGGATCCGTGTCGGTCCGGGTGCTGCAGAACGACTCCGACCCCGAGGGCGGTCGCCTCACCGTCACCGCGGTGGAGCCCACCGCGCCGGACGTCCGCGCGCGGGTCGTCGGCGGCCAGACCGTCCAGGTGACCCCGCCGCCGTCCGCCCGGCGCGGCGACTTCGCGGTGGCGTACACGGTGGCCGACGACCAGGGCGCGACCAGTACCGCGTTCGTCACCGTGACGGTCGACGAGGACGCACTCCCACTGCGCCCCGAGGTCGACGACACCGTGCTCGACCTCCAGGACGTGATCGGACGGCAGACCGTCACCGTCGACGTCCTCCGGAACGTCTTCTTCGCCGAGGGCACGGACGCGGACCTCCGGGTCGGCGTGGTCGACGGCTACCGCGGCACCGCGTCCGTCACCGGTGACGACCGCCTCGTCGTCCGTGTCTCGGACACGTCGCAGGTGATCCCGTTCTCGGTCGCACGACGCGACCACCCGGACGTGGTGTCCTACGGTTTCGTCCACGTCCCGGGCGCTGACGACGCGCTCCCGCAGCTTGACCGGACCGCTCCCGCGGTCTCCGTCCGCAGTGAGTCGACGGTCCGTATCCCGCTGTCCCGCTACGTCGTGACCGCGAACGGCAAGACCGCGGTCGTCACCGACCCCGGGGCCGTGAAGGCGACGCACGCCGACGGTGGTTCCCTGGTGGTCGACGACTCGACGCTGCAGTTCACCTCGTCGAAGCTCTACTTCGGCAAGGCGTCGATCTCGTTCGAGGTGACGGACGGATCGGCTGCGAACGGCGGAACCGGACGTGTCGCGACCCTCGTGCTGCCGATCACCGTGACGCCGCGCTCGAACCAGCCGCCGGCGCTCACGGGGACGACCCTCGAGATGCAGCCCGGCGACCGGCGCGTGCTCGACCTCACCAAGCTGACCGACTACCCGTACCCGGGGGACCTGCCGGAGTTGCGGTGGTCCGTGGTCGAGCGACCGGGCAACGGCACGACGGCGACGATCTCCGGGCGGCGCCTGACCGTCGCGGTCGACGACGCGGCGTCACCGGGCGAGCGGTCCACGGTCGGCGTCGGTGTCGCCGACTCGACGGCCCAGGGGCGGTCGGGCCGCATCACGATCGAGGTCGTCACGTCGACCCGACCGCTGGTGCAGCCCGGGCCGGACAGCGCGGTCGTACGACGAGGCACGTCCACCACGGTCGACGTGCTCGCGAACGACCGACAGACGAACCCCTTCCCGGGGCAGCCGTTGCGGGTCGTCGACATCCGCGGCCTCGCCGGCGGCATCCCCGCGGGCGTGACGATCACCCCGAGTGCCGACCGGTCGCGCCTCCGGGTGAGCGTCGCCGCGGACGCGAAGCCGGTCGACACACACCTGCAGTACCGGGCCGTCGATGCGACGGGGGACGCCGACCGATCCGTGTGGGGCGACGTGACGGTCTCGGTGCAGGATGTCCCGGACGCGCCGGGTACCCCGACCCGGACCGGTACCGAGGCCGGTGGGCAGGTCACGCTGAACTGGTCCACCCCCCGTGCGAACAACGCACCGATCACCGGCTACCGCGTGACCGGGACCGGCGGCGTCACGAAGGACTGCGGCACCGCCACCGTCTGCACGGTCACCGGGCTGGACCCGACCGCGTCCTACCGGTTCAGCGTCCTGGCCGAGAACGAACTCGGCAGTTCGCAGCCGTCGCCGCAGTCAGCCACGATGAGCGCCGACTTCGTCCCGACGGCGCCGACCGGGCTCTCGGTCGTCCCCGACCGGACGAACCCCGGGCAGCTCGACGTCTCGTGGGACCCGGTGCCCCGACCCGCCACGGGCAGCGCCGTCGACGACCACGTCGTGACGATCGCCGGCCCTGGCCTCAGTGACACGAGACGCACGGGCACCGCGACGACCACGTCCTTCAGCGGCGCGACGAGCGGCGCGGTCTACGTCGTGACCGTCTCGCCCCGCAACGACGCGGCTCGGGACGGCACGGTCGTGCAGTGGAACAGCGCGACGGCGTCCGGAACCGCCGTCGGGACCCCCGGCGCGCCGCAGGACGTCCGGGCCGTCACCGGTGAGCAGCCGGACGACCAGGGCAGGTCGACGGTGACGATCACCTGGTCGCCCGCGGACGGTGCCGGGGGGTCCGGTCCGGCCTACCGGGTGTACCGGGTCGCACCGGGGAGCAGCCCGAGCTGCGACACCCTGTCGGGCCAGACATCGCTCGGCGCGGAGTCCGGGACGACCGACGCGGGTGTCGGCGGCGGTGGCGTCCGGTACGCGGTGGTGTCCGACAACGGCCTGTTCTGCAACGTCGCCTCCGCCAGCGCGGTCGCCTACGAGACCCCGGGCGGCACCGCTGCCCCGGCCGTCGCGATCGTCTCCGGGGCGACCGCCACGCAGTCCGACCTCCGGGTCACCGCCCCGGGTGCGGAGGTCGACCACTACCGCCTCCAGACGGGCACATCGGTCCTCTCGCTCCAGCCCGGCCAGGCCTGGACGGGGGTGCCCGGGACCGGCGCGCGGAACGCCCCGGCCACCCTCACGCTCCAGGCGTGCGGGGCGCCCGGCGACGCCTTCTGCACCGGCAAGGACGATTCGTGGTCCGCACCGGGTGTCGCCTTCGACACGTCGAGCTCGGTGGACGGCGCGCAGGAGGGGCAGCAGATCGTGGTCAGCGGTCCGACCGTCGGCAGCGGTGTGAGTGTGACGTCGTACACGGCCCGGTGGTACAGCGACGGCGACGGCACGGTCGGGATCACGCCACAGGACGCGGACACCTGGCAACCCGGCGACACGGCCCCGACAGCGCCAGCCGGCGCCAGGTCCGTCCGGATCCTCGTCACGGTGCAGCTGGACGCCGACCCCAGGCTCTCGGCCACGACCGGCAGGTCCTCGCCGACGTCACCCGTCGCAGCGGCCGACCCACCGGTGGACCCTCCGGCTGACCCCGCACCCGGTGCCGGCGACCCCGCCGAGCCGACATCGTGACCGCCAGCACCGCCGACGCCGTCCCCACCACCGAAGGAACGACACCCGCATGAGCATGACCCCGGAGCAGGCCACCTGGTTCGCCGACGTCGCCGGCCGCATCGTGACCAACGTCGAGCAGGTGCTCCTCGGGAAGACGTTCGTGATCCGCCTCGCCGTCACCGCGATGCTCAGCGAGGGGCACCTGCTCCTCGAGGACGTCCCGGGGACCGGCAAGACCAGCCTGGCGCGCGCCCTCGCCCAGAGCGTGCAGGGGTCGACGAACCGTGTCCAGTTCACCCCGGACCTGCTGCCCGGCGACATCAGCGGCATCAGCGTGTACGACCAGCGTGCGCAGGCGTTCGAGTTCCACCGTGGCCCGGTGTTCGCGAACATCGTCCTGGCCGATGAGATCAACCGCGCGAGCCCGAAGACCCAGTCGGCGTTGCTCGAGGCGATGGAGGAGTCCGCTGTCACCGTGGACGGCGTCACCCACCGGCTGGCGCAGCCGTTCATGGTCGTCGCCACCCAGAACCCGATCGAGCAGGCCGGCACCTACCGCCTGCCGGAGGCGCAGCTCGACCGGTTCCTCATGAAGACGTCGATCGGTTACCCGGACCACGCGGCGACTGTCCGGATCCTCGAGACGTCCGCGGCGCCATCCGCGGCGGTCCCCGTCGCGAGCGTGGTGCCCGCGGCGACCGTCACCGAGATGGCCGCTCTCGCCCGCACCGTGCACGTCGACCCGGTGATCGCCGACTACGTCGCGCGCCTGGTGGACGGCACCCGGGCCGCGCCCGAGGTCCGACTCGGCGTCAGTGTGCGCGGAGCGATGGGCCTGATGCGCGCGAGCCGCGTCCTCGCCGCCGTCAACGGTCGGCACTACGTCACGCCCGACGACGTGAAGGCACTCGCCGAGCCGGTCCTCGCGCACCGCATGGTGCTCGATCCGGAGGCCGAGTTCGACGGCGTCAGTGCCTCGAGCGTCGTCGCGCAGCTGCTCGTCGACACGCCACCACCGGCCGACCGGGTCCCGCGATGACGGACCACCGTCCCGCCGGGACGCGGTCCCGGCGGCCCCTGGCGACACGGTCGCGTCGGGCGGCCACCCAGGAGGGCACCCGGACGGTCGCCGGACCCACCAACGTCCGGACCCGTCTCGTCGGTGACCGCGAGGACGTCGCCGCTGACGCCGTGGTCGGTGTGGTCCGCGCGTGGCGTACGGCCGGGAGGCTCGTCATCCGTGTCCGGGACGACGTCGCCTCCGTCGTGACGGGCCTCGGATGGACCGCGGTCGTCCTGACGATCGTCGCGTTCGTCGCGGGGTACCGCTCCGGGCTCCGCGAGGTCGTGGTCGTCGGGTGGGCGGGGGCGGTCCTGGTGGTGGTGGCGGCGATCGCGCTCCTCGGCCGGTCCCGGCTGCTCATCCGGATGACCCCACCGCAGCACCGCGTGGTCGTCGGGGCCGACGCCGGGGTGACGATCACCGCCGAGAACCCCACGCGCCTGCCGACCGTCCCGACGACGGTCGAGGTGCCGGTCGGGGTCGGACTCGTCGACGTCACGATCCCCGCGGTACCGCCGCGAGGCACCTTCGAGCAGCACGTCGCGGTCCCGACCGTCCGCCGAGGGGTCCTCGACGTGGGACCGGTGACGGGTGTCCGTGCGGACCCGGTCGGCCTGGTCCGCCGGGAGGTCGTGTGGACCACGCGTGAGCAGGTCATCGTGCACCCGCGGACGATCGCGATCCCGTCGACGAGCACCGGGCTGGTCCGCGACCTCGAGGGGCAGGCGACCACCGACCTCTCACCCGCGGACATCGCGTTCCACGCGATCCGCGAGTACATGCCGGGCGACGACCCGCGGACGATCCACTGGAAGTCGACGGCGAAGACCGGCGCGTTCATGGTGCGACAGTTCGAGGACACCCGACGCTCGCACCTGGTCGTCGCGCTCGGCGTCGCCCGCGCCGAGTTCGCCGACGACGACGAGTTCGAGCTCGCGGTCAGCGTGGCCGCGTCGCTCGGCACCCGAGCCGTCCGGGACGGCCGTGAGGTCACGGTGGCGGTCTCGGAACGGACCCCGGAGTTCGCCAAGCGCGCCGTCCGTGCCGTGCACCCGATGCCGACCGTCACACCGACCCGGTTGCTCGACGCGTTCGCCCGGGTCGGGCTGGCGGACGCCTGCCTGCCGATCGCCGAGGTCGCGCGCATCGTCGGGCGCGACACCCCCGGGATCTCGGTCGCGTTCCTGGTCGTCGGGTCGACCGTCGGCGTGCCGGCCCTCCGCCTCGCGGCGACCCGGTTCCCGGTCGGGGTCGAGGTCGTCGCCGTGGTCTGCGAGCCGGAGGCCGTGCCCCGGTCGGTGCGCGTCGGTGGCCTGACGATCATGACGGTGGGGTACCTCGAGGACCTCCGCCACGCACTGCAGCGATCGGTCTCCGTGTGACGGCCGACGAGCGCCGGTCCCCGCGTCCTCCCGTGGCCCGCTCCGGTCCTCGTTCCGGCGCGCGCGCAGCCCGTCGTCGTCGTGTGGCACCGCTGCGTCTCGTCGCGGGCACCCTGGCCGTCTGGCTCCTCGTGGCACTCGCGAGTGCGGCGTGGTGGCCGATCCACCGTGACGCCGCCATGGTGTCCGCGGGGGCCACCGCGGTGGTGGTCGGTTCGGTGGTGGCGCTCCTGGGGGCCGGGATGCGCCTCCCGGCCGCGGTCGTGTCGATCGCGACCGTCGTCGGGTTCGCGGCGACGGGGGTGCCCGCGGCCGTACCCGGTGGGGCGGACGGCCCGCTCCCGACGGTGCCCGGGCTGGTCGACCTGTTCAGCGGCGTCGCCCTCGGGTGGCGGCAGCTCCTGACGATCAGCCTGCCGGTCGGGTCCTACGAGGCGCTCCTCGTGCCGTACTTCGTGTCCGTGCTCCTCGTGACGGTCGTCGGCGTGAGCATCGCGACCCGTGCCTCCCGTCCGGAACTGGCCAGCCTGCCCGCACTGGCGCTCTTCGTGACCGGCACGGTCTTCGGTCCGACCCGGCTCGAGACGTCCGTCTGGCTCGGGGTCCTGCTGACGGGGATCGCGCTCGTGTGGGCGTTGACCGTCCGGCACCTCCGCCGTGCGGCGACCGTCGCGGCGACCACCGGTACCCGCATCCCGATCGCCCGTGCCGTCGTCCGGCCGGCGCTGGTCGGCACGGCCACGATCGCCGCGGCGGCGGTCGTCGCGACCGGACTCGGCTTCGTGGCACCGCCTGCCGGCACCCGCACGGTCGCGCGGAGCGGCGTCGTCAAGCCCTTCGACCCGCGTGACCAGGTCAGCCCGCTGAGCGGGTTCCGCGCCTACGAGGAACGCGGTCGGGCCGACCAGCCGCAGCTCACGGTCACCGGACTGCCCGCCGGCGGGTTCGTGCGGATCGCCACCCTCGACAGCTACGACGGCGTCGTCTACCGCGTCGGCGGGCCGGACGGCGACGCGGCATCCGGCTCGTTCGAGCGCGTCCCGACCACGGTGGACACACGCGACGTCCGGGGGACCGCCGTCCGGGTCGCGGTGACCGTGGACGGGTACCGGGGCGTCTGGCTGCCGACGGTCGGAGAACTGACGTCGGTGTCGTTCCGCGGCCCGGACGCCGATCGCGAGCGGACCGCCTTCTTCTACAACCGCTCCACCGGCACCGCGGCGGTCGTCGACGGCGTGAGCGACCGGACCCGGTACACGCTGTCGGCTGTGCTCCCCGAGCAGCCGACCGAGGACGAACTCCGCGACGCACGACCGGGTGATGCGGTCGTCCCGACTCCGCGTGACGTCCCCGCTGCGGTGCAGGACGCCGTGGGCGCCGACAGCGACGCGGACACGAGCGACGGGGCACAGTTGCTCGCGGCCCTGCAGGCCCTGCACCGCAACGGCTACGTCAGTCACGGCGTCGGCGACGACCGTCCGAGCCGGAGCGGACACGGCGCCGACCGGATCACGGAACTCCTCACCGCGGTGCCGATGGTGGGGGACCAGGAGCAGTACGCCGTCGCCGCTGCTCTGATGGCCCAGGAGATCGGTTTCCCCGCGCGGGTCGTCCTCGGGTTCGCGCCCGGTGGCGACTCCGGTGCGCGGGACACGACCAGCGAGGCGACCACCGGCCGGACCACCTTCCGCGGTTCGGACGTCACCGCACGCATCGAGGTGGACACGGCGCAGTGGGGATGGGTCATGCTCGACCCGAACCCGGCGGTCCGCGAGATCCCGGACCAGTCCGACCAGACGCCGCAGCCCGTGACACGGCCGGAGACCGTCGTCCCGCCGCCGCCGGCCCAGCAGCTCGACCAGGACGAGCAGACACCACCGCAGGCGGACCGTGACACCCCGCCGACGCAGCCGGTGTGGTTGCAGATCCTGCTCGCCGTGCTGCCGTGGGCGCTCGGGGTCCTCGGGCTCCTCGCACTCGTGCTGCTGCCGATCGCCACCGTCGTGCTGGCCAAGCGTCTCCGTCGTCGACGGCGGAGACGAGCACCGGATCCCCGGGCGCGCGTGGTCGGTGCCTGGGACGAGTACCGGGACGCCCTGCTCGACGGCGGACACGACGTCGCCCCGTCGGCGACCCGCCGCGAGGTCGGTGCAGCTGCACCCGGGGAGGCCGGCGCGGGGATCGCCGCCGACGCCGATGCGGCCGTCTTCGGGCCGAGCGACGTCGACGACGCCGTCGCCGACCGGACCTGGGCGGCGGCGGACGGGGCGATCGCCGCGCTGCGCGCCGGGCGTGACCGGCGCGCCCGGTTCCGCGCGGCGACGTCGCTGCGGTCGCTCCGGCGGTGAGCGGCCGTGCCACGTCGCCGTCGGGAGCGGTCGGAGAGTGCTCCGATCGGCGGTGACTACGATGTCCCGAGGCCGGAGGCACCTCGCGGACGGCCGGACGAGGACAGAGGCACCCTGTGATCAGATGCGAACACTGCGGATCGGCGCTCCCCGACGGAGCGATCTTCTGCGGTGAGTGCGGACGAGCCGTCACGACCTCGGCAGCTCGCCGCACTGCACCCGTCGAAGCCGCCGACCGCGCCACCCCGCCACCGCTGCAGCAACCCGACGCGCACGGCCGCCCGCCCGAGACGAGCGACGACACCTGGCTCCCGGAGTCGACGCTCGACCCCGCGACCCGCGCCTGGCTGACCGGCGCCGATCGTGCGCGACCCGCCCCGGCAGCGACCGGCTCGGCTGGTGCCGGTGCCGGTGCCGGTGCTGGTGCTGGTGCTGGTGCCGGTGACGCCCCCGACGCGGGGTCGTCGTCCGGCTCGGTCACTCCGCGCCCGGACCTGACGCCGCGCGGTGCCCCCAGCCACGTGCACGGCGCCGGCACCGGTCTCGGCGACTGGACCGGACGCCCCGCCGGTGCAGAGACGCCCACGGAGCCGACACTCGATCCCGACGCCTTCCCCTCCGAGGCCGTCGCCCCGCAGGACGACCCGGAGGTCCAGCGCACCGCCGCCTGGGCCCCCCTCGAACCGGACGCCGCCGACTCGGCCGGTCCCTCCGCTGACGTCCCGGTCTGGGAACCGCAGACGACCCCGGCCGCTCCGCCGGCCGGACCGTCCTGGTGGATCGGTCGTGCCCCCTCGGCTGCGGTCACGGCCACGCCGACGTCCTCGGACGACGCCGACGGATCGGGTGCCGGCGAGTCCGACGACGCTCCCCGGCCCGGTGACACCGCGGCGTTCCAGCCGGTCCTCGAGCGGCGCGCGCCCCGCCCCGCTCCGCTCGTGGCACCGGGGAGCCAGAGTGCGACCTGCCACGTGTGCGGGCACGCTCTCGAGCCCGACGACATCTTCTGCGAGGAGTGCGGATCCGTCCGACCCGCCGTCACCGCGGCGTTCACCGGTCCCGTGATGCCCCTGCCGCTCACCCGGCCGGACTGGGCCGCTGACGAGGACGCACTCCGCAGCGCCGTCTCCGACGCGCACGAGCTGACCGAGGACCGCGACGGTGCGGGTGACCCCGGCACCCACGAGCCCGTCGTCGACGAGGCCGTCGCCGATGAGCCCGTCGTCGACGAGGCCGTCACCGATGAGCCCGTCGCCGACGAGCCCGTGGTCGGCGGGCCAGTTGCCGACGAGCCCGTTCCCGACGAGTCCGTCGCGGACGGACCTGCTGCGGATCAGCACGACCCGGTCGAGACCGCGGCTGGCCAGCCCGTCGTCGACGACGCTGGTGTTCTCGACGACGCGCCGGACCCCGGTCCGGCGCACAGCGACAGCGACAGCGGCGACGTCACGGTCGACCAAGAGGCCCCCGTCGCCTCCGCGGCGCCACTCCCGCCCGTCGCACCCCGGCAGCCGCCGGTTGCTGCACCCCTGCCCCCTGTCGGACTCCTGGACGAGGCTGCGGACGGCGGAACGCCCGTCGACGGAGCGCCGGACGGCGGAAGGCCGGACGGCCCGGCGTTCGACGCGGACGAGGACGAGGACGTCGAAGAGACGCGCATCGTGTCCCGTACCGCCGAACACGCCCCGTTCCTGCTGCACTTCAGCACCGGTGAGCGGCTCGGCGTCCACGGGTCGGCGCTCCTCGGGCGGCTGCCGCGCCCGGAGGCCGGTGAACGGTTCGACGACCTGCTGACCATCCGCGACCCCGGCAAGTCCGTGTCGAAGACCCACCTGGAACTCGGGCGCGACGGCGACGACCTCTGGGTGTCCGACCGCTACTCGGGCAACGGCACGGTGGTCCGGCACATCGACGGGTCGATCCGCCGCTGCGAGCCGGGGCGCCGGTACCGGGTCGAGCGCGGTGCTCGCGTGGACGTGGGGGAGCAGTTCTTCCTGCTGCAGTGACGTCCGCGGCCGCCTGTCCACAGTGACGCGTTCGCCCCCCGGTTCTCCACAGTCCTGGTCGGGGACCCGCGGCGGGTGCGTGTCAGCGCTGTGATGGGGGACATGGAACCTCGTGCAGCACGTCGCGTCGCCGTGACGGTGGCGGTCCTCATCCTCGCCGGGACGCTGGTCGTGCCGAACGGCAGCGTGCCGGCCCTGTGCTGCGCGGCGACGGTGTGCACGCTCGTCGGGCTCTCGGTGCGGTCCCGAGGACACGACGGTGAGCCTCCGGTGGTCGTCGTCCCGCCCGGTGCCGATGGTGATGCCGGTGCCGATGCGGGTGCCGGTGACGAGCGCGGCGAGTCCGTCGATGCCCGCGAAGAGGCCGTCGCGAGTCCCGGCCCAGCGCGGGACGCGGACCTGGACGACGGTCGAGTGCCGGACGACGCAACGGACGGTTTCGTCGTCGTCGGTCGCACGAGCAGCGGTGCGCTCGTCCGGCTCGACCCCACCGACGGGATCGTCGTGTGCGGCACCGGCGCGCTCGCTCGGGCCGTCTTCACCGGCCTGGTGGACCAGCTCGACCAGCTCCGCCGTCGGCACGCCGACCGGGACCTCGTCGACCCGTTCGCCGGATCGGCGTCGCTGCGCGTCAGCGCTGACGTCGCTGTCCTCGGCCGGCGCGTCGTCCGCAGCGGCATGCCCGAGGGGACCGCAGCGGCTGCGCTCCTGGACCCGGACGGCCGCCGTCGGGCATCGGTCGTCCTGGTCCCGAGCACGGCGACGTCACCACGTCGGTGGACCGCCGTCGTCGACGTCACGCGGTACGGGTGCCGTCTCCGGCATCGGCTGTCCGACGGTTCGGCGGAAGCCGTCGGTGTCGCGGTGTCCCCGACGCTGCCGCTGCTCGTCATCCCGAACCGTCACGACGTCCCCCGCGCCCCGGACCCGGGGGAGGACTCAGCGCGGATCCCGGTTCAGTGCAGGCCCGAGCCGACGCGGACCGCGCCGACGGGTACGCCGCCGCCGAGCACCCGTTCGCCGGTCGTGGCGAGGACCTCGTCCGCGGCCGCGGCGTCGACGAGTCCGTTGCGCACGAGGAGCGTCAGTGCCGCCAGCGTGCCGGCGCGGAGCGAACCGTCGAGCACCTTGACCGCGACGGCAGGCCCCTGGGGCACGCCCATCACCATCACGCCCTCGGCACCGAGCTTGGCCAGGACGCCGAGCCGCTCGATCGTCACGGTGTTCGCCCGGCCCACGCCGTCGATCGCCCACGCGTTCGCCAGCACCGCGTCGGTCAGCGCTGCCGTGTCGTCGTCCGCGCGGGCCACCACGCCCGCGATGCCGCGCGCCAGGCCGGTGAGCGTGAGCGGGAACACCGGCGCGCCGCACCCGTCGGTGCCGACGACGTCGACGACCTCTCCGGTCACGTCCTCGACGGTGCTGCGCACCGCACGCTGGAGGGGGTGGTCGATGTCGAGGTACGTCGCCGCGTCCCATCCGTGCACGCGGCAGGCAGCGAGCATCCCGGCGTGCTTGCCGGAGCAGTTCATCGCCAGACGTCGCGGACCGTCCATGCCGCGCGCGCTCTCCCGGTCGAAGGGCAGGTCCGGTGGGCACCCGAGGTCGTCCTCGCGGTGGTCGAAGCGTTCGAGCATGCGCAGCGCCAGTGACTGGTGGGACGGGGTCCCGGCGTGACTCGCGGTCGTCATCACGAGCTCGTCCCCCGCGAAGAGCGCTCCGGCACGGCGGATCGCCAGCGCCTGGAACGGCTTCATCGTCGAGCGGGGGTAGATGCTCGCCACGGCGTCACCGACCGCGTCGATGACCGTGCCGTCGGCAGCCACGACCACTCCGGCCCCGATGTGCCGACTCTCGTCGAAGCCGGAACGGTCGAGGACCGCCAGCTCGACGGACCCGTCGACGGTGAGAGGATGACGGTCGGTGCTGGGAGCCGCGCGCATCCCGCGAGCCTACCGACCAACGGACCGCGCACCGCGACGAAGGGACCGCCGATGACCGACCACTCCTACGAGGTGTCCGTGCGCTGGACCGGCGACCGGGGGACCGGCACGAGCGGGTACCGCGACTACGGCCGAGACCACGTGGTCACCGCTGCGGGCAAGCCCGACGTCCTCGGCAGCGCCGACCCGACCTTCCGTGGTGACCGAGACCGGTGGAACCCGGAGGAGATGCTCCTGGCGGCACTGAGCCAGTGCCACATGCTCAGCTACCTGTACGTCGCCTCGACCCTCGGCATCACGGTGGTCGACTACCGGGACCGAGCCACGGCGAGCCTCGACGTGCACCGCGACGGCTCCGGCGAGCTGACGGGGACGGTCCTCCGCCCCGTCGTCACCATCCGCGAGGACGACCGCGTCGAGGATGCCCGCGCGGCGCACGCCGAGGCGAACCGCCTCTGCTTCATCGCCCGCTCCGTCGCGTTCCCGGTCCATCACGAGGCCGAGATCCTGGTACTCGGAGCCGACGCATCAGTGGGTGCGGCAGGATGAGACGCGTGAAGCGTCTCCGTCTGCTCCCCCTCGCCCTCGTGCCCGCCGTGATCCTCGGCCTCGCGGCCTGCTCCGGCTCCGGCTCGTCGGACCCCTCGGCATCAGCCACCTCCGCCCCGAGTTCGACCCCGACGCCGATCACCTCGTGCCCGAAGCCCGGCAAGGCCTCGGGTTCCGTGGAGGCCACCGGAGCGGTCGGTGGCTCGGCGGCACCGAAGGTCACGTTCGACAAGGGCCTGACGGCAGACCCGCCGCAGGCCACCCGGGTCGTGAAGGGCACAGGCGCTTCCCTCGCCGAGGGCGACTTCGTGCAGGTCGCTTACAGCGCCTACAACGCGAAGGACGCGAAGAACCTCGTCACGGTCGGGTTCGACCAGGGCAACCCGCAGGTCCTCTCCGTCGGTGGCACCGGCTTCGGCGCCATCCTGTCGTGCGCGAAGGTCGGTGACCGCGTCGCCGTGGTCGGTCAGGCGGCGGCACTCGGCTTCAACACGAGCGGCTCCATCGTCGTCGTGGCGGACGTGGTCGAGCAGACCCCGACCAAGGCGACCGGCACACCGAAGGACCAGGACCCGAAGCTGCCGACCGTCAAGGACGGCGCGAAGGGCGAGCCGACGATCACGATCCCCGACACGGCCGCGCCGACGAAGACCACCGCCGAGGTCATCAAGCAGGGTGACGGCGACACGATCAAGGACGGCGACACCGCGCTCGTCCAGTACAAGGGCGTCGCCTACAAGGGCGGCAAGGAGTTCGACTCCTCGTGGTCGAAGGGCTCCCCGACCACGTTCACCATCTCGAACAGCGGCCTGATCCCCGGCTTCGTCAAGGGTCTGGTCGGCCAGAAGATCGGCTCCCAGGTCATGATCGTCGTCACCCCGGAAGACGGCTACGGCGCGAACCCGCCCGAGGGCTCGGGCATCCCGGCCAACGCCACCCTGGTGTTCGTGGTCGACCTGCTCGCCAAGGGCTGAGCCCGATGCCCGCCCGCCGCCGCGTCGTCCTCCTCGGCAGCACCGGATCGATCGGGACCCAGGCGCTGGACGTCATCGAACGGAACCCCGAACGCTTCGAGGTCGTCGGCCTGACGGCGGGCAGCAACGCCGGCGCCCTCGCGGAGCAGGCCGACCGGTTCGGGGTCCGCGAGACCGCCCTCGGGGCCGCCGACGCCGAACGGTTGGTCCGGAGCGTCGAGGCGGACGTCGTCCTCAACGGCATCACCGGTTCGGTGGGGCTCGGCCCGACCCTCGCGGTCCTCGAGACGGGCGCGACGCTGGCGCTGGCCAACAAGGAGAGTCTGATCGTCGGCGGTCCACTCGTGCAGGCAGCGGCCGCTCCGGGGCAGATCGTCCCAGTGGACAGCGAGCACTCGGCGATCGCGCAGGCGCTCCGGTCGGGCAGCGATGCCGAGGTGCGACGCCTGGTCCTGACCGCCAGCGGTGGCCCCTTCCGCGGGCGGACCCGCGCCGAGCTCGCCGACGTCACGCCGACGCAGGCGCTGGCACACCCGACGTGGGACATGGGCCTCGTGGTCACGACGAACTCCGCGACGCTCGTCAACAAGGGACTCGAGGTCATCGAGGCGCACCTGCTGTTCGGCGTGCCCTACGACCGCATCGACGTCACCGTGCACGCGCAGTCGATCGTGCACTCGATGGTCGAGTTCGTCGACGGTTCGACGATCGCGCAGGCGTCGCCGCCGGACATGCGCCTGCCGATCGCGCTCGGGATGGCGTGGCCGGACCGCGTGCCGCACGTCGGCGTCCCCCTCGACTGGACGACCGCGAGCACCTGGACCTTCGAACCGCTGGACACCCGGGCGTTCGGCGCCGTCGACCTCGCCAAGCGCGTCGGTGTCCTCGGCGGGACGTTCCCGGCGGTCTTCAACGCCGCGAACGAGCAGGCGGTCGCCGCGTTCCATGCGGGCGCGATCGGGTTCCTCGACATCGTCGACACGGTGGTGCGGGTCGTCGACGAGCACACCGCGGGGGAGCCGTCGCTCGACGGTGTGCTCGCCGCGGAGCGGTGGGCGCGGCAGACCGCGGACCGCATCCTGTCGCGCACGGCGTGATCCGTGCCTCCCGGGCGGCACCGCTCTGGAGGCTCACATCGCCACCCAGCCCGCGTACGGCTCCGTCATGGCCAGCGTCCCGTACTCTTTGCCGGTGACCGTCGGAACCGTCCTGCTCTTCGTCCTCGGCGTCGTCGTCTTCGTCATCGGTCTGCTGGTGTCGATCGGCCTCCACGAACTCGGCCACCTGGCCTTCGCGAAGCTCTTCAACGTGAAGGTGACCCAGTACTCACTCGGGTTCGGCAAGACGATCTGGTCCTTCCGGCGCGGCGAGACCGAGTACGGGCTGCGGCCGATCCTGCTCGGCGGCTACATCTCGATGGTCGGGATGCTCAAGCCCCGTGCCTCCGGACGCGAGATCACGAACACCGGCATGTACTCGGCCTTCGTGCAGGACGCCCGGGCGGCCAGCGCCGAGCAGATCGCCGAGTCCGGCGGTGACGACTCCCGCGCGTTCTACCGGTTGACGCCGTGGAAGCGGATCATCGTGATGGTCGCCGGACCGGCGATGAACCTGGTGATCGGCATCGTGCTGTTCGGGGTCCTGCTCGTCGGCTTCGGTGCCCCCACCACGACGTTCACGTCGAGTGTCGACTGCGTCCTGCCGACCAGTGCGCGCACGACGTGCACGGACGGTGACGCCGTGTCGCCCGCGAAGCAGGCCGGCCTCCGCTCCGGCGACGTCGTCCTGTCCGTCGGTGGCGTGCGGAACCCCACGATCACCCAGGTCTCGGACACCTTCCAGCGGTCCGCCGGCAAGGCCGTCCCGGTCGTCGTCGAACGCGACGGCACCGAACGCACGCTGCGGGTCACGCCGGTCCTGGCCACCCGGGACGTCTACGACGCAGACGGGACGGTCGCGGAGAACAGCGACGGCACGACGAAGACCCAGCGTGTCGGCGTGGTGGGAGTGAGCATCGGGCAGACCCTGGTGCGCCAGTCCCCGGCGGCGGTCCTGCCCGCGACGGGCGCACAGATCGGCGCATCGGCACACCTCATCATCGACCTGCCGCAGCGTCTGGTCGCGGTGTGGAACGCGGCCTTCGGATCGCAGGCCCGGTCGCAGGACAGCCCGGTGTCGGTCGTCGGTGTCGGTCGGGCGATCGGGACGGTCTCGTCGATGAGCGGCGTCCCCGTGGTCGACAAGGTCTACACGATCCTCGGCCTGCTGGCGTCGTTGAACATCGGCCTGTTCGTGCTCAACATGGTGCCGCTCCTGCCGCTCGACGGCGGCCACATCGCGGGTGCGCTCTGGGAGGCCGTGAAACGGCGGACCTTCCGCCTGTTCGGCAAGGCCGACCCCGGTCCGATCGACCTGGCGAAGACGATGCCGCTGACGATGGTCGTCGTCGTGCTGCTGGCCGGCATGAGCGCGCTCCTCATCTACGCCGACATCGTCCGACCGGTCGACCTCTTCGGGTAGCGGCGACCTCCTCGCGCAGCGTGACCGCTCCGGGGAGCGGGGGAACGACGAGGCCGTCGGCGCCCACTACGCTCACCCCATGAGTGCAGAGCCGACGGCCCCGAAGCGGCCGATCGCCGACCCGACCCGCACCGTCGAGCGGCAGGGCATCGACGTGATCACCGAGTCGGAGCGGAAGGGCCGTCCGCGCGGGCTGTTCTGGCCGTGGTTCGCCGCCAACATCTCCGTGCTCGGCCTGGCCTACGGCTCGTTCGTCCTGGACTTCGGGATCTCGCTGGCGCAGGCGACCGTGGTCTCGGTGATCGGTGTCGTCTTCTCGTTCCTGCTGTGCGGCGTGGTCGCGATCGCCGGCAAGCGGGGCTCCGCCCCGACGATGGTCCTCAGTCGTGCCGCGTTCGGCGTGCACGGCAACCGGTTGCCGTCCTTCCTCAGCTGGGTCCTCACCGTCGGGTGGGAGACCGCGCTGGCCGCCCTCGCCGTGCTCGCGACCTCGACGGTGTTCCAGGCGCTCGGCTGGGACGACGGCGTGTTGACGAAGCTCGTCGCCCTGGTCGTCGTCGCGGCGCTCGTGGTCGGGGCCGGCATCGCGGGCTTCGACGTGATCATGCGGATGCAGACCTGGATCACCGTCGTCACCGGCGTGCTGACGATCGTCTACGTGGTGCTCGCGCTGCCCTCGATCGACTTCGGCACGCTGGCCGCCCTGCCGGCGGGGAGCGCGCAGAACGTCATCGGTGCCCTGGTCCTCGTCATGACGGGCTTCGGTCTCGGCTGGGTGAACGCGGCTGCGGACTACTCGCGCTACCTGCCGCGATCGTCCTCCACCGGCGGGGTCGTCGGGTGGACGACCTTCGGCGGTGCCCTGGCGCCCGCAGTCCTCGTCGTCATCGGGGTGATGCTCGCCGGGTCCTCGGAGGAACTGCACGCAGCGATCTCGGCGGACCCGATCGGTGCCCTGGTGACGGTGATGCCGACCTGGTTCCTCGTGCCGTTCGCGGTGGTCGCGATCCTCGGGCTCGTGGGCGGAGCAGTCCTCGACATCTACTCCTCGGGGCTCGCGCTCCTCAGCGCGGGGGTCAGGATCCCGCGACCGGTGGCCGCCGGTGTCGACGGCGTGCTCATGGTCGCCGGGGCGGTCTTCGTGGTGTTCTTCGCGACGGACTTCATCGGTCCGTTCCAGGCGTTCCTCATCACCCTCGGCGTCCCGATCGCCGCATGGTGCGGGGTGTTCGTCGCGGACGTCCTGCTCCGTCGACGCGCCTACGCCGAGGGCGAGCTCGACACCCCGCGGGGTCGCTACGGCAGCGTCCGGTGGTCCGCCATCGCGCTGGTGGTCATCGGTTCGGTGCTCGGGTGGGGGCTCGTGACCAACTCGACGCCGGGGGCGGAACTCGTGCACTGGCAGGGCTTCCTGCTGGGACCGTTCGGTCTCGGCGGGGTGACCGGGCCCTGGGCGTACGCCAACCTCGGGGTCCTCGTGGCGCTCGTCGTCGGGTTCCTCGGCACGCTGCTGTCCGGCGGCCGCGCCGTCCGTCGGCAGGAGGCGCTGCCGGTCACCGAGCCGGTGTCGCGCGTGCCGGATGCCGAGCTCCGCCCGTGACGGCAGCGGACGTGGCGGTGGACACGGCGAACGCCTGGCTCGTCGTCATCGACATGCAGCGGGTGTTCACCGGCGACAGCCCGTGGGCGGCACCGCGGTTCGCCGAGGCCTCGGCCGCGATCGAGCGGCTCCTGCCGCGCTTCGCGGGTCGCACCGTCGTCACCCGGTTCGTCGCGCCCGCGGAGCCGACGGGTGCCTGGGTGCCGTACTACCGCGACTGGCCGTTCGCGCTCGTCCCGGACGACGACGAGCTGTACGCACTCACCGAGCCGTTCGCCGCACTCGCGGCGACGGGGACGCCGAGCGGGGTCACGACGTCGTCCGTCCCCGTCGTCACCGAGCCGACCTTCGGGAAGTGGGGGACGAGCCTCCAGGCCGTCACCGAGACCGACACCGTCACCGACACCGAGACCGACACCGACACCGGAGCCGGGCCGGAGCGACGCCACCTGGTGCTCACCGGGGTCTCCACGGACTGCTGCGTCCTCTCGACCGCCCTGGCGGCCGCGGATGCGGGCGTCCGGGTCACCGTGGTGGCCGACGCGTGTGCCGGCGCGAGCGACGTCGACCACGCCCGGGCACTCGACGCGATGCGGCTGTACGCCCCGCTCGTCACCGTCGTCGACACGCTCTGACGCGGACCCGGGCAGCACACACGGCCGCTGCCGCCGACCCAGCCTGAGTCCCGGCGGACCGTGCTGTCCGGACGAGCGCGTAGAGTTCGGGACGTGCCCGCAGTGAACCTCGGAATGCCGAAGGCCCCCGACACCCTGGCCCCTCGTCGCAAGTCCCGGCAGATCCGGGTCGGCAAGGTCCTGGTCGGTGGCGACGCCCCCGTGTCGGTGCAGTCAATGACCACGACGCCGACCACGAACATCAACGCGACCCTGCAGCAGATCGCCGAGCTCACCGCGTCGGGCTGCGACATCGTCCGTGTCGCCGTGCCGAGCCAGGACGACGCCGACGCGCTGCCGATCATCGCCAAGAAGTCCCAGATCCCGGTGATCGCGGACATCCACTTCCAGCCGAAGTACGTCTTCCAGGCCATCGACGCCGGCTGCGCCGCGGTGCGCGTGAACCCGGGCAACATCCGGAAGTTCGACGACCAGGTCGGTGCCATCGCCGCCGCCGCGAAGGCTGCGGGCGTGTCCCTGCGCATCGGCGTGAACGCCGGTTCGCTGGAGCCCAGCCTGATGCAGAAGTACGGCAAGGCCACGCCCGAGGCGCTCGTCGAGTCGGCCGTGTGGGAAGCCTCCTTGTTCGAGGAGCACGACTTCCACGACTTCAAGATCTCGGTCAAGCACAACGACCCCGTCATCATGGTCAAGGCGTACCGCCAACTCGCCGAGCGCGGCGACTGGCCGCTGCACCTCGGCGTGACCGAGGCGGGCCCGGAGTTCCAGGGCACGATCAAGAGCGCGACCGCGTTCGGCATCCTGCTCGGCGAGGGCATCGGCGACACCATCCGTGTGTCCCTCTCGGCTCCGCCCGCACAGGAGGTGAAGGTCGGCCTGCAGATCCTGCAGTCGCTGAACCTCCGCGAGCGCAAGCTCGAGATCGTCTCCTGCCCGAGCTGTGGCCGCGCGCAGGTCGACGTCTACCAGCTGGCGAACGACGTCACCTCGGGTCTCGAGGGCATGACCGTGCCGCTGCGTGTCGCCGTCATGGGCTGCGTCGTGAACGGTCCGGGCGAGGCTCGTGAGGCCGACCTCGGCGTCGCCTCGGGCAACGGCAAGGGCCAGATCTTCGTGAAGGGCCAGGTCATCAAGACGGTGCCCGAGGCCGAGATCGTCCAGACCCTCATCGAGGAGGCGAACCGTCTCGCCGACGAGATGGGTCCCGCCGCCGGCACCGGCAAGCCGCTGGTCGTCACTCCCTAGCAGCCGCGCGGTCGCTGTTCGCAGCCGACTGCTGGACGGGAGGCCCGTGGCGACACCGCCACGGGCCTCCCGTCCGTTCCGCCACAGGTCCGGCGCCGCGGCCCCGCCGTCCACAGGCGGGTCGCGTCGTGACCGCGCGCCGCTAGGCTGACGGCGTGGTCACACGGCTCTCTCACCTCTTCCTCCGCACGCTCCGCGACGACCCCTCCGACGCGGAGGTGACGAGTCACAAGCTGCTCGTCCGCGCCGGCTACGTCCGCCGCCAGTCGCCGGGCATCTTCGCCTGGCTGCCGCTCGGACTCCGCGTCCGCGCGAAGATCGAGGGCATCATCCGCGACGAGATGGTCGCGGCCGGTGCGCAGGAGGTCCTGCTGCCCGCGCTCCTGCCGCGCGAGCCCTACGAGGCCACGAACCGCTGGACCGAGTACGGCGACGGCATGTTCCGCCTGCAGGACCGCAAGGGCTCCGACTACCTACTCGCGCCCACCCACGAAGAGATGTTCGCGCTCCTCGTGAAGGACCTGTACTCGTCCTACAAGGACCTCCCCGTCACGCTCTTCCAGATCCAGGACAAGTACCGCGACGAAGCCCGTCCGCGCGCCGGGCTGCTGCGCGGCCGTGAGTTCACGATGAAGGACGCCTACTCGTTCGACGTCTCCGACGCTGGTCTCGAGCGCAGCTACCAGGTGATGCGCGACGCCTACGAGCGGATCTTCGCGCGCCTGGGCCTCGAGTACGTCATCGTCAAGGCCGACGCCGGCGCCATGGGCGGCTCGAAGTCCGAGGAGTTCCTGCACCCGATCGCGGTCGGCGAGGACACCTTCGTGCGGAGTGCCGGCGGCTACGCGGCCAACGTCGAGGCGTACGTCACCCCGGTGCCCGACGCGAAGCCGGTCGACGGCCTGCCGGAGCCCGTGCTGCTGCCGGCGTCGGACACGCCGACGATCGAGTCGCTCGTGGCGCACGCCAACGCGGTCGCCCCGCGCGACGGCGCCCCGTGGACCGCGGCGGACACGCTGAAGAACGTCGTCCTGGCACTGACGCACCTCGACGGCACGCGAGAGATCGTGGTGGTCGGCCTGCCCGGCGACCGTGACGTCGACCTCAAGCGCGCCGAGGTCGCCTTCGCCCCGGCCGAGGTCGAAGCCGCCGGCGACGACGACTTCCGCAAGCACCGTGGCCTGGTCAAGGGCTACATCGGCCCGCAGGTCCTCGGAGCGGACAGTGCGACCGGCCTGCGCTACTTCGTGGACCCGCGCGTGGTGGACGGCACCTCCTGGGTCACCGGAGCCAACGAGCGCGGCGTCCACGTCTCCGGCCTGGTGGCCGGGCGGGACTTCGTCGCCGACGGCGTCGCCGAGGTGTCCGACGTCCGTGCCGGTGACCCCGCGCCCGACGGCTCCGGTCCGCTCGAGACCGCTCGGGGCATGGAGATCGGTCACGTGTTCCAGCTCGGCCGGAAGTACGCCGAGGCGCTCGGGCTGAAGGTGCAGGACGAGAACGGCAAGCTGGCGACCGTGACGATGGGCTCGTACGGCATCGGCGTGACCCGCATCTTGGCGATCCTGGCCGAGGCGCACAACGACGAGAAGGGCCTGGCCTGGCCGAAGCACGTCGCCCCGTTCGACGTGCACGTGGTGGCCACCGGGCGGGACGCCACGGCGTACGACCTGGCGGAGTCGATCGTCGCGCAGCTCGAGGGCGAGCGCTTCGACGTGGTCTACGACGACCGGCCGAAGGTGTCGCCGGGCGTCAAGCTCCGGGACGCGGAACTGCTCGGCATGCCGGTCGTCGTCGTCGCGGGGCGCGGCGCTGCCGACGGCGTCGTCGAGCTCTGGAACCGGGCGACCGGTGAGCGTCGTGACCTGCCGGTCGCGGAACTGCTCGAGGCGGTCCGGGCGATCTGACACACCGGCGTCCGAAGCGAGGCCCGTGGCGGATCCGCCACGGGCCTCCGCCATTCCTGCGGTACGATCGACGACGGCTTCCGCGCGGTTCCATCCGCGGGAGTGACTCATCTGAATACGGAGGCACCTCGGTGAAGATCGACCTCGCAGTCCTGCGACTCATGGAGCGTGAGCGGGAGATCCCGTTCGACGAGCTCGTCCAGATCATCGAATCTGCCATCCTGACCGCTTACCAGAAGCACGGCGCTGAGAACGACGAACCCGTCGACGCCCAGGCCCGGGTCGAGCTGGACCGCAAGTCCGGCGAAGTGTCCGTGTTCGTGCCCGAACGCGACGAGGACGACAACGTCATCGGCGAGTCCGTCGATCAGCCGAGCGACTTCGGCCGGATCGCGGCGTTCGCCGCCAAGCAGGTCATCAACCAGCGTCTGCGCGACATCGGCGACGACAAGATCCTCGGCGAGTTCCGCGGCAAGGAAGGCGACATCGTCGCCGGCATCGTGCAGCAGGGACCGAACCCGAAGATGGTGATGGTCGACCTCGGCACCGTCGAGGCGATCCTGCCGCCCGAAGAGCAGGTACCGGGGGAGACCTACGCGCACGGCACCCGCCTGCGCGTCTACGTGACGAGCGTGGGTCGTGGCCACAAGGGGCCGCAGATCACCGTGTCGCGGACGCACCCGGGCCTGGTCCGGAAGCTGTTCGCCCTCGAGGTCCCGGAGATCGCCTCCGGTGTCGTCGAGATCACCTCGCTGGCGCGCGAAGCCGGGCACCGCACGAAGATGGCGGTCAAGGCGAACGAGCCCGGCGTGAACGCAAAGGGCGCCTGCATCGGCGAACTCGGCGCCCGCGTGCGTGCGGTGACGAACGAGCTCGGTGCCGAGAAGATCGACATCGTGGACTGGTCCTCGGACCTCTCCACCTTCGTCGCCAGCGCCCTGTCGCCCGCGAAGGTCACGAGCGCGTTCGTGCTCGACGCCTCGACGAAGGCCGTCCGCGCACTCGTGCCGGACTACCAGCTGTCGCTCGCGATCGGCAAGGAGGGGCAGAACGCCCGTCTCGCCGCGAAGCTGACCGGTGCCCGGATCGACATCCAGCCGGACTCGATCCTCGACGGTGACGACTGAGCAGCACCCCCATCGGCGCGGTCCGGTTCGCTCGTGGCGAGAGGCCTCGGGCGCGCCGGATCGCGGTCGTCGGAGTCAAGGAGTAGAGTGGACGCCGTCAGAACGTGCATCGGCAGTCGTCGTCGCGCAACCCGATCCTCCCTCCTCCGTGTCGTCGCTCGCAGCGATGGTTCCGTGGTAGCGGATCCGAAGGCAGTCATGCCGGGCCGGGGTGCATGGCTCACACCGACCGTCGAAGCGTACGAACTGGCCGTCAAGCGCAGGGCATTCCGCCGTGCGCTCCGGCTGGAGCGTGATCCCGACACGTCCGCGGTGCGCGAGTACCTCGCTGGGCTGGGGCCCGATGGCCCGAACAGCACAGCTCCCGAGCGCCAGGACATGACAGAACAGGCTGAACGGCTTATGGACAACTGATGAGCGGCTCGAAATGAGACCCGTCAACCATTGAGTCCTGCCCCTTGACGGGGTGGGACCCGTGAAGGAGAACAGTGGCGAAACCACGCGTACACGAGATCGCAAGCGAGCTCGGCGTCGACAGCAAGACCGCAATGGAGAAGCTCAAGGAACTCGGCGAATTCGTCAAGGGCCCGAGCTCGAGCATCGAACCCCCCGTCGCACGGAAGCTCCGTGCAGCGCTGCAGGCAGAGGGCGCGTCCGCGTCGTCCGCTCCGGCGACCCCCGCCGCCAAGGCTCCCGCGGCACCGCGTTCCGGTGCGCCGAAGCCCGGTGGCCCCAAGCCCGGCCCGAAGCGCCCCACCCCGGCGCCCGAGCCCGTCGTCGAGGAAGCACCCGCGGCCCAGCCGGTCGACGGTGCGCCGACTCCCGCCGCCCCGAAGTCCGTCGCGCAGCGGCAGGCCGAGGCCGAGGCAGCACGCAAGGCCGCGGCCGAGCAGAAGGCCGCTGAGCAGCAGGCAGCTGCGCAGCAGACCGACGGCGACCAGCAGGACTCCGGTCCCAGCGACGCCGTGAAGCCCGGCGGCACCAAGCCGTCCGGTTCCGGTTCCGCCCCGAAGCCCGGTGGGCCGAAGCCCGGAGCCCGTCCCGGCAACAACCCCTACGCGTCGAGCCAGGGCATGGGCGCACGTCCGCCGCGCCCCGGCAACAACCCGTTCGCCTCCAACCAGGGCATGGGCCAGCGCCCGGCCGCCGGTGCCGGCAACGGCATCCCGCGTCCTCAGCCGCCGCGTCCCGGTGCGCCCCGTCCGGGTGCTCCGCGCCCCGGTGGTCCCGGCCAGAACAACCGTCCGAACGGCTTCGGGCAGCGCCCGGGCCAGGGTGGCGGCGGCCGTGGTGGCCCCGGCGGCGGCTTCAACCGTCCCGGTGGTGCCGGTGCCGGCGCAGGTGGCGGCTTCGCCCGTCCCGCGTTCACCGGCCCGCGCCCCGCAGGTGGTGGCGGCCGTGGCCGTGGCCCCGGTGGGGGTACCGCTGGTGCGTTCGGTCGTGGTGGCGGCAAGAGCCGTGCCCGCAAGTCGAAGCGGACGAAGCGCGCCGAGTACGAGATGCGGCAGGCACCGTCGCTCGGCGGCGTGCAGGTCCCGCGTGGTGACGGCAACACGGTCGTGCGACTCCGTCGCGGTGCGAGCATCTCGGACTTCGCGGACAAGATCGACGCGAGCCCCGGCAACCTGGTGACGGTGCTGTTCCACCTCGGTGAGATGGCGACCGCGACCGAGTCCCTCGACGAGGCGACCTTCGAGGTCCTCGGCGAGGAGCTGGGCTACAAGATCCAGGTCGTCTCGCCCGAGGACGAGGACAAGGAGCTCCTCGAGGGCTTCGACATCGACATCGACGCCGAGTACGCCGACGAGGACGACTCCGTCCTGCAGCAGCGTCCCCCGGTCGTCACCGTCATGGGTCACGTCGACCACGGTAAGACCCGACTGCTCGACGCGATCCGGAACTCCAAGGTCGTCGAGGGTGAAGCCGGCGGCATCACGCAGCACATCGGCGCGTACCAGATTGTCACCGAGCACGAGGGCATCGAACGCCCGATCACCTTCATCGACACCCCGGGTCACGAGGCCTTCACGGCCATGCGTGCTCGTGGTGCACAGGTGACGGACATCGCGATCCTGGTGGTCGCGGCGGACGACGGCATCATGCCGCAGACGATCGAGGCGCTGAACCACGCCCAGTCGGCCGGTGTGCCGATCGTGGTCGCGGTGAACAAGATCGACAAGGACGGGGCGAACCCGGCCAAGGTCCGTCAGCAGCTCACCGAGTACAACCTTGTGGCCGAGGAGTACGGCGGCGACGTCATGTTCGTCGACGTGTCCGCCCGTCAGAACATCGGCATCCAGGACCTCCTGGACGCGGTGCTGCTGACCGCGGACGCCGGTCTCGACCTGCGTGCGAACCCCGACAAGGACGCCCGAGGCGTCGCGATCGAAGCACGGCTCGACAAGGGCCGTGGTGCAGTCGCCACCGTCCTCATCCAGTCCGGCACGCTGCACGTCGGTGACGCGATCGTCGCCGGCACGGCGTACGGCCGTGTCCGTGCGATGGCCGACGAGAACGGCAACCTGGTCGAGGCCGCGACGCCTGCCCGTCCGGTCCAGGTGCAGGGTCTGTCGTCGGTGCCCCGCGCCGGTGACACGTTCCTCGTCACCGAGGACGACCGCACTGCCCGTCAGATCGCCGAGAAGCGTGAAGCCGCGCAGCGCAACGCCCAGCTGGCCAAGGCCCGCAAGCGCATCTCGCTCGAGGACTTCACCCGCGCGCTCGAAGAGGGCAAGGTCGACTCGCTCAACCTCATCATCAAGGGTGACGTCTCCGGTGCCGTCGAGGCACTCGAGCAGTCGCTCCTCGACATCGAGGTGGACGACAGTGTCCAGCTGCGCATCCTGCACCGCGGTGTGGGTGCGATCACGGAGTCGGACATCGACCTCGCCACGATCGACAACGCGATCGTCGTCGGCTTCAACGTCCGTCCGGACGTCAAGGCCCGCGAGCGTGCTGCCCGTGAAGGCATCGACGTCCGCTTCTACTCGGTCATCTACAACGCACTCGAGGACATCGAGAACTCGCTCAAGGGCATGCTCAAGCCCGAGTACGAAGAGGTCCAGTCGGGTGTGGCGGAGATCCGCGAGGTGTTCCGTTCCTCCAAGTTCGGCAACATCGCGGGTGTCATCGTCCGCTCCGGCACGATCACGCGCAACGCCAAGGCGCGCGTCATCCGTGACGGTGTGGTCGTGGCCGACGGACTGGCGATCGAGTCGCTCCGTCGCTTCAAGGACGACGTCACCGAGGTCCGCACGGACTACGAGGCCGGTATCGGTCTGGGTAAGTTCAACGACATCCAGCCCGGCGATGAGATCGAGACCACTGAACTGGTCGAGAAGCCGCGCGACTGATCGCACTGAGTACCCTGGGCCCCGCCTCTCCCGAACGGGAGAGGCGGGGCCTCACCCCGTTCCGCAAGGAGGAACCCATGGCTGACCCGCAGCGTGCCCGCAAGATGGCGGACCGCATCAAGGAAGTCGTCGCCCGCCGACTCGACAAGGGCTTGCGTGACCCGCGGCTCGGCTTCGTCACGATCACCGACGTTCGAGTCACGGGGGACCTGCAGCACGCGTCGATCTTCTACACCGTGTACGGCTCCGACGAGGAGCGGGCGGACTCCGCCGCGGCGCTGAAGGCCGCGACCGGCATGCTCCGGACCGAGGTCGGCAAGAACATCACGGCGCGGCTCACCCCGTCGCTGGAGTTCATCGCCGACGCCCTGCCGGACACGTCGGCGCACCTCGAGGATCTGCTCGCGCAGGCCCAGATGCGTGACCTGCAGGTCCAGCAGGCGGCGGTCGGTGCGACCTACGCCGGCGATGCCGACCCGTACAAGCACGACGACGACGACGAGGACGGGGACGAGGACGTGGACGGCACAGCGCCGTCCGGGCCCGACGCTCGCGTCTGACACCCGATCGACCACGAGAGCGCCCGCCACCACCCCGGTGGCGGGCGTTCTCGTGTGGCAGGCGCTCTGGCGTGGCAGGCGCACTGGCGCGCGGCGGGCGCTCTGGTGTGGCAGGTGCTCGCACGTGTGCGAGGCCGGAGGCGCCAGGGGGTCAGCCGCGCGGCAGTCGGTAGCCCTCGAGGTCGTCGCCCTCGGCGAGTCCGTCACGCAGCAAGGACGCGAGCGCCCGGTCCCGCTGACCGGCATCCGGCCACACCATCGCGATCTCCGTCGGCGTGACGGGGACGTCGCTCGCCCGCAGTTCGGCCATGATCATCCCGCGGACCTGTCGGTCGCTCCCGGCGAACCGGGACTGCTTCGGCGCGCGCGGTCCGTCGTGCTCCGGGTACCCGGCCGCTCGCCAGGCGCAGCGGTCCGCGATCGGGCAGGCGTCGCAGGCGGGGGACCGCGCGACGCACACGAGTGCTCCGAGCTCCATCACCGCCGCGTTCGTCGCCGCGGCGTCGTCGCGGTCGGCCGGCAGGGTCGCCTCCATCAGCGGCAGGTCCTGCTTGGCCTTCGCCGGCCCGGGCTCGCCCTGGCCGAGGACGGCACGTGCCAGGACACGCCGGACGTTGACGTCGACGACGGGGTGCCGGTCGCCGTACGCGAAGACCGCGACGGCCCGGGCGGTGTAGTCCCCGATCCCGGGGAGGGCCAGGAGGTCGTCGACGTCACGGGGGACGACGTTGCCGTGCCGTTCGGCGATGACCGTCGCGGCCGCGTGCAGGGCGAGGGCCCGTCTCGGGTAGCCGAGCCGGTCCCAGGCACGCACCGCGTCCGCCGGGGGCGACGCCGCGAGGTCCGCGGGGGTCGGCCACCGGGTGAGCCACGCCTCCAGTCGGGGGACGACCCGCGCGACCTGCGTCTGCTGGAGCATGATCTCGCTGACCAGGGTGCCCCAGGCCGGGAAGCCGACACGACGCCAGGGCAGGTCACGAGCCTCCCGGCGGTACCAGGCCAGCAAGGGGGACGAGATCGCCGCAGCCCTGTGGATCGTCGCGTCGTCCACGGACGGACTGGAGGCTCTGCCCACGTTCACCACGACAGCCTACGGTGGTGGCATGGCACGCTGGGCACCGCAGGAGATCGACACCATGGCCGCGATCGCGAGCGAGGTGGTCGCGCAGGTCGGGACGAACCGGACGGTCATCGCCGTCGACGGGCAGGACGGGACCGACCTCGAACACGTCGCGGCGGCGCTCGTCGCGGGCTTCGAGCAGCACGGCGTCCAGGCCATGGCTGCGGCTGCCCCGTCCACCGACGTGGACACGCTGCGGAACGACCTGGTGACCCCGTTCCGCACGACCGGGGCCGGTGAGGGCGTGCTCGTCGTGCACGGCCACGGGCTCCTCGCGCCGAGCACCCGCACCCTGTGGCGGTGGTCCCTGTGGGTCGAGCAGGAGACCGGCCGGCTCGAGCGGCGGGCCGACGTGAAGATCGCCGCCTCCGCGGTGCTCGACGTCACGGACCCGGAGCACCCCCGACGCGAGTGGAACGACGCCTGCTGACTGGCGCCGTGCCGCGATGCCGCTGCTAGTCTCGTCCGGTGCTCGTGACCCCGCCCGACGGCATCCTCCTCGTCGACAAGCCGCAGGGCATCTCGAGCCACCGCGTGGTCTCGATCGCCCGACGACGCCTGGACCTCAAGAAGATCGGACATGCCGGGACCCTGGACCCGATGGCGACCGGGCTCCTGATCCTCGGCGTCGGTCCGTCGACACGCCTCCTGACGCATCTCGTCGGCCTCGGCAAGACCTACACGGCCACCATCCGGCTCGGTGTCGGCACCGATTCGGACGACGCCGACGGTGACCCGATCACGGCCCACGGTGCCCCCGCGGGCACGGTGAGTGACGACGCGATCGAAGCTGCCGTGGCGGCGCTCCGCGGTCCGATCGACCAGGTGCCGTCGACGGTCAGCGCGATCAAGGTCGACGGTCGACGTGCCTACGACCTGGCCCGCAAGGGGGAGGCGGTCACGCTCAAGGCCCGACGTGTGACCGTCGACCGGTTCGACGTGCGGGGCCGAGCCGACCGGGTCGTCTCGGTGGACGGGGCCGACGTCGCCGTGATCGACCTCGACGTCGTCGTCTCGTGCTCGTCCGGTACGTACATCCGTGCGCTCGCCCGCGACGTCGGCGCCGCCCTCGGCACCGGCGCCCACCTCACCGCACTCCGTCGGACCGTCGTCGGCCCGTTCGCGGTCGAGGACGCCGTCGACCTCGAAGACGACGCCGTCGACGTCCGCGCCGCCCTCGCCCGACCGACCGACGTCGCCCGTCGCCTGTTCCCGGTCGTGCAGCTCGACGGCGCCCAGGCGAAGGACCTCGGGGACGGCAAGCGGATCACTGCGGACCACCCCGACACCGACGGCCCGGTCGCGGCGATCGCCACGGGTGCCGACCGGCTCGTCGGCCTCGTCGCCGTCCGGCGTGGACAGCTCCGGGTCATCACGAACTTCCCGACCGCGACAGGAGCGAACACGTGATCGAGTGGTTCATGTGGGTGCAGTTCGGCATCGCGTGCGTCATCGGGCTGGCCGCGGTCGTGCTCGGCCTGATCGGACGGAAGCCGAACGACTACACCGTCGGCGGGCTCGCGCTCGTCGAACTCCTGCTCCTCGCGCAGCTGGTGGTCTCGCTCGTCGCCCCGGCGGTCGGGAACCCGCCGCAGGGCAACGTGCTCGAGTTCTGGGTCTACGCGGTGTCGGTGGTCCTGGTCCCGCCGGCGACGATCGTCTGGGCGCTCGTCGACCGGACGCGCTGGAGCACCGTCGTGCTCGGCGCCGGGGCCTTCACCGCAGCGGTGATGGTGTACCGGATGTACCAGATCTGGTTCGCGCTGAACTGACGCCGGCCCTCCTGTCCGGACGTCCCCGGCGACGTCGTCCGCGGCCCGCTCCCCGTGCTCGGGACGCTGCGACGGTCGGTAGGATCGGTGCAATGGTGATCAAGTCCTCCGCAGGAACCGACCGCCCGGCCCGGGGCCGTCGCACGTCGACCCTGGCGAGCGGTGTCGGACGGGTCCTGATCGCCGTCTACGGCATCCTCGCCCTGGCCGCGACCGGCCGGAGCATCGTGCAGATCGCGGAGAAGTTCTCGTTCGCGCCGTTCTCGTACACGCTCAGCGCCATCGCCGCCGTCGTGTACATCGTCGCCATGGTCGCCCTCATCGTGCCGGGCCGCGCCTGGTACCGGGTCGCCTGCGTGACGATCGTCTTCGAGATGACCGGTGTGCTCGTGATCGGGACGCTCTCACTGCTCGATCGGCAGCTGTTCCCGGACGACACGATCTGGTCGTACTACGGCCTCGGCTACGCATTCGCCCCGCTCGTGCTGCCGATCGCCGGACTCTGGTGGCTCCGCAAGCACCACCGGGCCGCCGCGTCCGTGGCGTCTGCAGAGTGAGGACGGAGGACCTGCGCATGCACTTCTACGACGACGTCGCCGACGTCCCCGACGACTTCGGTCCGAGCGCGGTCACCATCGGCAAGTTCGACGGTGTCCACGTCGGCCACCGCGCCGTCATCGCCCATCTCGAGGACGCCGCACGGGCCCGCGGTCTCGTCTCGACGGTGGTCACGTTCGACCAGCACCCCCTCAACGTCATCGACCCGCTGCGTGTGCCGCCGGCACTGACCAGCACGGCCCAGCGGCGCGAACTCCTCGACGCGGTCGGTGTCGACACGACGCTGCTGCTCCGGTTCGACTCGGCGCTCCAGGCGAAGCCGGCCGAGGCGTTCGTGTCCGAGATCCTCGTCGACACCCTGCACGCGAAGCTCGTCTTCGTCGGCAGCGACTTCCGGTTCGGTGCCCGCGGTGCCGGGGACGTCACCCTGCTCCGACAGCTCGGCGAACGGCACGGCTTCCAGGTCGAGCTCATCGACGACGTGGACCTGGCCGACGACGTCCGGTCGGTGGGGGAGCGACGCGTGTCGTCGACCTGGATCCGCGAACTCCTGTCCGTCGGTCGGGTCGCCGAGGCCGCTCGTCTGCTCGGTCGTGAGCACGCCGTCCGGAGCGTCGTCGTGCACGGCAACCAGCGCGGCCGCGCGATGGGGTACCCGACGGCGAACCTCGCGCCGGCCTGCGAGGGCTTCGTGCCCGCTGACGGCGTCTACGCCGCCCGGGTGCTGCACGACGGTGTGACGTACCCGGCCGCGGTCTCGGTCGGCAACAACCCGACGTTCGAGGGAGTCCCGGCGAAGCAGATCGAAGCCCACCTGCTCGACGTCGACCTCGACCTGTACGACGAGACGATCTCGGTGCTGTTCGTCGCCTACGTCCGGGGCATGGTCGCCTTCCGCGGCATGGACGAACTCGCCGCCCAGATGCGACAGGACGACCTGGACATCCGACTGCTCCTCGGGATGCCCGTCTCCGCCTGATCGTCCGCGCGTGATCGTCCGCGCCTGATCGTCAGCGCCTGGTCTGCTCGGTCCGATCCACACGAGCGCAACGCGAACGCCCCGCGACCGATCTGGTCGCGGGGCGTTCGTCGGTGCAGCTCGTGCTCAGCCGCCGAGCGCGTCGAGCCAGATCTTGCGGGCGTCGAGCGCTTCCTGCGCGTCCTTGATCTTGCGGGCGTCGCCGGTCGCCTGCGCGTCGGCGAGCTCCGACTGCAGTTTGGCGATCGCGTCCTCGAGCTGGCTGGCCAGACCCGTCTGACGGGCCTTGCGCTCCGGGTCGGACTGCTTCCAGTGGGTGTCCTCGAGGCTGCGCACGTGGTCCTCGACCGCACGGATGCGGTCCTCGACGCGACGGACGTCGGCGCGGGGGACCCGTCCGATCTCGTCCCAGCGGCGCTGCACGTCGGTGAGGGCCTTGCGCGCGGCGACCCGGTCCGTGATCTGCAGGATCGGCTCGGCCTCGGTCAGGAGTGCCAGCTTCGCCTCGAGGTTGGCCGAGTACTCCTCGTTCTCGGCCGTGTTCTCGGCATGGCGCTGTTCGAAGAGGACGTCGCCGGCTGCCTTGAAGCGTGCCCAGAGCGTGTCGTCGTGGCGTTTGCCGGCGCGGCCGGCGTTCTTCCACTCGTCGAGCAGCTCCCGGTAGGCCGGGATGGCGTCGGAACCGCGGGGAGCAAGCGCCTCGGCCTGCTGGACCAGCTCCTGCTTGCGCGCCCGGGCGTCACGGTGCTGCGAGTCGAGCTCCGAGTAGAAGGCTCGACGGTGCTGGTCGACCGTGGAGCGGGCGGTGCGGAACCGCTTCCAGAGGTCGTTCGCGTCGTTCTTCGGGATCCGGGGCCCGTCGTGTTGGTGCTGCTGCCACCGGGCGAACACGTCGTCGAGCTGCGCGGTCACCTGCTTCCACTGCGCACGGGCGGGGTCCACCGCGGCGAGTGCCTCGGCCTCTTCCACCAGGGCGGTGCGGTGGGCCAGCGCCTCGGTCAGGGCGGCCTGCGCCTGGGCGGCCTGCTCCTTGGTGAGCGAGCCCACCTGGTCGGTCAGGGCGCCGATGCGGTCCTCGAGCGACTTGATGTCGCCGACGACGCGGGCTTCGGCCACCAGGCTGCGCAGGTGCTCGACGGTGCGGGCGACGTCGTTGGCGGACGCGCCGCCCTTGACGCGCTGTTCCGCGATCTTCACCTGGCCTTCGAGGTCCGCGTACTTGCGGGCGAAGTAGGCCAGCGCCTCTTCCGCGGAGGCGTCGGGGTACTCACCCACGACCCGCTCCGAGTCCTCGTACCGGACGTAGACCGTCCCGTTCTCGTCAACCCGGCCCCAGGTCGTTGCTTCGTCAGATGCCACAGGTCTCGCCTCGATCGTGGTCGTGCATCACCGACGTCACCGTCGGCACGGTCAGGTCGTCAGCCTATTGCACCGCCGCGCCGTACGACGGGCGTGTGCGCTTTCGCTGTGGACTACTTCTGCTCCGCGATGGTCGCGCCGGTGATCTCGGTGGCCACCTTCGGCTCACCGGACCCGTCGGAACCCGCGTCGGCGATGCCCTTCGACGTCACCTTCGACACGAGGTCCGACAGCCCGCTGGTCACCTTGCCGACCACCGTGTAGCCGCCCGTCGACGGGTCGAGCGTGGTGTCGTCCGTCACGATGAAGAACTGCGTCGTCTGGGACGCGGGGGTCGCGCCGCGAGCGATGGCGATCGTGCCCTTCGCGTAGGTGCCGTCGCTCGGCACGTTCTCGAGCGGTCCGTACTGGAACCCGGCGTCGCCCGTGCCGTCGCCGTTCGCCGATCCGCACTGCAGGAAGTGGAAGCCGGTGCTGTCGGCCAGGCGGTGGCACTTCGTGCCCTCGTAGAACTGCTTGCGGATGAGGTCGATCTCGACGCTCGCGGCCTGCGGGGCCTTCGCCCCGTCCAGTTCGATGCCCAGGCGGATGTCCTTGTTCAGCGTGAGCGTGCCGGTCCACGTCGTGCCCTGTGCGATGCGCTTGCTCGGCACGTCGCCGGTGTTGCCGGCGGTCGCGCTGGCCGACGCCGTCGGGGTGGCCGTGGAGGTCGCGCTGGCCGGAGTGGAGGCGCGGTCGTCATCCCGCGTCGACGCGTGCACCAGCTGTGACCCGGTGGCGAGGGCGGCGACGAGGACGAGGGCACCGGCCCCGATGACGTTGTCACGGACACGACGTCGACGCTGACGCTCGTGGAGGCCCTGTCTGGCCTGGTAGAGACGGAGTCGCTCGCGGGCTTCACGGCTCTGGTTCTTCGGTGCCACGGTGCTCTTCTGACCTCTCGTCGCGGTGTCCGACGAGCGTACCGGTTCGCCCGTCACCGGCCCGTCGGTGCTGGCGCTTACGATCGACGCATGGCAACTGACCGGTCGGGGATGAACGCGCCCACGACGGGTGGCCGGACCGGGTTGGCCCAGGGTTCGGTACCGCTGGCCGTCCGCATGCGCCCGACCAGTCTCGACGAGGTGGCCGGTCAGCAGCACCTCCTCGGACGCGGATCGCCGCTCGTGCAGCTGGCGACCGGCTCGCGGGAGAGCCCCGGCGGCGTCTCGGTGATCCTGTGGGGCCCGCCCGGCACCGGCAAGACGACCCTGGCGCAGGCGATCGCCCGGCAGTCCGGCCGTGAGTTCGTCGAGCTGTCCGCGGTGACCGCCGGTGTCAAGGACGTCCGGGAGGTCATGGAGAAGGCCCTGACGCACCGGGACCTCTACGGGGCGACGACGGTCCTGTTCCTCGACGAGATCCACCGGTTCAGCAAGGCGCAGCAGGACGCCCTGCTGCCCGGGGTCGAGAACGGCTGGGTGATCCTCATCGCCGCGACGACCGAGAACCCGTCCTTCTCGGTCATCTCGCCGCTGCTCTCGCGCTCGCTGCTCCTCACGCTCAAGCCGCTGACCGACGCCGACCTCGGCATGCTGGTCGACCGCGCGGTCGAGGACGCCAGGGGCCTGCGTGGTGCGGTGGTCCTCGGTGACGAAGCGCGGGCCGCGATCGTCCGTCTGGCCTCCGGTGACGCCCGCCGGGCCCTCACCGCGCTCGAGGCAGCGGCGGCGTCCGCGGTGGCGGCCCAGGACGACGACGAGCGTGCGGCCGGCACCGCCCCGGTCGTCGACGCCGACACGGTCGCCGCGGCGGTGGACCGAGCACTCCTCCGGTACGACCGGCAGGGCGACGAGCACTACGACGTGATCAGCGCCTTCATCAAGTCGGTGCGGGGGAGTGACGTCGACGCGGCGCTGCACTACCTGGCGCGGATGATCGAGGCCGGCGAGGACCCGCGGTTCATCGCCCGACGGATCATCATCTCGGCGTCCGAGGACATCGGCATGGCGGATCCGCAGGCGTTGCCGATCGCCGTCGCAGCCGCACAGGCCGTGCAGTTGATCGGCATGCCCGAAGGCCGGATCCCGCTCGCCGAGGCCGTCGTCTACCTGGCGACCGCGCCGAAGTCGAACGCGGCGTACAACGGGGTCAACCAGGCCGTCGCCGACGTCAAGGCCGGCCGGATGGGTGTCGTGCCGAACCACCTCCGCGACGCGCACTACGCCGGAGCGAAGCGGCTCGGACACGGCAAGGGGTACGTCTACTCGCACGACGCCGAGCACGGGGTCGCGACGCAGCAGTACCTGCCCGACGCCCTGGACGGCACCGAGTACTACACACCGACCGGCAACGGCTTCGAGCGCGAGATCGGCCCGCGGCTCGACCGGCTCCGCGGGATCATCCGCGGCGACTGACCCCCGGGTGCGACGCGCGGGTGCCGTGAGGGCCACATCGGGACCGGATGCTGCTATCGTTGACGGGCCTACGTCCTGGTCCTCGCGTGCGGCTGCGTCGAGGACACAGTGTCGGACACGTCCTGAACGGACCTGACCGGCACGGGGGCAGAGGTTCGGGCTGTAGCCGCCCGATCCCACAGGCTCATCCCTCTGGATCCCGTCACGGGGTCCGTCGGCGCGTGTGCGCTCCGAGACCCGTGACACCTTCAGTTCAGTACAGAGAAAAGGACCCTGTGTCTACCAAGTCACGCACCCGCAGCAAGACCCGCCTGTCTCGCGCGCTCGGCATCCCGCTGACGCCGAAGGCGGCCCGTTACCTCGAGAAGCGCCCCTACGGCCCCGGTGAGCACGGTCGTACCCGCCGTCGTCAGGACAGCGACTACGCGGTGCGCCTCCGTGAGAAGCAGCGTCTGCGCGCCCAGTACGGCATCCGCGAGAAGCAGCTCCGCATCGTCTTCGAAGAGTCCCGCAAGGCGGCCGGTCTGACCGGTGAGAACCTCGTCGAGACCCTCGAGACGCGTCTGGACGCCCTCGTGCTCCGCGCCGGCTTCGCCCGCACGACCTCGCAGGCCCGCCAGCTGATCGTGCACCGCCACATCCTGGTCGACGGCAAGCTCGTCGACCGCCCCTCCTTCCGCGTCAAGGAGGGCCAGCTGATCCACGTCAAGCAGCGCTCCGAGTCGCTCGAGCCCTTCCAGGTCGCCGCTGCCGGTGGCCACCAGGAAGTCCTCCCGAAGGTCCCGGGCTACCTCGAGGTCGAGATCGACAAGCTCCAGGCCCGCCTGGTCCGTCGCCCGAAGCGCGCCGAGGTCCCCGTGACCTGCGAAGTGCAGCTCGTCGTCGAGTACTACGCAGCCCGCTGATCCCAGCGCCTGTGTGAACGGCGGGTCGTCCTCCTCGGAGGGCGGCCCGCCGTTCTTCGTGCCCGCGCTACGCTTGTCGGACGCACGCCCCGGCGTGCCCGAGAGGGAGGCATCGTGAAGCAGCTGTTCTTCGTCGCCGTCGGCGTGGTGATCGGTTTCGTCGCCGCGCAGCGCGTCAGCCGGACGCCGTCCGCCGCACACCTCCTCGCCCAGGTCGACGCCCGCGCGAAGGCCTTCACGGGCGCGGTGGCCGAGGGGTACCGCTCACGCGGAGCCGAGCTGCGCCCGACCGCCCACACGGACTGACGCAGCCCCGTTCCGGACGCTGGGTCCGCCTGCCGCACCGTCCCACCTGACTCGCTCCGAGCCTCCCGTCCCCGCCACACGCCCTACAGGAAGCACCATGCAGACCGCAGAGATCCGCCGTCGTTGGCTCCAGTTCTTCGGTGACCGCGGCCACACCGTCGTCCCGTCCGCGTCGCTCGTCTCGGACGACCCGTCGCTGCTGTTCACGGTGGCCGGCATGGTGCCGTTCATCCCGTACCTGACCGGGCTCATCCCGGCGCCGTACCCCCGCGCCACGAGCGTCCAGAAGTGCATCCGCACCAACGACATCGAAGAGGTCGGCAAGACCCCGCGGCACGGCACGTTCTTCCAGATGAACGGCAACTTCTCGTTCGGCGACTACTTCAAGGAGCAGGCGATCCAGTACGCCTGGGAGTTCCTGACCGACCCGGAGTCCGACGGCGGGCTCGGCTTCTCGGCGGACGACCTCTGGGTCACCGTCTACGAAGAGGACGACGAGGCGATCGACTTCTGGAAGCGGCACTCGACGCTGCCGGACGACCGCATCCAGCGCCTCGGCAAGGACACGAACTACTGGTCGACGGGGCAGCCCGGTCCGGCCGGCCCCTGCTCGGAGATCTTCTTCGACCGTGGCCCGGCGTACGGCGTCGACGGCGGTCCCGCGACCGACGACGACCGCTACGTCGAGATCTGGAACCTGGTGTTCATGCAGTACCAGATCGCCGACGTGCGGTCGAAGTACGACTTCGAGATCACCGGCGAGCTGCCGAACAAGAACATCGACACCGGCATGGGGCTCGAGCGCGTCGCCTTCATCAAGCAGGGCGTCGACAACATGTACGAGATCGACCAGGTCCGCCCGGTCCTCGACAAGGCGGCCGAGGTCTCGGGCCGCCGCTACGGTGCCGACCACGAGGACGACGTCCGGATGCGCGTCATCGCGGACCACGTCCGTTCGGCGCTCATGCTCATCACCGACGGTGTCTCACCGTCCAACGAGGGTCGTGGCTACATCCTCCGTCGCCTGCTCCGTCGCACCGTGCGCGCGATGCGGCTGCTCGGGGTCGAGGGTGCGACCTTCCCCCAGCTGTTCCCGGCGTCGCGCGACGCCATGCGCGACGCCTACCCCGAGGTCGGCGAGCAGTACGACCGCATCGCCAGGATCGCCTACGCGGAAGAGGAGACGTTCCTCCGCACGCTCGCGCAGGGCACGACGATCCTCGACGTCGCCGTCGACCGCGCCAAGCAGGACGGCCGTCCGTCGATCGGCGGGGACACCGCCTTCCTGCTGCACGACACGTTCGGCTTCCCGATCGACCTGACCATGGAGATGGCCGAGGAGGCGGGCGTCCACGTCGACCGTTCCGCGTTCGAGACGCTCATGTCGGAGCAGCGCTCGCGTGCCAAGGCCGATGCGAAGAGCAAGAAGACCGCCCTCGCCGACCTCAGCGTCTACAGCGCGTTCCGTGCCGCGGGGGAGACCGTCTTCCTCGGCTACGACGCCCTGCAGGCCGAGAGCCGGGTCCTCGGCCTCATCGTCGACGGCCGGAGCGTCGACCGCGCGGTCGTCGGCGACATCGCCGAGGTCATCCTCGGCGAGACCTCGCTCTACGCCGAGTCCGGTGGCCAGGACGCCGACCAGGGGGCGATCGTCGGCAACGGCTTCGACCTCGAGGTGCTCGACGTGCAGCGTCCGGTGCCCGGCCTCTGGAGCCACACCGTCCAGGTGCGCTCCGGCGAGGTCGGTGTCGGTGACCCGGCGACGACCCTGGTCGACGCCGAGTACCGCCGTGGTGCGACCCAGGCCCACTCGGCCACGCACCTGGTGAACGCGGCGCTCCGCGACGTCCTCGGCCCCGAGGCACTGCAGGCCGGCTCGTACAACAAGGCCGGCTACATGCGCCTCGACTTCTCGTGGAGCCAGCCGGTGTCGCTCGAGACCCGCTCCGAGATCGAGGAGGTCGTGAACACCGCGATCCGCTCCGACCTCGAGGTCTCCACGCGCATCCTGCCGATCGACGACGCCAAGGCCCTCGGGGCCCAGGCGCTGTTCGGCGAGAAGTACGGTGCCGAGGTCCGCATGGTCGACATCGGCGGCCCCTGGTCCCGTGAACTCTGCGGTGGCATCCACGTTGCCTCCAGCGCCCAGGTCGGCCTCGTCAACCTCGTCGGCGAGTCCAGCGTCGGGTCGACCAACCGCCGTGTCGAGGCGCTCGTCGGCCTCGAGGGCTTCCGCGAGCTCGCCGTCGAGCGGACCATCGTGTCCCAGCTCTCGAGCGCACTCAAGGCGCCGCGTGACGACCTCCCGGGCCGTGTGCAGTCGCTGCTCGAGGACCTGAAGACGGCCCAGAAGCGCATCGCCGAGTTCGAGTCGGCGAACCTGCAGCAGCGCGTGCCGGCGATCGCCCGGACCGCCGAGCGCGTGGGTGCCGTGGCGCTCGTCGCACAGGTGGTCGACGGGCTGTCCTCCGGCGACGACCTCCGTGCCCTCGCCACCGGTGTCCGGGGCCAGCTCGGCTCCGACGCCGCCGTGGTCGTGCTCGGTGCAGTCGTCGGCGGCAAGCCGGTCGTCATCGTCGCGACCAACGACGCCGCCCGTTCCGCCGGTGTCCAGGCGGGGCCGCTCGCCAAGGAGGCCGCCGGTGTCCTCGGCGGTGGCGGCGGCGGCAAGCCGGACCTCGCGCAGGGCGGTGGCACCGACGCGTCGGCGCTTCCCGCGGCCCTCCGCGCCGTGTCCGACCGCATCGCGGCCTGACGGTGGCGGTCCGCTCCGGGCGCCGGCTCGGCATCGACGTCGGCCGCGCCCGGATCGGGGTGGCGGTGTGCGACCGCGACGGGCTCCTCGCCACCCCGGTCGAGACCGTCCGTCGGGACGACTCGGCCGACCTCCGGCGGATCCTGGCGATCGCGGAGGAGTACGACGTCCTCGAGATCGTCGTCGGGCTCCCGCTCTCGATGTCCGGTGGGGACACCCCCTCCACGACCGACGCCCGGGACTTCGCCGCCCGGATCGCGGCGCACCGGCCGGTCCGGCTCGTCGATGAGCGACTCTCGACGGTCACGGCGCAGCGCGGGCTCCACCAGGCGGGGAAGAACACGAAGAAGTCGCGGGCCGTGATCGACCAAGCGGCCGCTGTTATCATTCTGCAACATGCGCTCGACCACGAGCGCGCAGCCGGCGCCCCACCCGGGGCCGAACTCCCCTGACAGCTGCCCTCCCGGACCCGCCCCAGCGGACCGGAGCCGCGCGGGGTTCCCGACCGAGAGACCGAGGACCGTTGGCAGACGATCTGGACTGGAACGCGATCATCGCGACCGGCAGCGACGCCGAACGCCGTGACCGCACGGGGACCCGCCGAGGCGAGGGACCCACCGAGACGCCCACGGACGACCCGCCGCTGTCGCGTCGGGAAGCCCGTGCTGCGCGTGCACGAGCCGCAGCGGCGGCATCGGCCGACGACGCCGTCGATCCGACCGCCGCCCGACCCGACGACGACGGGGACCAGCGTCCCGACGCTGCCGAGAGGCCCGCCCCCCGTCCCGGCGTCGGCGCCGCTCCCACAGGCGACGACGTCCACCCCGACGTGCACGCCCTCCTCGGCGGCTCGCTGCACAGCGGTCCGGTCCCCGGCACCGCGGCACCGGCCGACGGCGGCCCGGCCGACGGTGGCCCGGCCGACGACCTCGACGACGACCACGGGCAGCAGCCCCGACGACGCGGCACCTGGCAGGGCGTCGGCGGCGGAACGCCTCTCCCGGACGGCACCGAGCGGGTCGGCGACGGCCCGGACGGCGACCCCGTGGACGGCGACGCCCCGGCGAGCACGAGTGGTGCCGGTGACACCGGCGGCGGGAGTGGCCTCGGTGGCGACGGTGGCGGGCGACGTGGCGGACGTGGGGGAGCCTCCCGACCGCCGCGCGACGAGCGTCCGCCGCGCCGCAAGGGGCCTCTCATCGCCGGGATCGTCATCGTGGCGATCGTGGTCGCCGGCGGTGCGGTCGCCTACAACTTCGCGGCGCCGAAGATCCAGGCCATCGCCAGCGCGATCTCGGGGTCGCAGGAGAGCGACGACTACACCGGCGACGGCACCTCGAAGGTGACGATCACGATCAAGGACGGTGACATCGGCGAGGACGTCGCCGCGACGCTGCAGCGGAGCGGCGTGGTGAAGACCTCGAAGGTCTTCTACCAGCTCCTGCTCTCGTCGCCGAACGTGCAGTTCCAGCCCGGCTCGTACTCGCTGAAGAAGAAGATGAGCTCGAAGGCGGCGCTGACGGCGCTGCAGGACAAGGCCAACCGGGTCGAGGACCCGTCGATCGTGATCCCCGAGGGCACGGCGCTGCAGGACATCGAGGCCGGCATGGTCTCGAAGGCCGGGCTGAGCAAGGCCGACGTCGAGGCTGCAGCGAAGGACGTCTCCGCGTACGGCCTGCCGTCCGGTGTGACCACGCTCGAGGGCTGGCTGTTCCCGGCCACCTACCCGATCAACCCGAAGTGGACGGCGCAGCAGTACTTCCAGACCATGGTCGACACCATGAAGCAGCACCTGGAGACCGCCGGTGTCGCCGCCGCCGATCAGGAGCGCGTCGTCGTGTTCGCGTCGCTCGTGCAGAAGGAAGCCGGCCTCGCAGCCGACTACCCGAAGGTCGCGCGGGTCTTCCAGAACCGACTCGACGACGGCATGCTCCTGCAGTCCGACGCGACGGTGGCGTACGGCACGGGCAACACGCACCGTGTGACGACGACGGACGCCGAACGTGCGGACGGGTCCAACCCGTACAACACCTACCAGCACGAGGGGCTGCCGCCCGCACCGATCTCCAACCCGGGCGACCTCGCCATCAACGCGGTGACGAAGATGGCGACCGGCAACTGGCACTACTTCGTGACGGTCGACCTCGAGAGCGGTGAGACCGTGTTCTCGGACACGCTCGCGCAGCACGAGCAGGCCGTGCAGCGGTTCCAGGCCTGGCTGCGCGCCCACCCCGCCTACCAGTAGTCGGTCGGACCCCCAGCAGGACCTCGCGCGACGGGCGGCGGTCGGTGCACCTCGCGGTACACCGGCCGCCGCCCGTCGCTGTGGGAGGATGTCGTCATGCTTCGTTGGTTGACCGCTGGTGAGTCCCACGGACCCGAACTGATCGCCATGATGGAAGGCCTCCCGGCCGGCGTCCCGGTGTCGTACGAGTCCATCCGCGCCGACCTCGCGCGCCGCAAGCTCGGCTACGGGCGTGGCTCGCGCATGAAGTTCGAGCAGGACGAGCTCCACCTGTCCGGCGGCGTCCGACACGGCCTCTCGATGGGCAGCCCCATCGCGATCCGCATCGGCAACACCGAATGGCCGAAGTGGGTCGAGGTGATGAACCCCGAGCCCGTCGAGCAGACCGACGCGTCGCGTGGCCGAGGTGCGCCGTTGACCCGCCCGCGGCCCGGGCACGCCGACCTCGTCGGCATGCAGAAGTACGGCTTCGACGAGGCCCGGCCGATCCTCGAGCGCGCGTCCGCCCGTGAGACCGCCGCGCGGGTCGCCCTCGGCGCCGTCGCGAAGTCCTTCCTCGCCGAACTCGGCATGACCTCGGTGGCGCACACCCTGCAGGTCGGGACCGTCCGGGTGCCGGACGACGCCGCACTGCCCGTGCCCGAGGACGTCGACCGCCTCGACGACGACCAGCTGCGCTGCTTCGACCCCGCGACCTCCGAGCGCATGGTGACCGAGGTCGAGGCGGCCAAGAAGGACGGCGACACCCTGGGCGGCGTCGTCGAGGTCCTGTTCTACGGCGTCCCACCGGGGCTCGGCTCGCACGTGCAGTGGGACCGTCGTCTCGACGCCCGACTGGCGGCGGCGATCATGGGGATCCAGGCGATCAAGGGCGTCGAGGTCGGGGACGGCTTCGCGACCGCGGCCCGACGTGGCTCAGCCGCCCACGACGAACTCCAGCGTGAGGACGGCGAGATCGTCCGGAGGACCGACCGCGCCGGCGGGACCGAGGGCGGCATGTCCACGGGCACCGTGCTCCGCGTCCGTGCCGCGATGAAGCCGATCGCCACCGTGCCGCACGCCCTGCAGACCATCGACGTCGCCACCGGCGAGGACGCGGCCGCACACCACCAGCGCTCGGACGTCTGCGCGGTGCCGGCATCCGGGGTCGTGGCAGAGGCGATGGTGGCACTCGTGCTCGCCGACGCCGTGCTCGAGAAGTTCGGTGGCGACAGCGTCGCCGAGACCAAGCGCAACCTCGAGGGCTACCTCGCCGCGATCCCGGACACGCTCCGGACGCGTCGCACCGAGTCGTCCGCGCAGACCGCCGCCTGGTGACCGGGGCCGACGTCCCGCCCGGGGCAGTCCAGGCCGGGGCCGCGGTCCCGCCCGTCGTCGTGATCGGGCCGATGGGTGCCGGCAAGTCGAGCGTCGGGCGTCGGGTCGCGAAGGCCCTGGGCGTGCCGTTCACCGACACCGACCGGGTGATCGCACGCGAACACGGTCCGATCCCGCAGCTCTTCGCCGAGCGCGGCGAGCCGGCCTTCCGGGAACTCGAGGCCGCGGCGGTCCGTCGCGCCGTGCAGATCGGCGGCGTCGTCTCGGTCGGCGGGGGAGCGGTGATGCACCCGGAGACCCGCGCCGCGATGGCGGGCGCGCACGTCGTGCTCCTCACCGTCACGGCCGAGGCGGTCGCCGCACGGATCGTCGGCAGCGACCGCCCACTCATCGCCTCGGGTGGCATCGACGCCTGGCAGACGATCCTGGACGAGCGGGCGGCGACGTACGCCGCGCTCGCCCACGTGGTGTTCGACACCTCGCGCCGACCCATGTCCCGGGTCGCCGACGACGTCGTCACCTGGGTCCGCGACAGCGCACCCGCCGGCACCCGCACTCCACCTCCCCCCACCTCCGACGAAGGAGCACCGTGACCGAGTCGACCCTGCCCGAGGGCACCACCGAGATCCGCGTCGGCGGCCAGGACGGCTACGTCGTCGCGGTCGGCAACGGCCTGCTCGCGTCGGTCCCCGCCCTGCTCGGTCCGCGAGTGGCGAAGGTCCTCATCGTGCACGCCCCGACCCTGGGTGCCCGCGCCGAGGACCTCCGTCAGCTGCTCGTCGGCGCGGGGCTCGAGGCCCTCATCGCCGAGGTGCCCGACGCCGAGGCCGCGAAGCGGATCGAGGTCGCCTCATTCTGCTGGCAGGTCATGGGGCAGTCGGACTTCACCCGCACCGACGCCGTGATCGGCCTCGGCGGCGGTGCCGTCACCGACCTCGCCGGCTTCGTCGCCGCGACCTGGCTGCGCGGTGTGCCGTACCTGCCGATGCCGACGACGGTCCTCGGGCTGGTCGACGCGAGCGTCGGTGGCAAGACCGGCATCAACACGAACGAGGGCAAGAACCTGGTCGGGGCCTTCGCCGCCCCGCGCGCCGTGGTCGGTGACCTGGACCTGCTCCGCACCCTGCCACGGAACGAGATCCTGGCGGGCTTCGCCGAGATCGTGAAGGCCGGGTTCATCGCCGTGCCGGAGATCCTCGACGTGATCGAGGCGGACGTCGACCGCGTGACCGACCCGACGAAGCCGGAGTTCCGCCGCGTGGTCGAACTCGCGATCGAGCTGAAGGCCCAGGTCGTGTCCGAGGACTTCACCGAGCAGGGCCGCCGCGAGGTGCTCAACTACGGGCACACCCTCGGCCACGCCATCGAGCACGCCGAGCGGTACCAGTGGCGACACGGTGCGGCGGTGGCGGTCGGCATGGTGTTCGCCGCCGAGCTGGCACGCCTCACCGGGCACCTGGACGACGCCACGGTCGACCGGCACCGCTCGATCCTGGATTCGCTGTCGCTCCCGACGACCTACCCGCTCGGCCGGTGGCAGAGCCTCCTGGCGACGATGCGCCGCGACAAGAAGGCCCGCGCCGGCATGCTCCGGTTCATCATCCTCGATGCTGTCGGCAAGCCGGTGACGCTCGAGGGTCCCGAGGACCACCTCCTCTTCACCGCCTACCAGGAGGTGGGTGCCTGAGGGCTGTACCCCGGTCGGCCCCAGGCCCGCGGAGCAGACTGACGGCGTGCCGAATCCGCCCCGCCTCAGCGACTTCTCCACCCAGCAGCGCCAGGAGCCCTCGGGTCTCCGCAGCCGCGGCCGCCGCTTCACCGAGGTGCTCGGGATCGCCCGACGACACGCGCTGCTGCCGTTCCGTCGGTTGGACTTCTCCCGGGACCCGGCCACCGCTGACCTGCGCCGTGACCAGGCGGACCACCTGCGCCGGGCACTGGAGGAAGCGGGCGGCGGTTTCGTGAAGATGGGCCAACTCCTGTCCACGCGCGACGACCTGCTGCCCGAGGAGTGGACCGAGGGTCTCGCGCACCTGCAGCGGGGCGTCCGTCCCGCGGACCCGGTCGAGGTCGCGACGTTGCTCGAGGCCGAGCTCGGCGCGCCGGTGTCCGAGGTGTTCGCGTCGTTCGACCCGGAACCGGTCGCCGCGGCCTCGATCGCGCAGGTGCACCGCGCCCGGCTCACCGACGGCACCGCGGTGGCCGTGAAGGTCCAGCGCCCCGGCATCGACGCAGCCGTCCGGCGGGACGTCGACATCGCGCTCCGCGTCGTGCGGTTCCTCACCCGGACCTCCGCCCAGGCAAGACAGCTCGGGGTGGTGCAGGTCGCCGAGCAGTACGGTGCGGACCTGATCCGCCAGGTGGACTTCTCGGCCGAACTCCGCAACCTCGAGTCCCTCCGCGCCGCCCAGGCCCGCAGCGCCCGACCCGACGAGGTCCGGTTCCCGGAGCCGTACCGCGACCTGTCCAGCCGTCGCGTGCTCGTGATGGAGTTCCTCGAGGGGGACACGCTCAGCGCCATCCGGGCCGAGCGCTCGGACCGTGACCTCGACGAGCCGATGCGGGCGATCCTGCGGTCGTTCCTGCGCCAGGTCGTCTTCGACGGGGTCTACCACGCGGACCTGCACCCGGGGAACGTCCTGGTGCTGCCCGACGGTCGGCCCGCCCTCATCGACTTCGGCTCGGTCGGGAGGCTCGACCCGAGTCTCCGGGACACGGTCCAGGAACTCCTCGCCGCCTACCTGCAGGACGACACCTCGCGCATCGCCGACGCGGTGCTCCGGATGGCCCCGGTCCGCAACGCCGAGGACGAGTCCGACTTCCGTCGGGACATGGCCCGTTTCGTCGCGGAGGAGCTCGGTCCGGGCGCACGGATCGGGGTCGAGACGGTCGACGACGCCGTCGCGGTGTTTGGGCGGTACCGCCTCCGTGCGCCGGCGGACTTCGTGGCGGCGGCCCGAGCCCTGGCGATCTTCGAGGGCACGCTCCGCACGCTGACCCCGTCGTTCGACCTGCTCGAGGAGTCGCGCGGCCTGGCTGCGGAGCAGATCCGCGACCAGCTCCGTCCGGCCGCGATCCGGAACGTGCTGGTGCGCGAACTGTTCGGCCTCGTCACCTCGGCACGTCGGCTCCCACGACGCATCGACAAGATCACCGAGGCGGTCGAGGCCGGCCGTCTGTCGGTGAAGATCCGCCTGCTCAGCGATCGACGGGACCGGCAGACGGTGTCGGGCATGATCCGTCGGGTGCTGCTCGTGCTCCTGGGAGCCGGGTCGGGCCTCCTGGCCGTGGTGTACCTGGCGACGCCCGCGCGACCGACCGCGGTGATCAGCACGCTCGTGGCCGGCGCCCTGCTCGGCGGCACCTGCGTCGTCCTGCTCGCCTGGGCAGCGATCGACGCCTGGCTCGCGCGCCGACGGCAGTAGCCCGTCCGCTACACTCGTCCGGGGCTCCACGAGCCCGGACTCCTTCACAACACCATCGAACGGAAGACCAATGGCGAGTACCACTGACATCAAGAACGGCGCCGTTCTCATCATCGACGGGCAGCTCTGGTCGGTCGTCGAGTTCCAGCACGTGAAGCCGGGCAAGGGCGGCGCCTTCGTGCGCACCAAGCTCAAGCAGGTCGTCTCCGGCAAGGTCGTCGACCGCACCTTCAACGCGGGCGCGAAGATCGAGACCGCGGTGGTGGACCGTCGCGACTTCCAGTACCTCTACGAGGACGGCGACTCGTACGTCTTCATGGACCAGGACACCTACGACCAGGTCAACGTCCCGGCGGCCGTCGTCGGTGACGCGCGCAACTTCCTGCTCGAGTCCGCGCAGGTCACCATCGCGATGAACGAGGGCAACCCGCTCTACGTCGAGCTCCCGACCTCGATCGTCACCACGATCGAGACCGAGCCGGGCCTGCAGGGTGACCGCTCCTCCGGCGGCACCAAGCCGGCGACGATCGTCACGGGCTACCAGATCCAGGTCCCGCTGTTCCTCGAGAGCGGCACGAAGGTCAAGGTCGACACGCGTGACGGCAACTACCTCGGCCGCGTCAACGACTAGGCGCTGACCGGATGAGTGCTCGTTCCAAGGCGCGGAAGCGCGCCCTCGACATGCTCTACGTGGCCGAGGTGCGCGAGCTGCCGATCGCGGACGTCCTGGCGACCGAGACGGTCCGCCACCTCGACCAGCCGGAGCGTGCCTCCAGCTGGGACTACGCGCGGCAGATCGTCACGGGCATCGACGAGGCCCGGTACGAGATCGACGGCGTGATCGCCGACCACGCGCAGGGCTGGTCGATCGCGCGTATGCCCGTGCTCGACCGCTGCATCCTGCGCATGGGGGTCTGGGAGCTCCGGTTCAACCCGGAGGTCCCCGACGCGGTCGCGATCGCCGAAGCCGTCGAGCTCGCGCAGTCGCTCTCCACGGACGACTCGGCCGGCTTCGTGAACGGTGTCCTCGGCGCCGTCGCGGGCGGCCGCGGACCGTCCGGTCGGACTGTCGCGGAGGACCAGGAGTCCCGCTAGGCTCGAAGCCGTCAGCATCCTTGAAGCCGTCCAGAGAGACGGGAGCCGTCCAGAGAGGCGGGGAAGGAGGTCGGCGTGGGTACCAGAACGGTCCTGCAGCAACCCGACATCACGCGTGCTCTGACACGCATCGCGCACGAGATCCTCGAGGCCAACCACGGTGGCTCGGAACTCGTGCTGCTCGGCATCCCGACGCGTGGGGCCGTCCTCGCCGAGCGCCTCGGTCGCATCCTCGCCGACATCGAGCCCGGGTGGGAGTCAGCCGCGGCGGGGATCGGCAGTGAGCGGGTCGGCGCACTCGACGTCACGATGTACCGGGACGACCTGCGCCGGGGCATCGGTCGAGCGCCACACCCGACGGTGATCCCGGCCGGCGGCGTCGACGGCAAGGTCGTCGTCCTGGTCGACGACGTGCTGTACTCCGGCCGGACGGTCCGCGCGGCCCTCGACGCCCTGCAGGGCATCGGCCGTCCGCGCGCCGTCCGCCTCGCGGTCCTCGTCGACCGCGGCCACCGCGAACTGCCGATCCGCGCCGACCACGTCGGCAAGAACCTGCCGACGGCGGGCGACGAACGGGTCACGCTGCACCTGACCGAGACGGACGGTGTCGACGACGTCGTCATCGAACAGGGCGGTCCCGAACAGGGTGGTGCGTCGTGAGGCACCTGCTCTCCACCGCCGACCTGTCACGCGACGAGGCGATCGGGATCCTCGACGTCGCCGAGGAGATGGCCGAGGTCAACACGCGCGAGGTCCGGAAGCTCCCGGCGCTCCGCGGTCGGACGGTCGTGAACCTGTTCTTCGAGGACTCGACCCGCACCCGCATCTCGTTCGAGGCCGCCGCCAAGCGGTTGTCCGCGGACGTCATCAACTTCGCCGCCAAGGGGTCGAGCGTGTCGAAGGGCGAGTCGCTCAAGGACACCGTGCAGACCCTCGACGCGATGGGCATCGACGGCATCGTCATCCGCCACGGAGCGTCCGGCGCGCCGCGCGTGCTCGCCGAGGCGGACTGGATCGACGTGCCCGTCGTCAACGCGGGTGACGGCACGCACGAGCACCCCACGCAGGCGCTCCTCGACGCGTTCACGATGCGCCGTCGGCTGCACGGCACGGCGAGCCGCGGGCAGGGACTCGACGGCGTCCGCGTGCTCATCGTGGGCGACGTCCTGCACAGCCGGGTCGCGCGGAGCAACGCCTGGCTGCTCCGGACCCTCGGCGCGCACGTCACCTTCGCCGCCCCGCCGACGCTGCTGCCCGCGGTCGACCGTCCGTTCGGGGCCGCGGTGCACCACGACCTCGACGCCGCACTGGCCGAGGACCCGGACGTCGTGATGACCCTCCGGATCCAGCAGGAGCGGATGGACGACGCCTTCTTCCCGAACCCGCGTGAGTACACGCGGCACTTCGGGCTGACCGCCGCGCGGTTCGCCCGGCTGCCCGAGCGGACGCTCGTGATGCACCCCGGACCGATGAACCGGGGCCTCGAGATCGCCGGGGTCGCCGCGGACGACGCTCGCTCGACCGTCGTGGAACAGGTCGCGAACGGCGTCTCGGTCCGGATGGCCGTGCTCTACCTCGCCCTCACCGGTGACCACCAGAAGGAGACCGTCGCATGACCGCACACCTCATCCGTGGCGCGCAGCTGGTCGACGGCTCGCGTGCCGACATCCGCCTGGAGGGACGGCTCGTCGCCGCGGTCGGGTCCGGTCACGACGCGGCTGGTGCGACGGTGGTCGACGCCGACGGGCTGCTCGCCCTGCCGGGCCTGGTCGACCTGCACACCCACCTCCGGGAGCCCGGGCACGAGGAGTCCGAGACCGTCCTCTCCGGCTCGCGGGCCGCGGCCGCCGGCGGTTTCACGGCCGTGAACGCGATGGCGAACTCCTCGCCGGTCGCCGACACCGCCGGGGTCGTCGAGCAGGTGCAGGCGCTCGGGGACGACGCCGGGTACGTCACGGTCCGTCCGATCGGTGCCGTCTCGCAGGGGCTGCAGGGCACGCACCTGTCCGAGATCGGCGCCATGGCGACCTCACGCGCGAAGGTCCGGGTGTTCTCGGACGACGGCTCGTGCGTCGCCGACCCGCTGCTGATGCGCCGGGCGCTCGAGTACATCAAGGGCTTCGGCGGCGTGCTCGCACAGCACGCGCAGGAGCCCCGTCTGACGGTCGGCGCGCAGATGAACGAAGGCCGACTGTCGTCCGAACTCGGTCTGGCGGGCTGGCCGGCCGTGGCGGAGGAGTCGATCATCGCGCGGGACGTCCTGCTCGCCGACCACGTCGGAGCACGGCTGCACGTCTGCCACGTCTCGACCGCCGGCAGCGTCGAGGTGATCCGCTGGGCCAAGTCCCGCGGCATCGACGTCACGGCCGAGGTCACACCGCACCACCTGCTGCTCACCGAGGACCTGATCGCCGGGCACGACGGCGCCCCGGGCTACGACGCCCGCTACAAGGTGAACCCGCCGCTCCGTCGGCGCGAGGACGTCGAGGCACTCCGCGCCGCCCTGGCCGACGGCACGATCGACATCGTCGCGACCGACCACGCCCCGCACCCAGCCGAGGCCAAGCACTGCGAGTGGCCCGCCGCCGCGAACGGCATGGTCGGGCTCGAGTCCGCGCTGAGCGTGGTGCACGCCGCCGTGGTCGAGGACGGCCGACTGGACTGGGCCGACGTCGCCCGGGTGCTGTCGAGCGCGCCGGCCCGGATCGGTCAGGTCGCGGGTCACGGCCACGCGATCGCCGCAGGTGCGCCAGCCGAGATCACGCTCTACGACCCCGCGGCGGGCCGCGAGTTCTCCGTGGCAGACCTGCACGGGCAGTCGCAGAACTCGCCGTACCTCGGGATGCGGCTGCCCGGCCGGGTCGTCGCGACCTTCCACCACGGCGAGCCGACGGTGCTCGACGGGCAGCTCGTCGACGCCGACACCGTCGCGGGCCGGGCTGCAGCGGCACGGGTGGCGACGGCATGAGCGGTGACACGGCGCGCTGGCTGCTCGGCGGGGTCATCCTGCTCGCGGTGGCCGCGCTGTTCGTCGCGATGGCGCGCACCTGGCGGACCCGCAGTCGACGGCAGGCGGAGGCCGTGCCTCCCGTCCCGGTACCGGCCGACCGTGGTCCGGCGGCCGGGTCGTGGGACGGGTTCACCGTCGCGACGACCCGAGCCGACCAACCGCTCGAACGGATCACCGCCGGCGGACTCGGTTTCCGCGGTCGCGGCGGCGTGACCGTGCACGCGACCGGTGTCGTGCTGCACCACGCCGGCGTGGACGACCGGTGGATCGCCCGGAGCGCCGTGCGCGGCGCCGACCGGGCCACGTGGGCGATCGACCGAGTGGTCGAGCCCGGGGGACTGGTCCGACTGCGATGGACGGCGACCGGCGCCGCAGCAGCGACGGACCTCGACACCTACTTCCGGTTCCCGGAGGGCGACGCGGAAGCGCTCACCGCCCTGCAGGGACTGGCGACGACGAACGACTCCCCGCACACCGCGGGCGAAGGGACGAACTCATGACACGCGAACGGGCCGTACTGGTCCTCGAAGACGGCACCCGGTACGACGGCTGGGCCTACGGCGCCCGTGGGCGCACGCTCGGCGAGGTGGTCTTCGCGACCGGCATGACCGGCTACCAGGAGACGCTCACCGACCCCTCCTACGCCGGGCAGATCGTGGTGCAGACCGCGCCGCACATCGGCAACACCGGGGTCAACGACGAGGACCCCGAGTCCCGGCGCATCTGGGTCGCCGGGTACGTCGTGCGCGACCCGAGCCGCGTGGTGTCGAACCACCGCGCGGACGCGTCGCTCGACGACCACCTGGTGCGCGACGGCATCGTCGGGATCTCCGGGATCGACACCCGCGCCCTCACCCGTCGCATCCGCGACGCGGGCGCCATGAAGGGCGGCGTGTTCAGCGGGGCGGACGCCACGCTCGACGCCGACGAGCAGCTCCGGATCGTCAACGAGCAGGCCGGCATGGCGGGGAAGAACCTCTCCGCCGAGGTCTCCACGGCCGAGGAGTACGTCGTCGAGCCGGTCGGCGAGCGGATCGGCAAGCTGGCCGTCCTCGACCTCGGTGTGAAGTCGTCGACGACCCGCTACCTGTCCGAGCGCGGCTTCGAGGTGCACGTGCTGCCGCAGGACGTCACGGTCGAGCGGCTCCGCGAGCTCGACCCCGACGCGCTCTTCTACTCGAACGGCCCCGGCGACCCGTCGGCGTCCGACGCGCAGGTGTCCCTGCTGCAGGAGAGCCTCCGTGACGGCCGGCCGTTCTTCGGGATCTGCTTCGGCAACCAGCTGCTCGGCCGCGCCCTGGGCTTCGGCACGTACAAGCTGCCGTTCGGGCACCGCGGCATCAACCAGCCGGTGCTCGACACCACGACCGGCAAGGTCGAGATCACGAGCCAGAACCACGGCTTCGCGGTCGACGCGCCCGTCGGTCAGGTCCTCGAGTCCCCGGTCGGCTTCGGTCGTGTCGAGGTCTCGCACTACTCACTGAACGACAACGTCGTGGAGGGCCTCCGGGCGCTCGACATCCCCGCGTTCAGCGTGCAGTACCACCCCGAGGCCGCCGCCGGACCGCACGACAGCATGTACCTCTTCGACCGCTTCCGGGACATGGTGCTCGCCCGACGGCAGGGAGCGCCGCTCGACGCGGCCACCGCCGACGCCACCACGCCTGCCGCCGACATCACGAAGGAGGGCAACTGATGCCCAAGCGCACCGACATCAGCTCCGTCCTGGTCATCGGCTCCGGCCCGATCGTGATCGGGCAGGCCGCCGAGTTCGACTACTCCGGCACGCAGGCCTGCCGCGTCCTCCGCGCGGAGGGCGTCCGCGTCATCCTGGTGAACCCGAACCCGGCGACGATCATGACCGACCCGGACTTCGCCGACGCGACCTACATCGAGCCGATCACGAACGCCTCGCTCGAGGAGATCATCCGCATCGAGCAGCCGGACGCCGTCCTGCCGACTCTCGGCGGGCAGACCGCGCTGAACGCGGCGATCTCCCTCGACGAAGCCGGCATCCTCGAGAAGTACGGCGTCGAGCTCATCGGCGCGAAGGTCGACGCCATCCAGCGCGGTGAGGACCGGCAGCTCTTCAAGGAGCTCGTCCTCGAGTCCGGCGCCGACGTCGCGCGCAGCCACATCGCGCACACCCTGGAGGAGGCGAAGGAGTTCGCGAAGGACCTCGGCTACCCGCTCGTGGTCCGCCCGTCCTTCACGATGGGCGGTCTCGGCTCCGGCTTCGCCTACGACGAGTCGGAACTCGTGCGCTTCGTCGGCGACGGTCTGCAGTCCAGCCCGACGACCGAGGTCCTGCTCGAGGAGTCGATCCTCGGGTGGAAGGAGTACGAGCTCGAGTTGATGCGGGACAACGCCGACAACACGGTCGTCGTCTGCTCGATCGAGAACGTCGACCCGGTCGGCGTGCACACCGGCGACTCGATCACCGTCGCCCCGGCGCTGACGCTGACCGACCGCGAGTACCAGAACATGCGGAACATCGGCATCGACATCATCCGCCGTGTCGGGGTCGACACCGGCGGGTGCAACATCCAGTTCGCGGTCGACCCGGCGAACGGCCGTCTGATCGTCATCGAGATGAACCCGCGCGTCTCCCGCTCCTCGGCGCTCGCGTCGAAGGCGACGGGCTTCCCGATCGCCAAGATCGCCGCGAAGCTCGCCATCGGGTACCGCCTGGACGAGATCCAGAACGACATCACCCGCGTCACCCCGGCGAGCTTCGAGCCGACGCTCGACTACGTCGTCGTGAAGACCCCGCGCTTCGCGTTCGAGAAGTTCCCGGCCGCCGACGCCACGCTCACCACCACGATGAAGAGCGTCGGCGAGGCGATGGCGATCGGCCGCAACTACGCCACCGCGCTGCAGAAGTCGCTCCGCTCGCTCGAGAAGCGCGGGTCGAGCTTCCACTGGGACGTGCCCGCCGACCAGCTCGACAAGGCCGCCCTGCTCGAGAAGTCCTCGGTCCCGACCGACGGCCGCATCGTCACGGTGCAGCAGGCCCTCGTCGCCGGCGCCACGGCGGCCGAGGTCTTCGAGGCCACGAAGATCGACCCGTGGTTCATCGACCAGATCGTGCTCATCAACGAGGTCGCGGACGAGGTCCGTGCCGCCGAGACCCTGGACGCGGACACCGTCCGGTGGGCCAAGGAGCACGGCTTCAGCGACGCGCAGATCGCGGCGCTCCGCGGGGTCTCCGAGCAGGAGGCGCGTGACCAGCGCCACGCGCTCGGCATCCGCCCGGTGTTCAAGACGGTCGACACCTGTGCCGGCGAGTTCCCCGCCCTGACGCCGTACCACTACTCGTCCTACGACACCGAGACCGAGGTCGCCCCGAGCGACCGCAAGAAGGTCGTCATCCTGGGCTCCGGCCCGAACCGCATCGGCCAGGGCGTCGAGTTCGACTACTCCTGCGTGCACGCGTCCTTCGCGCTGAGCGACGCCGGGTTCGAGACGATCATGATCAACTGCAACCCGGAGACGGTCTCGACCGACTACGACACCTCGGACCGGCTCTACTTCGAGCCGCTCACGGTGGAGGACGTGCTCGAGGTCATCGAGGCCGAGCAGGCGTCCGGCCAGGTGGTGGGCGTCGTCGTGCAGCTCGGCGGCCAGACCGCACTGGGGCTGGCGAAGCCCCTCGAGGCCGCGGGGATCCCGATCCTCGGCACCACACCGGAGGCGATCGACCTGGCGGAGGAGCGTGGGGCGTTCTCGCGCATCCTCGACGAAGCGGGCCTGCTCGCGCCGAAGAACGGCACCGCCCACGACCTGGCCAGCGCCACCGCGGTCGCCGAGGGCATCGGCTACCCGGTGCTCGTCCGTCCGTCCTTCGTGCTCGGCGGCCGCGGCATGGAGATCGTCTACGACTCCGCCACCCTCGCCGACTACTTCGACCGGATGGCCGACCAGGCGATCATCGGCCCGGACCTGCCGCTGCTCGTGGACCGGTTCCTCGACGACGCGGTGGAGATCGACATCGACGCGCTGTACGACGGCGAGCGGCTGTACGTCGGCGGCATCATGGAGCACATCGAAGAAGCGGGCATCCACTCCGGCGACTCGTCCTGCACCCTGCCCCCGGTCGGCCTCGGCCGCGCCGAGATCCAGGCCGTCGTGGACGCGACCGAGAAGATCGCGCGCGGGGTCGGCGTCCGCGGACTCCTCAACGTGCAGTTCGCCATCGCCGCCGGGGTGCTCTACGTCCTCGAGGCGAACCCCCGCGCCAGCCGCACGGTCCCGTTCGTCTCGAAGGCGCTCGGCATCGCACTGGCCAAGGCAGCGGCACGCATCATGACCGGCACGAGTGTCGACGGCCTGGTCGCCGAGGGCCTGCTGCCGGCACGCGACGGCGCCTTCGTCCCGATGGAGGCCCCGATCGCCGTGAAGGAGGCCGTGCTGCCCTTCCGTCGCTTCCGCACCCGCGAGGGTCAGGTCGTCGACTCGGTGCTCAGCCCCGAGATGCGCTCCACCGGAGAGGTCATGGGCATCGACCGCGACTTCCCGCGGGCGTTCCTCAAGAGCCAGGAGGCCGCCTACGGTGGTCTGCCCACCAGCGGCACCGTGTTCGTGAGCGTCGCGGACACCGACAAGCGCGCCATCGTCCTGCCGGTGCACCGCCTGCAGCAGCTGGGCTTCACGATCATCGCGACCGAGGGCACCGCCGAGGTGCTCCGCCGCAACGGCATCCTGGTCGGCACCGTCGGCAAGTACAGCCAGGGGCAGGAGAGCGTCGTCGACCTGCTCGCTCGCAACGAGGTCGACATCGTCATCAACACCCCGAGCGGTGCCGCCGGTCGCGCGGACGGGTACGAGATCCGTGCGGCCACCGTGGCGGCGGACAAGCCGCTGTTCACGACGATCTCGCAGCTCGGCGCAGCGGTCGCGGCGATCGAGACGATCGGGACGCCGCACAGTGTCCGGAGCCTGCAGGACTACGCGCTCGAGCGGGCGGGCTGGTGACCCCAGGTCTGCACGGAGGCCCGACCCCGTTCGGCGTCCGGCTCGCGGCCGCCATCGGGTCGCGGTCCGCACTCTGCGTCGGGATCGACCCCCACGCCGCCACCCTGGCGGCGTGGGGGCTCGGCCGCGACGAGGCCGGACTCACCGCCTTCGGCGCGACCCTGGTTGACGCCGCCGCGGGGCGAGCGGCGGTCGTGAAGCCGCAGGTCGCGTTCTTCGAGGCGGCGGGGGTGCCCGGGTACCGAGCGCTCGAGGCGACGATCCGTCGCGCGCGTGATGCGGGCCTCCTGGTCGTCGCGGACGTCAAACGCGGTGACATCGGTTCGACCGGCGACGACTACGCCCTGGCGTGGCTGGACCGTGACGGCCCGTTCGCGGCGGACGCGATGACCGTGTCGCCCTACCTCGGGTACGGCTCGCTGTCCGGGACCGTCGCCGTCGCCCGCGAGAACGGGGCGGGCGTGTTCGTCCTCGCCGCGACGAGCAACCCGGAGGCGCGTGTGCTGCAGACAGCGGTGCTCGCCGAGGGCCCGCGTGCCGGCCGGACCGTGGCGGCCGGTATCGTCGTGGACGTGGCAGACGACAACCGGACGAGCGCCGACCAGCCCCTGGGGGACGTCGGGCTGGTCCTCGGCGCGACCCTCGACCTCGACGACTTCGGCATCACGGCCGACGAGATCGGCACCGCCCCGGTCCTCGCACCCGGCTTCGGTGCGCAGGGGGCCCGGATCGAGGACCTCCAGGCGCTGTACGGCAGCCGGGCGGAGCAGGTCCTCGTGAGCGAGTCCCGCGGGCTGCTCGGCGACGGGCCGGACGGTGTCGCCGCACTCGTGGCCGACCGTGCCGACCGGATCGCACGCGCGCTGGGGACGGCGGCGTGAGCGACGAGCAGTCGGACGTCCGGTCCGACGACACCGCTCCCGACCGCTCGGCCCTGCCGGCGCACCGCAACCCGCCGGAGGTCGACCGGGTCGCGGCCGCGAAGGCCGCGGTCGCCGCACGACGTGCCCGCGCCGCGGTCAAGTCGTCCATCGCCACCGGCGAACGGTCGCCGCTCGAGGTCGCCCGCTCCGCCTGGTCCGACGACGAGTCCGTCGTCGCGGCAACCGCGGCCGAACGCTCGCTCCGCGTCCGTGACCTGCTCACGAGCCTGCCCGGTGTCGGACCGGCCCGGGCGGAGGCCGTGATGGGTGCGCTGCGGATCGCTCCGTCGAAGCGCCTCGGGGGACTCGGCAGCCGGCAGCGGGCCGAACTGGCGGACTGGCTCGCCCAGCGCGGACGCAAGCGCGCGGCGTCGAAGCTCGTCGTGCTCGCCGGACCCACCGCGGTCGGCAAGGGCACGGTCAGCGCGTACATCCGTGAGCAGTACCCCGAGGTGAACCTCAGCGTCTCCGCCACGACCCGGAAGCCCCGTCCGGGCGAGGTCGACGGCGTGCACTACTACTTCGTGGACGACGCCGAGTTCGACCGGATGATCCGCGACCGTGAGCTGCTCGAGTACGCGACCGTGCACAACTCCTACCGGTACGGCACCCCGCGGCCGCCGATCGACCGCGCGCTCGACGCCGGCGAGAAGGTCATGCTCGAGATCGACCTGCAGGGCGCCCGCCAGGTGCGGGACGCGATGCCCGAGGCCGTCCTGGTGTTCCTGCTGCCGCCGACGTGGGACGAACTCGTCCGTCGGCTCATCGGCCGCGGCACCGAGACGCCCGAGGAGCAGACCCGCCGACTCGAGACCGCGAAGGTGGAGCTCGCGGCCCAGGACGAGTTCGACGTGCGGATCGTGAACTCCGATGTCAGCACGGCGGCACGCGAGGTCGTAGACTTGTTCTCTGCGCCCTGACCGGTGCACCGACGACGAGGAGCAACCCCATGGCCAACCCCCAGGGCATCATCGACCCGCCCATCGACGACCTGCTCAGCAAGGTCGAGTCGAAGTACGCGCTCGTGATCTTCGCTTCGAAGCGCGCTCGCCAGATCAACGACTACTACGCCGACCTGCACGAAGGCTCGCTCTTCGACAACGTCGGCCCGCTCGTCGACTCGACGATCGACGACAAGCCGCTCTCGGTCGCGCTCCACGAGATCAACGAGGACAAGCTGACCGTCACCAAGCAGCAGCAGCCCTCCGCCTGATCCCGGTGAGTGCGCTCCGCCTGTTCACGTCGGAATCGGTGACCGAAGGCCACCCCGACAAGATCTGCGACCAGATCTCGGACGCGATCCTGGACGCCCTGCTCACGGTCGACCCGAACGCACGGGTCGCCGTCGAGACGATGGTGACGACCGGGCTCGTGCACGTCGCGGGAGAGGTCACGACCTCTGGCTACGTCGAGATCCCGCAGCTCGTCCGCGACGTCATCACCGGCATCGGGTACAACTCGTCCGACGTGAGCTTCGACGGTCGCACCTGCGGCGTCGAGATCTCGATCGGCGCGCAGTCCCCGGACATCGCCCAGGGTGTCGACGAGTCCCTCGACACCCGCTCGGGTGCCGGCACCGACCCGCTCGACCGCCAGGGCGCCGGTGACCAGGGCATCATGTTCGGCTTCGCGACGAACGAGACGCCGGAGTACATGCCCGTCGCCATCTGGCTCGCGCACCGCCTGGCCGAGAAGCTCGCCGCGGTCCGCAAGTCCGGCGAGCTGACGTACCTGCGCCCGGACGGCAAGACCCAGGTCACGGTCGGGTACGACGGCGTCACGCCGAAGACCGTCGAGACCGTGGTCCTGTCGACCCAGCACGCGCCGAGCGTCTCGCTCGAGCAGCTGACCGCGGACATCACCGAGCACGTCATCCGCCCGGTGCTCGACCTGGTGGAGCTCGATTCCTCGCACGTCGACGTGATCGTGAACCCGACCGGACGCTTCGAGATCGGCGGCCCGCAGGGTGACGCCGGACTCACGGGGCGCAAGGTCATCGTCGACACCTACGGCGGGGCCTCCCGGCACGGTGGCGGCGCGTTCAGCGGCAAGGACCCGTCCAAGGTCGACCGCTCGGCCGCCTACGCCCTGCGCTGGGTCGCGAAGAACGCCGTCGCGGCGGGTCTCGCCGACCGCCTCGAGGTCCAGGTCGCCTACGCGATCGGTCGGGCCAAGCCCGTCGGCCTGTACGTCGAGTCCTTCGGCACCGGCCACGTCGACGACGCGACGATCGAAGCCGCGATCACGAAGGTGTTCGACCTCCGACCGGCCGCGATCATCCGTGACCTCGACCTGCTGACTCCGAAGTACGCGCAGACCGCGACCTACGGGCACTTCGGTCGCGAACTGCCGGGCTTCACCTGGGAGCAGCTCGACCGTGTCGAGGAGCTCCGCACCGCGGCAGGACTCGTCTCCGCCACCGCCTGAGGCCTTCGTGGCCACCGTCGCGCGTGTCGTCCTCGACTCACCGCTCCCGCAGCTCGACCGTCTGTTCGACTACCGGGTCCCGGCCGAGATCGAGGACGACTGCATGCCGGGGGTCCGGGTCCGGGTGCCGTTGCGCTCCGGCGCCCGGATGACCGACGCCTACGTGGTGGAGGTCGTGGCCGACGACGCCCTGTCGCCGGAGAACGACTTCCCGGGCGAGCTGAGTGCCGTCGAGGAGCTCGTCAGCCCGGTACCGGTGCTCGCGCCGGAGGTCTGGGAGTTGGCCCGCGCCGTGGCCGACCGTGCAGCCGGGGTCGCGAGCGACGTGCTGCGCCTCGCGGTGCCGACGCGGCAGGTCCGGCCGGAGAAGGCCTGGCTCGCTCGTGACCCGGACCACGTGCCGCCCCGCGTGACGGCAGTCCCGGTCGACGGGTACGGCGACGCGGTCATCGAGGCGGTGATCGACGCCGGCGGACGCGCGGCCGTCGGTGCGATCCCGCACCCGGTCCTGCTCGCCGCCCCGGCCCGAGCGATCCCGGCCGACGACACCGACGGGCCTGCTCCCGCCTGGGTGCCCGGCTGGGCCGCGACCCTGGCGCAGGCCGCCGCACACACCCTGGCGGGGGAGCGGTCGGCCGTCATCGCCGTGCCCGACTTCCGCGACGTCACGGACCTCGAGCGCGCCCTGCTCGTCCTCGTGCCCGCCGAGCGGGTGGTGCGGTTCGACGCGAAGCAGACGAACGGGCAGCGCGCCCGGGCACTCCTCACCGCCCGGACGCACCCGGTCGTCGCGATCGGGAGTCGTGCCGCCGTGTACGCACCGGCGTCGGACCTCGGGCTCATCGCGCTCTGGGACGACGGCGACCCGTCCTTCGCCGAGCAGCGCGCACCGTACGTGCACACCCGTGACGTCGCGCTGGTCCGGACCGCCCAGTCCGGGGCCGCGCTCCTGATGGTGTCGCACGCGCGGAGCACCGACGTGCAGCGGCTCGTCGAGCTCGGATGGCTGCAGGAGGTCGGTCCGCACCGCGCCCGTGTGCCGAAGGTCGTCCCGACCGCCCACCAGACCAATGCCGACGGGTACGCCGCACAGGCCCGCATCCCGAGCAGTGCCTGGCGGGCCGCCCGCGAGGCCAGTCACGACGGGCCCGTGCTCGTGCAGGTGTCGAACCCCGGCTTCGGGACCGGCCTGGTCTGCACCGAGTGCGGGGAGCGCGCCCACTGCCGGGTGTGCGGTGGTCCGCTCGGCAGTCCGCACGCCGGGTCCACCCCGCAGTGTCGCTTCTGTGGCGCGCTGGCGGCCGGGTACCGCTGCCCGACCTGTGGCAACGGGAAGCTCAAACCCGTCGGCCAGGGTGCCCAGCGCACCGCCGACGAACTCGGACGCGCCTTCCCGAACACCCGGATCGTGGTGGCCGACGGATCGCGCCCGATCGACGAGGTACCGGCCCGTCCCGCGGTCGTCGTCGCGACCCGCGGCGCCGAACCGGACGTCGCCGGCGGTTACGCCTGCGTGCTGCTCCTGGACGGCGAACGGATGCTGGCGCGCGAGGGACTGCGGGTCCAGGAGGACGTCCTCCGGATCTGGGCGAACGCCGCGGCGAAGGGCGCTCCCGGAGCGCCGGTGTACCTCGTCGGCATCGGCGGCAAGCTCGCGAACGCGATGGCACTCTGGCGGCTCGACGTGCCCGCCCACGACGAACTCACCGACCGTCGTGAGCTGTTCTTCCCGCCGGCGGTGCGGGTCGCCACCCTGACCGGGACGGACGAGGCGGTGACCGGCGCGATCGAGGCGCTCGGCGACGCGCCGGTGGGCCCGGTCCTCGGACCGGTCCCCGTTGACGACCCGACGCCGGGGACGGTCCGCGCGATCGTGCGCTTCCCCTACGGCCACGGGACAGAGGTGGCGGCGACCCTCAAGGCCGAGGTGATCCGCCGGTCGTCGACGCGCCGGGTGGTCAAGGGCGGGGCGAAGCGTCGTGCGGCTCCGGCCCTCCGCGTCCGGATGGACGACGCCGAGCCGTTCTCAGAGGTCTGACCCGGTCGCTGCAGAGCCGAGCCCGGACATGACGGGAGGCCCGTGGCGATCCCGCCACGGGCCTCCCGTCATCGCATCGACCGAGGTCACCGGCCGGCGTCACCGGCCGAGGCCACCGATCCGGGTCAGCGCGCGGTCCGCTCCGCGCCGACCGGTGCACGGCGGCCGCGCGAGAGCACGACGCCGAGGGCGACCATGCCGATCGCGAGGACCAGGTGCAGCCAGTTGTCCGCCGAGTTCAGCGGCACGAAGTTCGCGGCGCTGTCGCTGTTCGCGGTGAACAGGCCGTAGATCCAGAGCACGAAGTAGACGACGCCGCCGATGACCAGGTAGAGCCGGGAACCACTGGCGCGTCGGGCCGCGAGGACGCCGACGATGCCGAAGAGCAGGTGGACGATGTTGTGCAGGACCGACACCTGGAAGATGCCGAGCAGCATGCCCATCGAGTCGTTGCCGGCACCACCGAGGTCACCGGTGGTGAGGCCGGGGATGAAGCCCGCGAGGCCGACGAGCAGGAAGACGATGCCGACGACGAGAGCGCCCTTCTGGACGGGCGTCTCGGCGAAGCTGGTGGGGGCGGGGGTGGAGAGTCGGTCTGACATGTTCGTTCCTTTCAGGGAATCGCCTGTGAAGGTACCCGTCCGTCTCCGCGCTGTCCGGAGGCGAGGGCACAGCTCGTCCGGCACGAGGCCGGCGAGCCGGGTCCACGGATCAGCGTGGCTGGGCCGGGTTGGTCGGGTCCCCGTGTGACGGCGGGTTGATGACCGGACCCGACGTGGCCGGGGTGACGGCCGGGGAGCCGCCGGTGCCCTGCTGGACTTCGGGGAGGTGCTCGGGCACCGAGCCGGTCGGTTCGGCCCCGGCCTCGAGTGCGGCGATCCGGGAGGTCAGCACCTCCACGACCGGCAGCCGGTTCCCGTGGGCCCGCTCGTGCTCGAGCAGGGTCTGCAGTTGGTCGCGGTCGAGCGGGCGGACGTGCTCGGCGAGGTTGCCGAGCGGCAGGTGGTCGAAGTCCGGCAGCGGCAGTGCGTCGGTGGTCATGGTGCTCCTTCCGTCGAGATGCCAGCGACCGTAGGCAGACGTGCCTCAGCGCATCCCCAGGCCCCGCGTGGAGGGCGGCCGCCCGGACGCGGCCGCGGCTCGTGGGAGACTGGTCCGATGCGTCTCGTCGTCGCCGGCAGTCCCGCTGCCGCGGTCCCCACCCTCCGTGCTCTGGCGGCGTCCGACCACGAGATCGCGGCGGTGCTGACCCGCCCGCCGACACCGCAGGGCCGGAAGCGCGTGCTGACGCCCACGCCGGTCGCGCAGGCCGCGGCGGAGCTCGGACTGCCGGTGATCGAGGCCTCCCGCGTGGACGACGAGGTGACGGCCCGGATCGCGGCGCTCGACGTCGACCTCGGTGTGATCGTCGCGTACGGGGCGCTGCTCCGCCGCCCGGCCCTCGACGCCCCGCGGCTCGGCTGGGTCAACCTGCACTTCTCCGACCTGCCGGCGTACCGCGGTGCCGCCCCCGTGCAGCGTGCCGTGATGGCCGGTGCGACGACCACGGCCGCGACGGTGTTCCAGCTGGTCGAGGCCCTGGACGCGGGCCCGGTCTTCGCGGCCGAGCCGTTCACGATCGACCCGGAGGCCACCTCCGGCGAGGTCCTCGGCGCGATGGCGGTGACCGGTGCCGACGTCGTCGTGCGGGTCGTCGACGCCATCGCCGCCGGCACCGCCGTCGCCACCGAGCAGGTCGGCGCTCCGTCGTCGGCCCCGAAGCTCACGCTCGACGACGGCCGGACCGACTTCGCCGCCCCGGCCGCCGCGGTGCACGCCAGGCTCCGCGGCGTCACCCCGGAGCCCGGTGCGTTCGCACACCTCGGCGAGACCCGGGTGAAGCTGCTGCGGGCCCGCCGGTACGGTGCACCCGACGGTCGGCCGGGAGGCCCGGAGGACTCCGCCCCGCACCTCGCGCCGGGTGCGCTCCGACTCGTCGACGGTGCCCTGCTGGTCGGGACGGCGGACGAACCGCTCGTGCTGACCGAGGTGCAGCCGGCCGGCAAGAAGGCGATGGACGCTGCGGCCTGGGCCCGAGGGCTCGGACCGCTCGACGGGAAGGTGCTCGCATGAGCGCGGAACAGGCGCGGTCACGCGGATCGCAGCGTGGCGGCCGCAGCGGCGGCAACGGTGTCGGGCGGACCGGCGGGCGCCCCGGCGGCCGACCCCGGGAGCCCCGGCAGGTGAGCGCCCGGCGGGTCGCCTTCGACGTCCTCCGTGCCGTCCAGGTCGACGACGCGTACGCGAACCTGCTCCTGCCGACGCGCATCCGACGAGCCGGGCTCAGCGCCCGGGACGCCGGTTTCGCCACCGAACTCACCTACGGCACGATCCGGATGATCGGCCGCTACGACGTGGTGGTCGCGGTGGCGTCCGGACGTCGGGCGGACCTCATCGAAGCCGACGTGCTCGACGTCATGCGCCTCGGTGTGCACCAGCTGCTCGGCATGCGGACCCCGACCCACGCGGCGGTCTCCGCGACGGTCGAGCTCGCCCGCGAGGTCGGCGTCGCCCGCGCCACAGGCTTCGTCAACGCCGTGATGCGGAAGGTCGCCGGCAAGACCCCGGAGGAGTGGGACGCCCTGGTGACGGCGGGCCTCGGCGGGGACGCACTCCTCGCGACGCGCTGGTCGCACCCGGTGTGGGTCGTGTCGGCACTCCGGGACGCCCTGGCCGCGGAACGGTCTCGTGACGAACTCGTCGCGCTCCTCGCCGCGGACAACGAGGCACCGCGGGTCCAGCTCGCGGCGTTGCCCGGTGTCGCGTCGGCGGAGGACGTCGAGCAGGCGACCGCCCGCGTGGCGGCGGACGACGACGAGACGGGGGAGGTGCCTCCCGTCGGTCCGGAAGACGACGCCGACGCCGCCGAGGTGGCCGAGGCCGACCAGGCCGACGCGGCGCCCGAGCCCGCCCCGACCGCTCCCGACCTGCCGGTCTCGCCCGTCGGGATCCGCGGCGTCACCGGTGACCCGGCGCGCGTCCCCGGCGTCGCCGCCGGCCGGCTCCGCGTCCAGGACGAGGGATCGCAACTCGCGGCCCTCGCGCTGTCCCGTTCGTCCGAGGTGCGGGCCGGCGAACGCTGGCTCGACCTCTGCGCGGGCCCCGGAGGCAAGGCCGCGCTCCTGGCCGCCGAGGCCGCACAGGCCGGCGCGACCCTCGTCGCCAACGAACTCGTCCCGGCCCGGGTGGGACTCGTCCGGGAGGCCCTCCGCGACTTCCGTGACACCGTCACCGTGGTCGAGGGTGACGGTCGCCGCTACGGGCACGACGGCTCCGGTGTCACGTACGACCGCGTCCTGCTCGACGCCCCGTGCACCGGCCTCGGCGCGCTGCGTCGCCGTCCGGAGGCCCGCTGGCGCAAGCAGCCGGAGGACGTCGCCGAACTGGCCGTCCTGCAGGAGGAACTGCTCGAGGCCGCGGTCCGCGTGCTCGCACCGGGCGGCACCCTGGCGTACGTGACGTGCTCGCCGCACCTGGCCGAGACCCGCGGCCAGGTCGACGCCCTGATGCGTCGGCACGGGGACCTGCTCGAGCAGCTCGACACCGCATCGGTGGTCCGCTCGGTCGCCGCGCGTGACCCGCAGGTCGCGGCCGGCCGGACCGTGCAGCTCTGGCCGCACCGGATCGGGACCGACGCGATGTTCATCGCACTGTTCCGCCGGACCGCCTGACGGGCTGTCGGTTCGGTGGCCGGCCGGGTCCGGGCCGGTAGGCTCGACGGGTGACGATCCGCATCTCGCCGAGCATCCTGTCCGCCGACTTCGCGAACCTCGAGCGCGAGCTGCAGCGCATCGAGACCGCCGACATGGTGCACGTCGACGTGATGGACAACCACTTCGTGCCGAACCTGACCCTCGGTCTGCCGATCGTTCAGCGCCTGCAGCAGGTCTCGCCCGTGCCCCTCGACGTGCACCTCATGATCACCGACGCCGACACCGAGGCGCCGAAGTACGCCGAGACCGGCGCGTCCAGCGTCACCTTCCACTTCGAGGCCGCGACCGACCCCGTCGCCACCGCTGCCGCCATCAGGTCGAACGGGGCCCGCGCCGCGGTCGCCGTGAAGCCCGGCACCCCGATCACCCGGGTGTTGCACCACCTCGACGCCTACGACATGATCCTGCTGATGACCGTCGAGCCCGGGTTCGGTGGCCAGGCGTTCATGACCTCGGTGATGCCGAAGCTCGCCGACGCACGCGCCGCGGTCGACGCGTCGGGGCTCGACGTCTGGCTGGAGGTCGACGGTGGCATCGCGGTCGACACCGTGCCGGAGGCGGTCCGGAGCGGCGCGGACACGCTGGTCGCCGGCTCCGCGGTCTACGGCGGCGAGCCGGCCGCCCGCATCACCGATCTCCGGGCGGCGGCACAGCGTGCGCTCGCAGACCGGTAGCCTGGGAACGTGAAGACGTTCGACGACCTGTTCGCGGAGCTGACCGAGAAGGCGCGCACGCGCCCGGACGGCTCCGGCACCGTCGCCGAACTGGATGCCGGCGTGCACCAGATCGGCAAGAAGATCGTGGAGGAAGCCGCCGAGGTCTGGATGGCGGCCGAGTACGAGGGCGACGAGCGCACCTCGGAAGAGATCTCGCAGCTCGTGTACCACCTGCAGGTCCTCATGATCGCGAAGGGCCTGACCCCGGCGGACGTCTGGCGACATCTGTAGGGAGCGCGTCACCCCGCGCACCGCAGAACCGTCACCGACCCCCTCCTCCAGGAAGCAGACCTGATGCTCCGCATCGCCGTGCCCAACAAGGGCTCACTGTCCGAGACCGCCTCCGAGATGCTGCGGGAGGCCGGGTACGCCGGCCGCCGTGACCCGAAGGCGCTGCACCTCATCGACGAGCGCAACGGGGTGGAGTTCTTCTTCCTCCGTCCGCGCGACATCGCCACCTACGTCGGCTCGGGCGCACTCGACGTCGGGATCACCGGCCGCGACCTGCTGCTCGACTCGGGGTCGACCGCGCACGAGGTCGATGCGCTCGGGTTCGCGGACTCCACCTTCCGCTTCGCCGGCGCCCCGGGCCGGTACAGCGAGCTGCAGGACCTCGAGGGCGTCCGCGTCGCCACGAGCTACCCCGGCCTCGTCGGCGAGTTCCTCGCCCAGCACGGCGTCACCGCGACCCTCGTGAAGCTCGACGGCGCTGTCGAGAGCGCCGTCCGGCTCGGGGTCGCCGACGCCGTGGCGGACGTCGTCTCGACCGGCAGCACACTGCGCGCCGCCGGACTCGAGATCTTCGGGCCGGTCATCCTCGAGTCCACCGCGGTGCTCATCACCACCGACGAGACCATCTCCGGCATCGACGTGCTCCGGCGCCGGCTGCAGGGCGTCCTGGTGGCCCGCGGCTACGTCATGCTCGACTACGACATCCCGTCCGACCTGCTCGAGCAGGCGACCGCGATCGCCTCGGGCATCGAGTCGCCGACGGTCTCGCCGTTGCACGACCGCGCCTGGTCGGCCGTCCGCGTGATGATCCCGCGCGACGACGCCAACCTCATCATGGACGCGCTGTACGACCTCGGCGCCCGGGCGATCCTCGTCAGCCCGATCCACGCCGCACGCCTGTGACCGACGCACCCGACGCGACCGCACCGGCCGCCGCACTCGGCGGGGTCTCGGTCCGTGTCATCCCGTGCCTCGACGTCTCCGGTGGTCGGGTCGTCAAGGGCGTCAACTTCCTCGACCTGCAGGACGCCGGGGACCCCGTCGAGCTCGCCGCGCGGTACTACGAGCAGGGCGCCGACGAGCTGACGTTCCTCGACGTCGGTGCGACGGTCGAGAACCGCGCCACGATGTGGGACACCGTCACCCGCACCGCCGAGCAGGTCTTCATCCCGCTCACCGTCGGCGGTGGGGTCCGCACCGTCGACGACGTCTCCCGCCTGCAGCAGTGCGGCGCGGACAAGATCGGCGTCAACAGCGCCGCGATCGCCCGCCCGGAGCTGGTGTCCGAGATCGCTGATCGTTTCGGTGCCCAGGCGGTCGTCCTGTCGCTCGACGTCAAGCGTTCCGCCCGGATGCCGTCCGGTTTCGTGGTCACCACGCACGGCGGTCGCACCGAAACCGACATCGACGCGATCGCCTGGGCGCGCGAGGCCGTCGAGCGCGGCGCGGGGGAACTTCTCGTCAACTCCATCGACGCCGACGGCACGAAGAACGGCTTCGACCTCGAGCTCGTCGCCGCGGTCCGTCCGGTCTCCACGGTGCCGGTCATCGCCTCGGGAGGCGCGGGGCGCGTCGAGCACTTCGCCCCCGCCGTCGACGCCGGTGCGGACGCGGTCCTCGCGGCGAGCGTGTTCCACCGCGGCGAGATGACCGTCGGCGACGTCAAGGACGCGCTCCGCCAGGCCGGCCACGTCGTCCGCTGACGCGGTCCCGGCGGCCGGGTCGGGCCTGCCGTCCGGCATGTCCGTCCGCAGCCAGCGCGCCGGACAGGGCCGTAGGCTGGTGCCCTCATGACCGACAGCACCAGCACCAGCACCGAAGCGGTCCTCGACCGCGCGCGCTTCGGTACGGACGGACTGCTCCCCGCCATCGTGCAGGAGGAATCGTCGAAGGACGTCCTCATGCTCGGCTACATGGACCGTGAAGCCCTCCGCCGTACCCTGACCGAGGGCCGGGTGACCTTCTGGTCGCGGTCCCGGAGCGAGTACTGGCGCAAGGGGGACACGTCGGGCCACGCCCAGTACGTCCGTGCCGCCGCCCTGGACTGCGACGACGACACGCTCCTCGTCACGGTGCAGCAGGTCGGAGCCGCGTGCCACACGGGTGCCCACCGGTGCTTCGACGTCGACCCGCTCGAGCCGGTGACCGCCTCGGCGCCCGACACCGCGGCTGCGGACGGGACGGCGCGATGAGCGACTCGCCCCGCACCACGCTCCGCGACGACTTCGACGGACTCGTCCGCGACGGCCACCGCGTCGTGCCCGTCGTCCGCGCGCTCTTCGCCGACAGCGAGACGCCGGTCGGGGTCTACCGGAAGCTCGCCGACGGTCGCGCCGGGTCGTTCCTGCTGGAGTCCGCCGGACAGGGCGGCCTCTGGTCGCGCTGGTCGTTCGTCGGTGTCCGCAGCTTCGGCGTCCTCACGCAGGAGGGCGACCGCGCCGCCTGGATCGACACCGGGATGTCGGCCGACCGGGCCGTCGGCTCGCTCAACGGGCAGCCGCTGGAGGTCCTCGCGCGGCTGCACGAGCGCTGGGCGACGCCCCGCGTGCCGGGCATGCCGCCCCTCGTCGGCGGCACCGTCGGTTTCATCGGCTGGGAAGCGGTCCGTCAGCTCGAACACCTGCCCGACGCGCCGCCCGCCGACTTCGACGTGCCCGGACAGGCGCTGTCGTTCGTCGCCGAACTCGCCGCCCTCGACCACCGCAGCGGACTGGTGCTCCTGGTCGCGACGGCGCTCAACGACGGCACGGACGATGCCGACACCCTGTGGTCGGACGCGCAGGCCCGGCTCGACCGGATGCAGGCCGACCTCGTGCAGCCGAGCATCGCGACCGTCGCCGAGGCGTTCGACATCGCCGAACCGACCGCACGCTCCCGGTCCACCCCGGAGGAGTACGCGGCCGCCATCGAGCGGTCGAAACAGTTCATCCGCGACGGCGACGTCTTCCAGGTCGTCATCTCGCAGCGGTTCGACCACGAGGTCACGGCAGACCCCCTCGACGTCTACCGAGTCCTCCGCACGTTGAACCCCAGCCCGTACATGTACTTCCTGTCGCTCGCGGGCACCGACGGCCGGCCGTTCTGGATCGTGGGAGCGTCACCCGAGGCCCTGGTGAAGGTGCAGGACGGTCGCGCGATGACGCACCCGATCGCCGGCTCACGGCCGCGCGGTGCCACGACGGAAGAGGACGTGCGCCTCGGCGACGAGCTGCTGCAGGACCCGAAGGAGCGCGCCGAGCACCTGATGCTGGTGGACCTCGCCCGCAACGACCTGCAGAAGGTGTGCGAGCCGGGGACGGTCGCCGTGACGGAGTTCATGACGGTCGAGCGGTTCAGCCACATCATGCACCTGGTCTCCAGCGTCGAGGGGGCGATCCGCCCGGGGATGTCGGCCATCGACGTGTTCCGGGCGACCTTCCCGGCCGGCACGCTCTCGGGTGCGCCGAAGCCGCGCGCGCTGCAGATCATCGACGAGCTCGAACCCGCGAAGCGCGGGGCGTACGCGGGGGTCGTCGGGTACTTCGACTTCGCCGGGGACGCCGACGTCGCCATCGCGATCCGCACCGCCCTCATCCAGGACGGCGTCGCACGGGTGCAGGCCGGTGCCGGGCTCGTCGCCGACTCGGACCCGATGAGCGAACACCTCGAATCGGTCAACAAGGCCGCCGCCCCGCTGCGTGCCGTCGCGACCGCCAACCGGATGACCGGGGTCGCCCCGTGAAGCGCTCCCGACCGCTCGTCGTCGTCCTCGGACTCCTGGTCGCCGGACTCGTGATGTTGTCGTGGACGCAGACCTGGTTCACCGTGCACCTCGACCACACGGCGGCCGTCGTGAAGACCGTGGACGCGGACGGAGCCACCGTCGTGCCGCAGTACACCGCAGTCGCGATCGCCAGCCTCGCCCTGTTCCTGGCGATGACGATCGCCGGCCGTTTCGTCCGCGTCGTGCTCGCCGTGGTGCAGGTCCTGCTCGGGGTGGCCGTCGTCGTCACCGGCGTCACGGCACTGTCCGATCCGGTCGCCGCCGCGCGGAGCGCCATCGGATCGGTCGCCGGCGTCAGCGACATCGGCGCCGTCCGGCAGGTCGTCACCGGAGTCGACGTCGGTGTCTGGCCGGTCATCGGGATCATCGGCGGGGTCCTCGCGTCGCTGCTCGGCGTCGCGGTGCTCTTCCTGCAGCGGTCCTGGCCCGGCCCGAGCCGGAGGTACGGCGATGCCGCCACGCCCGGAGCGGCCTCCGCGGCCGGGGCCGGCGGCGGTCCCGCGTCCGCCGACGGCGCTCCGCGCCGACCCGTCGTCCGCGACGCGGTCGTCGACTGGGACGACCTCAGCGCGGGCGTCGACCCGACCGTGGGGGACGCCGCCGCCGGGCAGTCCGACACCCCGGACACGGTAGGATCGACGGAGCGCCGCCCGACCGGTGGCGCCAGCGACCACGAGGAGCACCGTGAGCAACACTGAGCCCGCAGAACTCGGCGAAGGCCACTCGCCGGCGGCCTGGACGGCCGTCGTCATCATGCTGATCGGCTTCGCGGCCGGGACGCTCTGCTTCTGGTTCGACATCGCCTGGGGCGTGTGGGCGTCCGCTGCCGTCGTCGTGATCGGTCTCATCGTCGGCTTCGCGATGGGCAAGGCCGGCTACGGCGTCAACGGTCCGAAGTACGTCACCAAGCACCACGGCGGCTGAGCCCGTGTCGGCGCCCGTCAACGGCATGCCCACGCCCGGCACCAACCTGCTGCAGAGCCTGGTCGCCGGTGCCCTCGAGGACGCCGCCCTCCGACGTCTCGACCGTCCGTACGCGGACGTCGAGCGTGACCTCGACCGGGTCGCCTCGCCGCTCGACGCGCTGCAGTTCCTGGCCCCGGGTGACCGGGTGAAGGTCCTCGCCGAGGTCAAGCGTGCGAGTCCGTCCCGTGGGTCGATGGCCCCGATCGCGGACCCGGCTGCCCTCGCCGCCGAGTACGAGCGCGGCGGAGCCTCTGCGATCAGCGTGCTGACGGAGGGCCGGAAGTTCCTCGGCACGCTCGCCGACCTCGAAGCGGTCAAGGCCCGCGTCGGCATCCCCGTGCTCCGCAAGGACTTCATCGCCGACCCCTACCAGGTCGTCGAAGCGCGTGCGGCCGGAGCGGACATCGTCCTGCTCATCGTCGCGGCCCTCGACCAGCCCACGCTCGTGCAGCTCCACGGCCTCGCCGAAGAGCTCGGCATGCGCGTCCTGGTCGAGGCGCACTCCGCGGACGAGGTCTCGCGCGGCCTCGACGCCGGCGCACGGATCCTGGGTGTGAACGCCCGCGACCTGACCGACTTCTCGCTCGACCGCGACCTCTTCGGGTCATTGGCCGACCGGATCCCGGACGGGGTCGTCCGCGTCGCCGAGTCCGCAGTGAAGACCCCCGCCGACGTGGCCCACTACCGGTCCGCCGGCGCCGACGTCGTCCTCGTCGGGGAGGCGCTGGTCACCGGCGCCGACCCCGCCGCCACGCTCGCGTCGTTCATCGACGGCTGACAACCCGTCCGGTGCACGCCGGACACCCAGGAGCACCACCGTGACCTCACTCCGTGACCTGCAAGGCCCCTACTTCGGCGACTTCGGCGGGCGGTTCGTCCCCGAGTCGCTCGTGCTGGCGCTCGACGAACTCGAGACCGCGTTCCGTTCGGCCTGGGCGGACCCGTCCTTCCGGGACGAGCTGGACACCCTCCAGCGCGACTACACCGGACGCCCGTCGATCATCACCGAGGTGCCGCGGTTCGCCAAGCACGCCGGTGGCGCCCGGATCATCCTCAAGCGCGAGGACCTCAACCACACCGGCTCGCACAAGATCAACAACGTGCTCGGTCAGGCGCTCGTGGCCCGTCGGCTCGGCAAGACACGGCTGATCGCGGAGACCGGTGCCGGCCAGCACGGTGTCGCCACCGCGACGGCAGCGGCCCTGTTCGGGATGGACTGCGTTGTGTACATGGGCGCCGTCGACACCGAACGACAGGCCCTCAACGTCGCCCGGATGCGCCTGCTCGGCGCCGAGGTCATCCCGGTGGAGACCGGATCGCGCACGCTGAAGGACGCCATCAACGACGCCCTCCGCGACTGGGTCGCCAACGTCGACTCCACGCACTACCTCCTCGGCACGGTCGCCGGCCCGCACCCCTTCCCGGAGATGGTGCGCCAGTTCCACAAGGTGATCGGCGAAGAGGCTCGGCAGCAGGTCCTGGACCGCGTCGGTCGACTGCCCGACGCCGTCGCCGCGTGCGTCGGCGGCGGGTCGAACGCGATGGGCATCTTCGAGGCGTTCCTCGACGACGAGTCGGTCCGGCTGCACGGGTTCGAAGCGGGTGGCGACGGTGTCGAGACCGGGCGCCATGCCGCCAGCATCACCCTGGGGCGGGAAGGCGTGCTGCAGGGCGCGAAGTCGTACCTGATGCAGGACGAGGACGGCCAGACCATCGAGAGCCACAGCATCTCGGCCGGGCTCGACTACCCGAGCGTCGGTCCGGAGCACGCGTACCTGGCGTCGATCGGCCGCGCGCAGTACGAGCCGATCACCGACACCGAGGCGATGGAGGCCTTCCGGCTGATGAGCCGGACCGAGGGCATCATCCCCGCGATCGAGTCCTCGCACGCCCTCGCCGGGGCGATCAAGCTCGGCAAGGAGCTCGGGCCCGAGGGTGTCATCCTCGTGAACCTCTCCGGCCGCGGTGACAAGGACGTGGCCTCGGCCAGCCGCTACTTCGGCATCCTCGACGAGACGGCGGAGCAGTCGTGAGCACGAACAAGACCGTTGCCGACACCATCGACCGCGCCAACGTCGAGCGCGCCGGGGCAGTCGTCGGCTACCTGCCGGCCGGCTACCCCGACCTACAGACCAGCGTGGACGCGGCCGTCGCCCTCGCCGAGAACGGCGTCGACGTCATCGAGCTCGGCCTGCCGTACTCCGACCCGGTGATGGACGGACCGGTGATCCAGCGCGCTGCGGAGGAGAGCCTGGCCAACGGCTTCAAGGTCGCGCAGGTGTTCGACGCCGTCAACGCGATCACCGAGCGGGTCGACGTGCCGGTCCTGGTGATGACCTACTGGAACCCGGTCCTGCGCTACGGCGTCGACCGCTTCGCCGACGACCTGGTCGCAGCGGGTGCCGCCGGCCTGATCACGCCGGACCTGATCCCGGACGAGGGCCAGCAGTGGATCGACGCGTCCGAGCGCACCGGTCTCGACCGGGTGTTCCTCGCGGCACCGTCCTCGACGGACGTCCGGATGCGCCAGGCCGTGGACCGCAGCCGTGGGTTCGTCTACGCCGTCTCGACCATGGGCGTCACCGGCGCCCGGCTGGGCGTCGACACCGCCGCCCGCACGGTGGTCTCCCGACTGCGGGACGCCGGTGTCCAGCGCACCTGCGTCGGTCTCGGCATCTCCACCGCCGACCAGGTCGCCGAGGTGCTCGAGTACGCGGACGGCGCCATCATCGGTTCAGCGTTCGTCCGTGCACTCGCCGACCTCGGCGTGACCGGGGTCGCGGACCGCGCCGCCGACCTGTCGTCCGGCGCAGCGCGGCGCTGACCCGCGCTACAGTGATCCGGGCCGACCAGCCCGCAGGGCAAGGGGCCAGCCCCATCGACTGCCCAGCTCCACACGTGAAAGGCGACAGTCGCACATGCCCCTCCTGAGCATCCCGAGCCCGAGCACGGCCTGGCAGTACTTCGACCTGACCGCCTGGCTGCAGCGTGTGGCCGGCTTCACGCTGCCGCTCGACTTCCGGATCCACGCGTACGCGATCTGCATCCTCGTCGGGATCGTCATCTGCGTGCTGCTCACGAACAGCCGACTCAACGCCCGTGGTGCCGAGCGGTGGATCATCATCGACATCGCGATCTGGGCGGTGCCGGCCGGCATCATCGGCGGTCGCCTGTTCCACGTCTTCACCCACGTCAGCGACTACTTCGGTCCCGGCATCGACCCGTTCTCGATCTTCTACATCTGGGAGGGCGGCCTCGCCATCTTCGGCGCGCTGATCCTCGGGTCGGTCGGCGCCTGGATCGGCTGCCGCATGGCGGGCCTCCGCTTCTCGGCCTTCATCGACGCCGCCGCCCCCGGTGTGCTGCTCGCCCAGGCCGCGGGTCGTCTCGGCAACTACTTCAACCACGAGCTCTTCGGCATGCCGACGAACCTCCCGTGGGGTCTGCAGATCGAAGCGACGAACCCGGCCTACCCGAAGGGGCTGCCGGAGGGCGTGCTGTTCCACCCCACGTTCCTCTACGAGATCATCTGGAACGTCGTGGGCGCCGTGCTGATCCTGCTCATCGACCGCCGTCTCCGCCTGCAGTGGGGTCGCGTCATGGCGCTCTACCTGATCTGGTACGGCGTCGGCCGGTCGGTGCTCGAGTCCATCCGCGTCGACACGAGCGAGACCTTCGCCGGCATCCGCACCAACGTCTGGATGTCCTTCGCCGCGATCCTGCTCGGCATCATCATCTTCGCGATCCAGTCCCGACGACACGTCGGCAAGGAACCGAGCCCGTACCTGCCGGGTCGCGAGCCGCGCTCGAAGTCCGATGTAGACTCGGACGACACCTACTCGGAGCACGACACCACGACCGGTGTCGCCGATCCGGAGCCGGTCGCCGTCGTCGCCGACCGACACTGAGGTCCCCAGCCTCTCCCGAACGCAGCACCACACCGCGCTTGCCGTCCGCCACAAGCGGACTCCACTCCTCGCACGCCGTCAGGGCACAGCCTGACGGCGAGCACGGGCACCAGTCCCGCCCGCTCGGGCGGAACGCACCACCGGGCCATCGCTGTCCCTGTTCCACTTCCTCGTGAGGACGGTTCCCCATGGCGCTCCTGCCACCCCAGCCCTCTGCAGTCCCGAACGGCGCGAACGACCCGTCGACACGGACCGGGCTCCGCTCGCCGCACCGACGGTTCTCCGCGATCCCCGACCCTGCCGGCATGTACGACCCGGCGAACGAGAAGGACGCCTGTGGCCTGGCCATGGTCGCGACGCTCCGCGGGACGGCCGGACACGACATCGTCGACGCCGCCCTCGGTGCGCTCCGCAACCTCGAGCACCGCGGTGCCGTGGGGTCGGACGCCGGCACCGGTGACGGCGCGGGCATCCTCTGCCAGGTCCCCGACGCCTTCCTCCGGGACGTCGTCGACTTCGACCTGCCGGACGCCGGTCAGTACGCCGTCGGCACGGCCTACCTGCCGCTCGACGCCGACGCCCGCGCTGACGTGAAGGCCACGGTCGAGCAGCTCGCCACCGCCGAGGGGCTCCGCGTGCTCGGCTGGCGCGAGGTGCCGGTCCGGCCCGAGGTGCTCGGCACCCTCGCCCGCGCTGCCATGCCCGCCTTCGAGCAGGTCTTCGTCGCGTCCACCCACCACGACGAGCAGGGCGCACTGCGCTCCGGCATCGAACTCGACCGCCAGGCGTTCCGCCTGCGCAAGCGTGCGGAGCAGGGCAGCGAGCTCTACTTCATGTCGCTGTCGAGCCGCACCATGGTCTACAAGGGCATGGTCACGACGCTCCAGCTCGAGCCGTTCTACCCCGACCTCAGCGACGAGCGCTTCGCGTCCCGTCTCGCGATCGTGCACTCGCGGTACTCCACGAACACCTTCCCGTCGTGGCCGCTCGCCCAGCCGTTCCGTTCGCTCGCGCACAACGGCGAGATCAACACCGTGCGCGGCAACCGCAACTGGATGCGCGCCCGCCAGTCGCAGCTCGAGAGCGAACTGCTCGGCGACATGGGCCCGCTGCTGCCGATCGTCAGCCCGGGGGCGAGTGACTCGGCCTCGTTCGACGAGGTCCTCGAACTCCTCACGCTGACCGGCCGGTCCCTGCCGCACGCGATGTCGATGATGGTGCCGGAGGCCTGGGAGAACCAGACCGACATGGACCCCGAGCTCCGGGCGTTCTACGAGTACCACTCGATGCTCATGGAGCCGTGGGACGGCCCGGCGGCGATCACGTTCACCGACGGCACGCTCGTCGGCGCCACGCTCGACCGCAACGGGCTGCGTCCCGGACGGTTCCTGGTCACCGACGACGGCCTCATCGTGATGGGCAGCGAGACCGGCGTCATCGACGTGCCCGCCTCGAAGGTCGTCCGGAAGGGCCGTCTGCGTCCGGGCCGGATGTTCCTGGTCGACACCGAGAACGGCCGGATCATCGAGGACGACGAGGTCAAGCACGACCTGGCGACGTCCGGCCCCTGGGCCGAGTGGCTCGAGTCCGGGCGCATCAACCTCAACGACCTGCCGGACCGCGAGCACATCGTGCACACCCCGGCGTCGGTGACCCGACGTCAGCGTGCCTTCGGCTACACCGAGGAAGAGGTCCGCATCCTGCTGCGTCCGATGGCGCAGACCGGGGCCGAGCCGCTCGGCGCGATGGGCTCCGACACGCCGATCGCGGTGCTGTCGCAACGTCCGCGCCTGCTCTTCGACTACTTCACGCAGCAGTTCGCACAGGTCACGAACCCGCCGCTCGACTCGATCCGCGAGCAGGTCATCACGTCGATGGGACTCGGGCTCGGCCCGGAGCGCAACCTGCTGAGTGCCGGGCCGGAGCACGCGAAGCAGATCGTGCTCGACTTCCCGGTGATCGACAACGACGAGTTGGCGAAGATCCAGCACTTCGAGACGGTCTCGGGTCGGCACCTCACCGTGACGATCCGTGGGCTCTACCGGGTCGACGCCGGCGAGACGGCGATGGAGCAGCGCCTCCAGGCCGTCTGTGACGAGGTCGACGCGGCCATCGAGTCGGGCAAGCAGTTCATCGTGCTCTCGGACCGCGACGGCAACGCCGAGAGTGCGCCGATCCCGAGCCTCCTGCTGCTGGCCGCGGTGCACCACCACCTGATCCGCACCGAGCAGCGCATGAAGGTCGGCCTGATCGTCGAGGCCGGCGACGTGCGCGAGGTGCACCACGTGGCGACCCTGATCGGGTACGGCGCCTCGGCGATCAACCCGTACCTCGCCATGGAGACCTGCGAGAACCTCGTGCGGTCGGGCATGATCACCGGGCTCACGCCGGAGCAGGCCGTCAAGAACGTCATCAAGGCGCTCGGCAAGGGCGTCCTGAAGATCATGTCGAAGATGGGCATCTCGACGGTGTCCAGCTACGCCGGTGCCCAGGCGTTCGAGGCGGTCGGGCTCAGCCAGGAGTTCGTCGACCGGTACTTCACCGGGACCTCGTCGATCCTCGGCGGTGTCGACGTCGACGTGATCGCGGCGGAGAACGCCGAGCGGCACGCGCAGGCGTACCCGCAGGACGGCGCGGTGCTCTCCCACGAGCGCCTGCAGACCGGCGGCGAGTACCAGTGGCGCCGCGAAGGACCGCCGCACCTGTTCAACCCGGACACCGTCTTCCGCCTGCAGCACGCGACCCGTGCCCGCCGGTACGACGTGTTCCGCGAGTACTCGAAGGCGGTCGACGACCAGTCCGAGCAGCTGATGACGCTGCGCGGCCTGTTCGGCTTCAGCGCCGGGGACCGGACCCCGGTGCCCCTCGACGAGGTCGAGCCGATCGCCGAGATCGTCAAGCGGTTCAACACCGGCGCGATGTCCTACGGGTCCATCTCGCAGGAGGCGCACGAAACGCTCGCGATCGCGATGAACCGTCTCGGCGCACGGTCGAACACCGGTGAGGGCGGCGAGGACGTCGAGCGCCTGCTCGACCCGGAGCGCCGCAGCGCGATCAAGCAGGTCGCCTCCGGTCGGTTCGGCGTGACGAGCATGTACCTCACGCACGCCACCGACATCCAGCTGAAGATGGCGCAGGGTGCCAAGCCCGGCGAGGGCGGCCAGCTGCCCCCGCAGAAGGTGTACCCGTGGGTGGCCCGGACCCGGCACGCGACCGCCGGTGTCGGCCTCATCTCGCCGCCGCCGCACCACGACATCTACTCGATCGAGGACCTCAAGCAGCTGATCTTCGACGTGAAGCGGGCCAACCCCTCGGCACGCGTGCACGTCAAGCTCGTCAGCCAGTCCGGCATCGGTGCGGTCGCGGCCGGCGTGACGAAGGCCCTGGCCGACGTCGTGCTCGTCTCGGGCCACGACGGCGGCACCGGCGCCAGCCCGTTGAACTCGCTGAAGCACGCCGGCACCCCGTGGGAGATCGGCCTCGCCGAGACGCAGCAGACGCTCATGCTCAACGGCATGCGCGACCGTGTCACGGTGCAGGTCGACGGACAGATGAAGACCGGTCGCGACGTCGTCGTGGCCGCGCTGCTCGGCGCCGAGGAGTACGGCTTCGCGACCGCTCCGCTGGTGGTCGAGGGGTGCATCTTGATGCGCGTCTGCCACCTCGACACCTGCCCGGTGGGCGTCGCCACGCAGAACCCGGAGCTCCGCAAGCGCTTCTCCGGCAAGCCGGAGTTCGTCGTGAACTTCTTCGAGTTCGTCGCGCAGGAGGTCCGTGAACTCCTCGCCGAGCTCGGTTTCCGGAGCCTCGACGAGGCGATCGGTCATGCCGACGCCCTCGACGTGGACCGTGCGGTCGAGCACTGGAAGGCGTCGGGTCTCGACCTCGGGCCCGTGCTCAAGGGACCGGAGTTCGCCCCCGACGAGCCGCGCAGCCGTCGCCGCGCGCAGGACCACGAACTCGAGCAGCACTTCGACGTCCGGCTCATCGCCGAGGCGTCCGACGTGCTCGAGCACGGTGGCACGCTGTCGCTCGACCTGCCGATCCGCAACACGGAGCGCGCGGTCGGCACGATGCTGGGCCACGAGGTCACGCTGCGACACGGCGAGAACGGGCTGCCGACCGGCTCGATCGACATCACCCTCCGCGGGTCGGCCGGGCAGTCGCTCGGCGCGTTCATGCCGGCCGGCATCACGCTCCGCCTGGTCGGCGACAGCAACGACTACGTCGGCAAGGGGCTGTCCGGCGGCGAGATCGTCGTCCGTCCGGCCGAGGACGTCGGGTTCGACCCGGCGGAGAACGTCATCGCGGGCAACGTCATCGGCTACGGCGCCACCCAGGGCAGCATGTTCATCCGCGGCATCGTGGGGGAGCGCTTCCTGGTCCGCAACTCGGGTGCGACCGCGGTGGTCGAGGGTGTGGGCGACCACGCGCTCGAGTACATGACCGGCGGCCTCGCGCTCATCCTCGGCGAGACCGGCCGGAACCTCGGTGCCGGCATGTCCGGAGGCACGGCGTACGTCCGCGGCCTCCGTCGCGAACTCGTCAACACCGACGCGCTGGCCTCGGGGGAGCTCCGGCTGGAGCCGCTCGACAGCGCCGACGTCGAGATCGTCACCGACCTGCTCCGACGGCATGCCGACGAGACCGGCTCGACGATCGCCGCGGGGCTGCTCGACTCCGGCGACTTGTCCGAGTTCGTCAAGGTGCTGCCGCGTGACTACGCGGCCGTGCTCGAGACGCGTCGACAGGCCGTCGACGAGGGCCTCGACCCGGACGGCACCGTCGTCTGGAACCGCATCCTGGAGGTCACCGGTGGTTGACGACATCCGCACCGGCGACCCCGCCGTCCGCTCGACCCGCACCCGCTCGACCCGCACCCTCACCCAGGAGGTGACCCGTGGCTGACCCCAAGGGGTTCCTGAAGGTCCAGGAACGTGAACTGCCGCCCCGCCGCCCCGTCCCCGTCCGGCTGATGGACTGGAAAGAGGTCTACGAGCAGCAGGAGTCGGGTGCGCTGAAGCGTCAGGCCGGCCGCTGCATGGACTGCGGCGTGCCGTTCTGCCACCAGGGCTGCCCGCTCGGCAACCTCATCCCCGAGTGGAACGACCTCACCTGGCGCGGCGAGGGCCGTCAGGCGATCGAGCGTCTGCACGCGACGAACAACTTCCCGGAGTTCACCGGTCGCCTCTGCCCGGCCCCGTGTGAGGCGTCCTGCGTGCTGGGCATCAACCAGCCGCCGGTGACCATCAAGCAGGTCGAGGTCGCGATCATCGACGACGCGTTCCAGAACGGGTGGGTCACCCCGCACCCGCCGGAGCGCCTGACGGGCAAGACCGTCGCCGTCGTCGGCTCCGGCCCCGCGGGTCTCGCTGCCGCGCAGCAGCTGACCCGGGCCGGCCACACGGTCGCCGTGTACGAGCGCGACGACCGCATCGGTGGTCTGCTCCGCTACGGGATCCCGGACTTCAAGATGGAGAAGCGGCAGATCGACGCCCGCCTCGCCCAGATGCAGGCCGAGGGCACCCGCTTCCGTGCCGGCGTCGAGATCGGCCGCGACATCACCTGGGACGACCTGAAGTCCCGCTACGACGCGGTCGTCGTCGCCACCGGTGCCACGGTGCCGCGCGACCTGTCGATCCCGGGCCGCGACCTGTCCGGCGTGCACTTCGCCATGGACTACCTGGTCCAGCAGAACCGCGCGAACGCCGGTACCGTCGTCGACAACCAGATCACCGCCGAGGGCAAGCACGTCGTCGTGATCGGCGGCGGTGACACCGGCGCGGACTGCATCGGCACCGCGCACCGGCAGGGCGCGCTCAGCGTGACGAACCTGGCGATCGGCAAGCAGCCGCCGCTCGAGCGTCCCTCGGAGCAGCCCTGGCCGATGTTCGCGACCGTGTACGAGGTCACGAGCGCCCACGAGGAGGGCGGGGAGCGCATGTTCCTCGCGTCGACGGTGGAGTTCCTGGCGAACGAGGCCGGCGAGGTGCGTGCCCTCCGCGTCGCCGAGACCGAGTACCTCGACGGACGTCGCGTCCCCAAGGCCGGCACCGAGCGGGAGATCCCGGCGGACCTGGTGCTCATCGCGCTGGGCTTCACCGGTCCCGAGACCGACACGCTCGAGCCGCAGCTCGGTCTCCCGACGAGCGTCTCCGGCGGTGTCAGCCGTCAGGCCGACTACACGACCAACGAGCCGGGCGTCTTCGTCGCCGGTGACGCCGGTCGCGGTCAGTCCCTGATCGTCTGGGCGATCGCCGAGGGCCGCGCCGCTGCCGCGAAGGTCGACGAGTACCTCGAGGGTTCGACGATCCTGCCGTCCCCGGTCAAGGCGACGGACCGGGCGATCTCGGTCTGATGGTCCCCTCCCCGTAGACGAGAGGCCACTCGCACTCGATAGGGTGCTGGTGGCCTCTCGTCGTTCCCGAAGCCACACCACCACACGAAGGAATCCATTGAGACGCGCAAAGATCGTTTCGACGCTCGGACCTGCAACCGCCGACTACGAGGTCGTCAAGCAGATCATCCAGGCCGGGGTCGACGTGGCCCGCCTGAACCTCAGCCACGGTGACTACAGCGTGCACGAGGCCAACTACGAGAACGTCCGTCGCGCCGCCGAGGAGCTCGGCAAGCCGGTCGCGATCCTCGTCGACCTGCAGGGCCCGAAGATCCGTCTCGCGAAGTTCGCGGACGGCCCGCACGAGCTGGCCGTCGGCGACGAGTTCACCATCACGACCGAGGACGTCCCCGGCACGAAGGACGTCTGCGGCACGACCTTCAAGGGCCTGCCGCAGGACGTCAAGCCCGGCGACCCGCTGCTCATCGACGACGGTCGGGTCCGCCTGCGCGTCCTCGACACCGACGGCGTGCGCGTCCGCACCGAGGTCGTCGTCGGCGGCACCGTCTCGAACAACAAGGGCATCAACCTGCCCGGGGTGGCGGTGAACGTCCCCGCACTGAGCGAGAAGGACGAGGCCGACCTGCGCTGGGGCATCCGCCAGGGCGCCGACCTCATCGCGCTCTCGTTCGTCCGGAACGCCTCGGACGTCGTGCGCGCCCACGAGATCATGGACGAAGAGGGCAAGCGCCTCCCCGTGATCGCGAAGGTCGAGAAGCCCCAGGCCGTCGACGCGCTCGAGGAGATCATCGACGCCTTCGACAGCATCATGGTCGCCCGCGGTGACCTCGGCGTCGAGCTGCCGCTCGAGGCGGTCCCGATCGTGCAGAAGCGCGCCGTCGAGCTGTCCCGCCGGATGGCGAAGCCGGTCATCGTCGCGACGCAGATGCTCGAGTCGATGATCTCGTCCCCGATCCCGACCCGCGCCGAGACCTCCGACGTCGCGAACGCCGTCCTCGACGGTGCCGACGCGGTCATGCTCTCGGGCGAGACCAGTGTCGGCGAGTACCCGGTCGAGACGGTCCGCACCATGGCCCGCATCGTCGAGTCGACCGAGGACCACGGCCTGGAGCGCATCGCGCCCCTCGGCACCAAGCCGCGCACCCTCGGTGGTGCGATCACCCTCGCGGCCGTCGAGATCGCCGAGTTCACCGAGGCGTCGTACCTCTGCGTGTTCACCGAGTCGGGTGACTCCGCGCGTCGTATGTCGCGCCTCCGCCACGGCCTGCCGATCATCGCGTTCACGCCGAACGAGGCGACCCGTCGCCGCCTGGCGCTGACCTGGGGCGTACGCTCGTTCCTGGTCGACCGGAAGACGCACACCGACGAGCTCTTCTCGCAGGTGGACGACGTCCTCATCGGCAACGGTCTCGCCATCCCCGGCGACCGTGTCATCGTCACGGCGGGTTCCCCTCCCGGACTCGAGGGCTCGACGAACGACCTCCGGGTGCACCGCGTCGGTGACGCGCACGCCGAGGCCGCGCCGGCGTACGTCCGCGACTGACCCCGGACCGATCGACGAGAGGCCGTCACCCGGACCGGGCGGCGGCCTCTCGTCGTGTGACGCTCGGCTGCTCAGTCGGCCGGGAGGCCCGCGGTGCGTCCTCGACGCCGGCCGCGTCGGTAGCGTGGTCCCGTCCCGATCGACCGAACACGCGAGGAGCGTCGCATGGCTGACCCGAGCCTCCAGCCCGACCGCCCACCGTCGGACCGTGCACCGTCCGGCGGCGCGACGCGCTCCCGCGCCGACGTGCAGCGGTGGCGCCGCTACCTGGCGGACGAGCGTGCCGAGGCCGCCGTCTACCGGAACCTGGCCACGCGGCGGAGCGGCGAGGAGCGCGAGATCCTGACGGCCCTCGCCGAGGCCGAGGGGCGACACGAACAGCACTGGCGTGACCTGCTCGGCGACGACGTCGGCCGTCCGCTCGCAGGCAGCCTGCGGACCCGTGTCCTCGCCGCCCTGGCGAAGCGGTTCGGGTCGGTGTTCGTCCTCGCACTCATGCAGCGGGCCGAGGACCGCTCGCCGTACGCGGACGACGCCGACGCCACCGCGACGATGGCCGCCGACGAGCGGATCCACGGCGAGGTGGTGCGGGGGCTCGCGAACCGGGGCCGGATGCGCCTGTCGGGGACCTTCCGCGCCGCGGTCTTCGGGGCGAACGACGGCCTCGTGTCGAACCTGGCGCTCATCATCGGCATCAGTGCCTCCGGAGCCGATCGGCACTTCGTCCTGCTCAGTGGCATCGCCGGTCTGCTCGCCGGGGCGCTGTCGATGGGCGCGGGGGAGTACGTGTCGGTGCGGTCGCAGCGGGAACTGCTCGAGGCCTCGGCGCCGCACCCGGAGGCGCAGCACGCGGTCGCGGACCTGGATGTCGACGTGAACGAACTGGCGCTGGTGTACCGGGCGCGGGGGATGAGCGAGGACGAGGCCGCCGCGCACGCCGACGAGGTCATCGCCTCGCTGCTCGTCGCCCCGACCACGGGCGGCGTGCCGGTCGTCCGGTCGCGGTCGGCCCTGCCCCGACCGGGCGTCACCGAGGACGGGGACGACCACGAGGCGATCGGCACCGGGACGAGCGCGGCGCTCTCGAGCTTCTGCTTCTTCGCGTCGGGTGCGGTGATCCCGGTGCTGCCCTACCTGTTCGGGCTCGAGGGCTGGCCGGCCATCGGTCTGGCGGCAGCCCTGGTCGGCCTCGCCCTGCTCGGCACCGGCGCGGTGGTGGGTGTGCTGAGCGGTGCTTCGCCGCTGCGGCGCGCCCTGCGGCAGCTCGGCATCGGTTTCGGCGCCGCCGCCGTGACGTACCTGCTCGGTCTGCTGTTCGGGACGAGCACCGGCTAGCGGCCGGTGAGCGTCCGGCAGTGGCCGGTCAGCGGCGGGCGGCCGCGCGGGCCGGCAGGAGGAGCAGCGCCGCGCTGCCGACCCCGACGAGCGCGATGCCGGCCAGTACGGTGAACACCTCGAGTGCCGTCGTGGGTGCGAGCAACACGGCCGCACCGCAGAGCACCGAGAGCACACCGCTCACGACGGTCGGCGCCCGCGAGGAGCCGGGGTGCCCGACGAGGGCGCCGACGAGCGCCGCGACGCCCTCGACCAGGAAGCCGGCCCCGGCCAGGACCGCGTACACGACGAGCGGCACCGCGGGGTCGAGGAGCGTGACGAGCCCGGCGATGCCGACGAGGGTGCCGACCACGCCCGAGGTCCAGCGCCACACGGCCGGCGTGCCGTACCCGCGCGCCGCGGCGAACACCCGCATCGCCCCCGCGACGACCAGGTAGACCCCGAACAGCAGCGCGACGAGCACGAGCGTCGGTCGTGGCCAGACGACGGCGACGACGCCGGCGGTCATCGCGACGACCGCGGTGACGACGACGAACGCGCGGAACGTGCGGACGGCACGAGAGTCCACGGGGCTCCTCCCTGACAGGTCAGCCGGACCTCCGACCGTACCGTGACCGGGCCACCCGCGTCGCGGTGCGCCGGGGCCTGGCCGGAACCTGCGTCGGCTGGCGCGACTGCTACGCTGGCACGGCTCGCGAGTGTGGTGGAATGGTAGACACGGGGCACTCAAAATGCTCTGCCTCTGGCGTGCGGGTTCGAGTCCCGCCACTCGTACAAGTGCCGGAGCTCCGAGTACCGGAGCTCCGTCGGGTTGGGTTGCCGCGGTCGGATCGAGCGTCTAGTAGGCTCTCCGTCGTGAGTGACACAGAAGCAACCGCAGCCGCACCCCGTCGCGTCGTCGTCGCCGAGGACGAGTCGCTCATCCGCCTCGACATCGTCGAGATCCTGCGCGACAACGGGTTCGACGTGGTCGGTGAAGCCGGTGACGGCGAGACCGCGGTGCAGCTCGCGACCGACCTGCGCCCCGACCTCGTCATCATGGACGTCAAGATGCCGCAGCTCGACGGCATCTCCGCAGCCGAGCGGCTGTCGAAGAACCACATCGCCCCGGTCGTCCTCCTCACGGCGTTCAGCCAGAAGGAGCTCGTCGAGCGGGCGACCGAAGCCGGCGCGCTGGCGTACGTCGTGAAGCCCTTCACCCCGAACGACCTGCTCCCTGCGATCGAGATCGCCCTCTCGCGCTACCAGCAGATCATCACGCTCGAGGCAGAGGTCGCGGACCTCGTCGAGCGCTTCGAGACCCGCAAGCTCGTGGACCGGGCCAAGGGCCTGCTCAACGAGAAGATGGGCCTGACCGAGCCCGAGGCGTTCCGCTGGATCCAGAAGGCGTCCATGGACCGCCGGCTGACCATGCACGACGTCGCCAAGGCGATCATCGAGCAGCTCAGCGCCAAGAAGTAGGCGTCGGCGCGGACATACCGGTTCCGCCCTGCCACGTGGCAGGGTGAGGGCATGGACGACGTGGTGATCCGGGCCTCCCGACCGGCCGACCTGCCGACGGTGGCCGACCTGCGCTGGCGGTGGAGCGTCGACGAGGGCGGTGCGACGCCCGCGGTGTCCGCCGCGCGGTACCGCGATGCGACGACCGCGTTCGCGGCCGCGAACCCGGACAGCCATCGGTGCGTCGTCGCCGAGCGAGACGGCGTCGTGCTCGGGATGGGTTGGCTGGCCCTGACGGAGCGACCGCCGACGCCGGACCGACCCGAGCGTCGGGTGACCGGTGACGTGCAGACCGTCTACGTGCACCCGGACCTGCGCGGCCGGGGTGTCGCGAGACGACTGGTCACGGCACTGCTGGAGCTCGCCGACGACGCCGGGGTGGAGCGGACGTCGGTGCACTCGAGCGTCGACGGCGAGACGCTCTACCGGCGGCTCGGGTTCGGGGACAACCCGCTCCTGCTGCAGCGTCCGCCAGAGGCCTGAGCCCTGGCGGACCAGCCCCGGAGCTCGAGGTGCAGCGCCCGAGGCCCACCCGAGCGTCAGCGGGCGTCGCGGATGATGTTCGTGATGCGCACGGTCGAGCAGCGCCGGCCCTCGTCGTCGGTCAGGACGATCTCGTGCGTGGTGAGCGTGCCGCCGAGGTGGATCGCGGTGCAGGTGCCGGTGACCCGGCCGCTCGTCGCGCTCCGCGTGTGCGACGCGCTGAGCTCGATGCCGACCGCGTAGCGACCGGCACCGGCGTGGATGTTCGCCGCCATCGACCCGAGGCTCTCGGCCAGGACGACGTAGGCGCCACCGTGCAGCAGGCCCGCGGGTTGTCGGTTGCCCTCGACGGGGATGCTGGCGACCGACCGCTCGGCGGAGAGCTCGGTGAACTCCATGCCCATCTTCTCGGCGAGCTGCCCGACGCCGCGCGCGAGGTACTCCGCGACGCCCTCGTCGGATCCCCGGACGGTCTGTTCGTCGGTCACGTCGCGTCGGCCTTCCGCGTGGTCGTTCCGCCCGGACCGCGGCCGCACCCTGTCGGGGGCCGTCGGTAGGCTGTCCGGGTGTCGGACTCCGCAAAGCCTACCCTCATGGTCATCGACGGCCACTCGCTCGCCTTCCGGGCCTTCTACGCCCTGCCGGTCGACAGCTTCGTGAACCGCGAGGGGCAGCACACGAACGCCATCCACGGGTTCATCTCGATGCTGCTCATGCTGCTGCAGCGCGAGAAGCCGACGCACCTGGCGGTCGCGTTCGACATCTCCCGGTTCTCGTTCCGCACGCGCGAGTACGCCGAGTACAAGGGCACCCGGTCGGAGACCCCGGCCGAGTTCAAGGGCCAGATCCCGCTCCTGCAGCAGGCGCTCGAGGCGATGGGCATCACGACCGTCACGAAGGAGGACTTCGAGGCGGACGACATCCTCGCGACCCTCTCCAAGCAGGGCGCTGACCAGGGTTTCAAGGTCTACGTGGTGTCCGGCGACCGCGACTCGATCCAGCTCGTGAACGACGACGTCACACTGCTGTACCCGTCGGTCCGCGGTGTGTCCGAGCTCACGCGCTACGACCGCGACAAGGTCTACGAGCGGTACGGCATCGAGCCGCACCAGTACCCGGACATCGCGGCCCTGGTGGGGGAGACCAGCGACAACCTGATCGGCATCGACAAGGTCGGCGAGAAGACCGCGGTGAAGTGGGTCACGCAGTACGGCTCGCTCGACGGGGTGCTCGAACACGCCGACGAGATCAAGGGGGTCGTCGGCAACAACCTCCGCGAGCAGCGTGATCGGGCGATCCGGAACCGCCGGTTGAACCGCCTCGTCACCGACGTCGAACTGCCGGTCGGCCCGGCGGACGTCGCCCTCCGCCCGCTCGACGAAGCCGCGGTGCGTGAGCTCTTCGCCACACTGCAGTTCCGGACCCTGCTCGACCGGGTGTTCAAGGTCGTCGGCAGCGGCGAACCGACCGAACCGTCGACGACCGACGGCAGCGTCGAGGACGCCGGGCCGACACCGCCCCCGGTCAAGACCCTGATCGACGAGGAACTCGGCTACTGGCTCGAGCGGAAGAACGCCGCGGACGCCGAGAACGGTTTCGGCGTCGCGGTGGAGGTCATCGACGGTCGTCTCAGCGCGATCGGCATCGCCACCCACGACGACGCCGTCCTGGTCCCCGGCGGCAGCGGGGCGCAGGACTACGAACAGCTCGCCGCGTGGTTCGCCTCGGACGCCCCGAAGCACTTCCACGACGCCAAGGCCGCGATCAAGGCGCTCGGGACCGCGGGCTTCACCGTCGCGGGCATCGCCGGCGACGCCCGCATCACCGGCTGGCTGGCGAACCCGGGCAAGCAGGGTCAGCCCCTGGCCGACCTCGTCTACCAGGAGCTCGGTGAGGAACTGCCGACGGCGGACCCGAACCAGCTCGTGCCGGAGACCGACCCGGTGAACGTCGGGGTGCACGCCTGGTACGTCCTCCGGGTCACCACGGCACTCCGCGCCCGCGTCGACCCGGGTTCGCTCACGGTGCTCGACGACATCGAGCTGCCGCTGACGTCCGTGCTCGCGCGCATGGAGACCACCGGTGTCGGCATCGACCGCCCGGTGCTCACCGGGCTCTCGCACGAGCTCGGGGAGCGCGCCGCGGACCTCGCCCAGCAGGCCTTCGCCGAGATCGGGCACGAGGTCAACCTCGGGTCGCCGAAGCAGCTGCAGGAGGTCCTGTTCACCGAGCTCGCGATGCCGAAGACCCGCAAGACCAAGACGGGCTTCTCGACCGACGCCGCGAGCCTCACCGACCTGCAGGAGCAGCACCCGCACCCGTTCCTCGGCCTGCTGCTGCAGCACCGCGACGCGACGAAGCTCCGCCAGATCGTGGACACCCTCGACGCCGCCGTGGTCGACGGCCGCATCCACACCCGGTACGAGCAGACCGGCACGAGCACCGGGCGCGTGTCCTCCACCGACCCGAACCTGCAGAACATCCCGGTGAAGACCGCCGTCGGTCGCCGGATCCGGTCAGCCTTCGCGGTCGCCGAGCCGTACACGACGCTCCTCACCGCGGACTACTCGCAGATCGAGATGCGGATCATGGCCCACCTGTCGGGAGACGCGGGGCTCATCCAGGCGTTCAACGAGGGCGAGGACCTGCACCGCTTCGTCGGCGCCCGGGTCTTCGGCGTGGAGCCGTCCGACGTCAGCCCGGAGATGCGCACCAAGGTCAAGGCGATGTCCTACGGCCTGGCGTACGGCCTCAGTGCCTTCGGCCTGTCGAAGCAGCTCCGCATCGAGCAGAGTGAGGCCCGCACGCTGATGACGGAGTACTTCGCCCGCTTCGGCGCGGTGCGCGACTACCTCCGGAACGTGGTCGAGCAGGCGCGTGAGGACGGCTACACCGAGACGATCTTCGGTCGCCGTCGTCCGTTCCCGGACCTGAAGAGCCCGAACCGGGTGCTCCGCGAGAACGCCGAGCGCGCCGCACTGAACGCTCCGATCCAGGGGTCCGCGGCGGACATCATGAAGATCGCGATGCTCGGTGTCGACGCAGACCTGCGCGACGGTGGCCTCGGTTCGAGACTGCTGCTGCAGGTGCACGACGAACTGATCCTCGAGATCGCGCCGGGGGAGCAGGACCGGGTCGAGGAGATCCTCCGCACCCGCATGGGCGGCGCAGCCGAACTGACCGTCCCGCTCGACGTGTCGGTCGGGCTCGGCACGAACTGGGAGGCGGCGGCGCACTGAGCGCGGTCGCACCCGCGTGAGCGGCGGGACGGACGGGAGGCGCGCCTCCCGACCGTCCCGCCGCTCGCTCCGTGCTGGTGGGTGGTGTCGTGCCGGTGGGTGGTGTCGTGCCGGTGGGTAGTGTCGTGCTGGTGGGTAGGGTCGGGGACATGAGCGATGACCGTCCCGTCCGTCAGCCGTCCGCCGTCGACCAGGTCGCCGAGCAGTGGGTCACCACGCTCGTGGACCTCGATCCGACCGTCGCCACGTACATCGGCGTGCCGGGTCGCACCGACGGGTACGGCGACACCTCGCCGGCCGGTGCTGCGGCCCTCGCCGACGCCGCTCGCTCGGCACGCCGCGCGCTCGATGCCGCCGACGCTCGCGATGACGTCGACCGTGTGACGAAGACCGACCTCGGTGCCGAGCTCGACCTGACCGTCGAGTCGTACGAGCGGAAGTTGCACCTGCGCGACCTCAACGTCATCCAGAGCCCGGCGCAGTCGCTCCGTGACGTCTTCGACCTGATGCCGACCGCGACGGCGGAGGACTGGCAGGACGTCGCCGGCCGCCTGCAGTCGCTGCCCGACGCGCTGGAGGGCTACCGCGAGACCCTGCTGGAGGGCACGCGCGAGGGCGTCACCGCGGCGAAGCGCCAGGTCGAGCTCATCGCGGAGCAGGCCGCACGCAACGGCGCGCCCGACGGGTTCTTCCGGCAGCTCGCCGACGGTGCCGCGCTCGAGGGCGGCGCTCCCGTCCCCGACCAGTTGCGCGCCGAGTTGACCCGGGGAGCCGAGGTCGCCGCGGCCGCCTACCGGTCCTTCGGTGCCTTCCTGGAGCACGACGTGCTGCCGCTCTCGACCCCGGTGGACGCCGTCGGCCGGGACGACTACACGCTGCACTCCCGCCGCTTCCTCGGTGCCGTCGTCGACCTCGACGAGACGTACGAGTGGGGCATCGAGGAGCTCGGCCGGATGCGCGACGAGCAGGAGCGGATCGCCGACCGCATCGAGTCCGGAGCGAGTGTCGCCCGGGCGATCGAGGTCCTGGACGCCGACCCGGCGCGGGTGCTGCAGGGCACCGATGCGCTCCGGGCCTGGATGCAGGAGACCAGCGACGAGTCGATCCGGGCGATGGACGGTCGCTACTTCGACATCGCGGACCCGATCAAGCGCCTGGAGTGCCGGATCGCCCCGACGCAGGAGGGCGGGATCTACTACACCGGCCCGTCCGACGACTTCTCGCGTGCCGGCCGCATGTGGTGGTCCGTCCCGCAGGGTGTCACCGAGTTCGGCACCTGGCGCGAGAAGACCACCGTCTACCACGAGGGCGTCCCGGGCCACCACCTGCAGATCAGCCAGGCGGTCTACAACCGCGGCGAGCTCAACACCTGGCGTCGGCAGCTCGCCGGGCCGTCCGGCCACGTGGAGGGCTGGGCGCTGTACGCCGAGCGACTCATGGAGCAGCTCGGGTTCCTGGACGACGACGGCGACCGCCTGGGCATGCTCGACGGGCAGCGGATGCGGGCCGCCCGCGTGGTGCTCGACATCGGCGTGCACCTGCAGAAGACCAACCCGGACGGCGGCGGTTGGACGTGGGAGTACGCCCTCGACTTCATGGGGCGGAACGTCAACATGGACCCGGCGTTCGTGCAGTTCGAGGTGGCGCGGTACTTCGGGTGGCCGGGACAGGCGCCGTCGTACAAGGTCGGGCAGCGCGTCTGGGAGTCGATCCGCGACGACGTGGCGGCCCGTGAGGGTTCGTCGTTCGACCTCAAGGCCTTCCACCACCGCGCCCTCGCGCTCGGCGGTGTCGGCCTCGACACCCTGCGGAGTGCGCTGGTCGGCTGAGCGGACACGCCCGGTTGTGGGCGTCCCGCCTGCTGGATAGACTTGTGCGGCGCAATCCGCGCCAACAACACTCATCGCCATGGTGGCTCGCACCGGTCGCTCGACCGGCACGCGGACCGGGGGTCGCTCCCTCGCCGCCACGGCCCGACTCATGTCCGTTCGGAGCAATCTCTACATGACAACCACCACGACCAAGGCTCCCAAGCAGGTCGCCATCAACGACATCGGCTCGGCTGATGACTTCCTGGCCGAGGTCGAGAAGACCCTGAAGTTCTTCAACGACGGAGACCTCATCTCCGGCACCGTCGTGAAGATCGACCGCGACGAGGTCCTCCTCGACGTCGGTTACAAGACCGAGGGTGTCATCCCCTCGCGCGAGCTCTCGATCAAGCACGACGTCGACCCCAACGAGGTCGTCAACGTCGGTGACGAGGTCGAGGCCCTGGTCCTCCAGAAGGAGGACAAGGAAGGCCGGCTGATCCTGTCGAAGAAGCGTGCACAGTACGAGCGTGCATGGGGCGACGTCGAGAAGATCAAGGAGTCCGACGGCGTCGTGACCGGCACGGTCATCGAGGTCGTCAAGGGCGGCCTGATCGTCGACATCGGCCTCCGCGGCTTCCTCCCGGCATCGCTCATCGAGCTCCGCCGTGTCCGCGACCTGACGCCGTACCTCGGTCAGGAGCTCGAGGCGAAGATCCTCGAACTCGACAAGAACCGCAACAACGTGGTCCTCTCGCGCCGCGCCCTGCTCGAGCAGACGCAGTCCGAGTCGCGCACCACCTTCCTGAACAACCTCCACAAGGGCCAGGTCCGCAAGGGCGTCGTCTCGTCGATCGTCAACTTCGGTGCGTTCGTCGACCTCGGTGGTGTCGACGGTCTCGTCCACGTCTCCGAGCTCAGCTGGAAGCACATCGAGCACGCCAGCGAGGTCGTCGAGGTCGGTCAGGAAGTCACCGTCGAGATCCTCGAGGTGGACCTGGACCGCGAGCGCGTGTCGCTCTCGCTCAAGGCCACCCAGGAAGACCCGTGGCAGGTCTTCGCCCGCACCCACGCGATCGGTCAGATCGCGCCGGGCAAGGTCACGAAGCTCGTGCCGTTCGGTGCCTTCGTCCGCGTCGCGGACGGCATCGAGGGCCTGGTGCACATCTCGGAGCTCTCGAACAAGCACGTCGAGCTCGCCGAGCAGGTCGTGTCCGTGGGCGACGAGGTGTTCGTCAAGATCATCGACATCGACCTCGACCGTCGCCGCATCTCGCTCAGCCTCAAGCAGGCCAACGAGGGCGTCGACCCGGAGAGCACCGAGTTCGACCCGGCGCTCTACGGCATGCCGACCGAGTACGACGACAAGGGTGACTACAAGTACCCCGAGGGCTTCGACCCGGAGACCAACGAGTGGCTCGAGGGCTACGACACCCAGCGCACCGAGTGGGAGGGCCAGTACGCGGCCGCCCAGGCGCGTTGGGAGGCCCACAAGGCCCAGGTCGCCAAGTCCCTCACCGAGGAGGCGCAGGGTGGCTTCGACCTCCCGGCCGCCGCTTCGACGTTCACGAGCGAGACGACCGGAGCCGGCACGCTCGCCGACGACGCGTCCCTCGCCGCGCTGCGCGAGAAGCTCAGCAACAGCTGAACGGATGTGACCGGGTGAGCTGATCATCCGTCGCATCGACCGGGAGCCCGGTCCTGATCGTCCCCCAGGGACGGCCGGGGCCGGGCTCTTCGGCGTCGTACCGGAGCGCTCGGGGTGCGTCGGCTGGGAGCATTCGTGGAGCAGGCCGTGCGACGCTGTCCCCGTGCGCATCATCGGACTCACGGGCGGCATCGCCGCGGGCAAGTCGACGGTCTCCCGGCGGTTCGCCGGACACGGCGCGGTCGTCGTCGACGCCGACCAGCTCGCACGGGACGCCGTGGCACCCGGCAGTCCGGGGTTGCAGGCGGTGCGGGAACGCTTCGGCGACGCGGTGATCGCGCCCGACGGCAGCCTCGACCGTCCCGCGCTCGGTGCCGTCGTGTTCGTCGACCCGGAGGCGCGCAAGGCCCTGGAGGCCATCACCCACCCGGAGGTGTGGCGGCTGGCGCAGCAGCGATTCGACGCCGCCGAGGCAGCCGACCCGGACGCCGTCGTCGTCTACGACGTGCCGCTCCTCGCCGAGGCACAGGGGACGCGGCCGCTGCGGTTCGACGCCGTCGTGGTCGTGGACGCCCCTGCCGCGGTGCGGATCGGGCGCCTCGTCGAGCACCGGGGGATGGGCCGCGACGACGCGGAACGCCGAGTGGCGGCACAGGCCTCCGACGCGGACCGACTCGCCCTGGCCGACCACGTGGTCGACGCCACCGGCACGCTCGAGCAGACGATCCGCTCGGCCGACGAGGTATGGGCGCGACTCGTCCGATGAGGACGCACCACCGGCTGCTCGTCGTGGCGGTCCTCGTCCTCGTCGCCATGGGGCTCGCCGCGCTGGTCGGGGCGAACGTCCTCGGTGGTCAGCGTGTGGCGGAGGGCGGTCGTCCCGGGCAGCCGCACCGGACGCTGGAGCCGGGCGAGGCACCGCACGGCGACTTCCACCGCTTCCGGCTCGGTGCGATCGACGGGGAGCGCCTGGCCCCGAACCGCGACGACTTCGCGGCCCGGACCTCACCGAACGGTCCGCTGCTGCTCTTCCTGCCGGCCACCCGCGCGAAGCCGGCCGACTACCAGCGGTTCCTCACGACGGCGCTGGACGACGGGTACCACGTGCTCGGGCTCGACTACTGGAACCTCGGCAGGACCCTGTCCGGCACGTGCGAGGCCGACGCGCGGTGCTACGGGCAGGTGCAGCGGAACCGGTTCGACGGCACCCGCGGTTCGACGTTCAGCGACGTCAGCCCGGCGGGCTCGATCGTGTCGCGGTTCCGGGATGCCGTCGCGCACCTCGACGACGTCGACCCCGCCGGGGGATGGGGGCGGTTCGTCCAGGCCGACGAGGACATCCGGTGGCAGGACATCGTCGTCGCCGGGCATTCGCAGGGCGGGGGCGAGGCCGCGTACATCGCCCACATCCGGCCGGTGCTCGGTGCACTGATGTTCTCGTCGCCGGTGGAGTCCGTCGGCCCGGTGCACGCGGCGTGGATGGACCACCCCGGCCAGACCCCGGCGAGCCGGATGTACGCGCTCGACGACGTCCGCGACGAGTTCGGCCCGCGGATCACCGGGTCGTGGTCGGCGATGGGACTCGACGGCGCTCGTGCGACCGAGGGGCCGGACGGTACGGACGGCCCGTGGCGGACCGACACCGCGCCGCCGCCGCCCGCCGCCGACCCGCACGCGATCCTCACCGACCTGCCGGTGGGCGACCCGCGTTGGGCGCACTCGCGGATCATCAAGGACTCGACCCCGCTCGACGAGCACGGCGACCCGCGGATGCTCCGGATCTGGCAGTGGATGCTGCACCGGTTCCCGACTCCTGCCGTTCCCTCCGGACGGTCATAGCCAGCGGAAATACGATGAGGCGGTGCAGCACGACGGCGAACGCCCCACCCCCGACCGCACGGCGGTCACCATCGACGAGCCAGGCGACGGACCCAGCGACGGACCCAGCGACGGACACAGCGACGCGACGACCCTGGCCGCGCTCATCCGGCAGCGCGCCGAGCGCACCCCGGACCACGTCTACCTCGAGGACGCCCGCTCCGACCGGACGCTGACGTACGGCGGTCTCGACGCCGCCGTGACGGCCTGGTCGCGGACGTTCGACGCCATCGGCGTCCCGGCCTCCGGCGGCGTCCTCGTCGACGTGGGGGACCCGATCGCCTTCGCCGCCGTGCACCTCGCGGCCGTGGCCTCCGGCCGTCGGTCGGTCCCCGTCGACACCGGGCAGCCGGTCTCCGAACCCGCTCGGCTGGCGGCGCTCCTGGGCGGCGCCGCGATGGTCGTGTCGGACCGAGACCCCGATGCGGAGGCCGGAGCGGCGAGTGTCCCCGGAGCCCCGTCGGCCCGGGTGGACGCAGCAACGGGCCTCCCGGTCGGGGTCCGCGACGGCGACGTGCCGGACGCACCCACCGACGGCCCCGGCGAGGGCTCGGTCGTGCTGTTCACCTCCGGCTCGACCGGCACGCCGAAGGGTGTCGAGCTGCCGGAGTCGCAACTCCGGTTCGTGGCGCACGCGATCGCCCGGCACAACGGCCTGACCGAGCGGGACCGCGGGTTCAACTCGCTGCCGCTGTTCCACGTCAACGCCGAGGTGGTCGGTCTCCTCGCGACACTGGTCGCCGGGGCGACCCTGGTGCTCGACCGCCGGTTCCGACGGACCGGGTTCTGGGAACTGCTCGAGGCCCGCCGCGTGACGTGGCTGAACGCCGTGCCCGCGGTCCTGGCGGTCCTCGCCAAGACGGGCCCCCTGCGGCCGCCGGCGAGCCTGCGGTTCGTGCGCAGCGCCTCCGCGCCGCTGCCCGACCCGGTGCGGGCCGCGCTCGGTGACCTGCCGCTCGTGGTGAGCTGGGGGATGACGGAGGGCGCCAGCCAGATCACCGCCACGCCGCTCGACGCGCCGCCCCGGCCGGGCACCGTGGGGCTGCCCGTCGGGTCCGAGGTCCAGGTCCGCGGCGAGGACGGCGCGCTCCTGCCCGCGGGTGAGGTCGGTGCCCTGTGGGTGCGCGGTCCGGGCATCGTGCGCTCCTACCTCGGCGGTCGGGCGGCCGACCGGTTCGACGCCGACGGTTGGCTCGCGACGGGCGACCTCGGCTCCGTCGCCGTCGACGGCTGGGTCTCGCTGGCCGGCCGGTCCGACGACGTCATCAACCGTGGCGGTGAGAAGGTCTACCCGTCCGAGGTCGAGGACGTCCTGCTCCGGGACCCGCGCGTGCTCGAGGCCGTCGTCGTCGGCCGGCCGGACGAGGTCCTCGGGGCGGTGCCGGTGGCGTACGTCATCCCCCAGCCCGACACCGACACCGACGGGCTCGTCGAGGACCTGCGGGCCCTCGCCGAGTCCGCCCTGACCCGGTTCCGCCGTCCGGCCGAGATCTCCGTCGTCGCCGACCTGCCGCGGGCCCCCACGGGCAAGGTGCAGCGCGCCCGCGTCCGAGCGATGACCGAGTCGCGGTGAGCGCCGCCACCACCACGCCGGGCGTGCAGACCCCGACCCGGACTGCCTCCGGCAAGCCGCGGCACCTGTACGAGGTCGACGTCCTCCGCATCCTCACCTTCGCGTGCGTCATCGGCGTGCACACCACGAGCCACACCATCGCGTCCGATGACGTCCCCCTGAACGCCCTGCTCGGCCTGCTGCACTTCACCCGCCTGGTGTTCTTCTCGCTCACCGCGTTCGTGCTGGTCTACAGCTGGTCGCTCCGTCCGCGCCCGCTCGCGCAGTTCTGGCCGCGCCGGTTCCTGCTCGTCGGCGTCCCGTACCTCGCTTGGTCGTCCGTGTACGTCACCGCGTCGTGGCTCCTCAGCTCCACGACGCGGGGTGACGTTCCGGCCCTGGTCACGACGTACGCCGAGGGGATCGTCACCGGGACGTCCTGGTACCACCTGTACTTCCTGCTCGTGACGATGCAGGTCTACCTGCTGCTGCCGGTGATCATCTGGCTCGTCCGGGTCACCCGGCGCCACCACGTCGTCGTGCTCGTCGTCGCCTTCCTGCTGCAGCTCGCCGTCTTCGCCGCGTACAAGTACTGGCCGCACTCCATCGACTGGTTGCACGGCTACCAGAAGCAGTTCTTCTTCTCGTACGTGTTCTTCATCGTCTCGGGAGCGGTGGCGGCCGACCACGCGGACCCGTTCCTCCGGTTCATCCGGGAGCACCGGCGCGCCGTCCTCTGGGCCTTCGCCGGCACCGGGGCGCTCACCCTCGGCGTGTGGTGGCTGCAGGTCGGGCTCGGCCAGTCCCTGTACGCCGCCGGCACCCCGCTGCAGCCCGTCCAGGTCCTCTGGAGCACGGCGGTCTTCGTCGGCTTCCTGGCGATCGGCGCGGCCTGGGCGGACCGCCGTCGGGCCGGCTCGGCGCTGGCGCGGGTCGTCGACTACGGATCGGACCGGTCCTTCGGGATCTTCCTCAGCCACCCGTTCATGATCTGGATCCTGCTGCACGGCGACAGCTGGCTCGAGAGCGCGGTGCCGAAGCCGTGGCTGACGCTCGTCACGTACGTGCTCGTGCTGGTGCTGTCGGTCGCGGTGACCGAGGCGTTCCGGTGGACCCCGCTCAGCGTGCCGCTGACCGGACGGCCGTCGCGGGCGCGCCGGGCACGGGTGAGGGGCTGACGGCGGTCCGGTCAGGAGGGACGCGTGGCGGGCCTCCCGCCTGGAGGCCCGCCACAGGTCCGACGGGAGGCTGACCGACCGACGGCGGTGCCGGCGGGTCCGCCGCTCGGCCGCTAGTGCGTCGCGTCGCGCTCGACGGCGGGGACGCCCACCTCGAGCACGCCGTCGGTCACGGTGAGCCGCTGCGGCTTCATCACCCACGCCACGACCGCCGCACCGGCGAGGAGCGCGCACGAGATCCCGAACGGCAGCTGCCAGCCGGAGGTGTCGATGAGGAACCCGAACACGATGGGCGAGACGACGCCGGCCACACCGAACCCGGTGTTCATGAACCCGGAGGCGGTGCCGGACCACTGCGGTGCCACGTCCATCGGGATGGCCCACAGGTTCGCGTTGCAGAGCTCGAGGAAGAAGAACGACAGCGCGAGCGACACCGTCGCCACCGCCAGGCTCTGCCCGACCACGACGAGCGGCAGCAGGCAGACCAGGGACCCACAGAGGCCGATCACCAGCACCAGACGACGGGCCTGACGAGAATCGCCGCCTCGGTGGATGATCCGGTCGCTGAGCATCCCGCCGACCGTGTCACCGACCACACCGGCCAGGAGGACCGCGGTCGTGAACCAGGCGAAGGCACTGATCTCGAGGTCGTACTGGTCACTGAGGAACGTCGGGATCCAGGTGAGGAACACCCAGAGTGTCCACCCGTACCCGAAGTCGACGAAGGACACCGGCAGGATCTGCTTCGCCAGGGCGCGCCAGGGGACCGGCGGACGCGTGGCCCGGGTCTCGACGGGTGGCAGCTCGGCGAGTTCGGCCTTCGTGATCCCGTGGGCGTCCTCCGGACGGTCCCGGAAGAGGAAGAACCAGGCGATGCCCCAGGCCACGGACAGCACGGCGGTGGCGAAGAACGCCAGGCGCCAGCCGCTGATCGCGATGAAGTAGGCGACGAGCAACGGCGCGAGGGCGTTGCCGAGCCGGGCGGCGGAGTGCACCACGCCCTGGGCGAAGCCGTTCCGGTCCCGCGGGATCCACCGGCTCATCGCCTGGGTGGCGGACGGGAACGCGGCTGCTTCGCTGAGGCCGAGGAGCAGGCGTGCCGCGAACAGTGTCCAGAACCCCATCGACAGCCCGGTCCAGAGCGTCGCGACTCCCCAGACCACGGTGATCACGAAGAGGGCCCGTCTCGGCCCGAACTTCTCGCTGATCGTGCCGCCGAACACCTGGAGCAGGGCGTACGGCAACGAGAAGGCGGACACGATGAAGCCGGCGGCCGTCTCGGTCAGCCCGAACTCGTCGGTGATGTGTGGGAGGGCGGTGGAGATGTTCGTACGGTCGATGTACGAGATGGCGTACATGCAGCAGAGGAGCAGCAGCACCCGCCCGCGGATGCGTCCGCGGAACGGGGTGCCCTTCGCCGGTGCTGCAGCGGGGGCCGTGGTCATGGGGCCTCTTCGGTCGGGTTGCTGAACGCTTCGGAGGCTACGACCGGATTCGATCAGGGACCTCTGAGTGCGCTATCGGGAGACAGTACGCCCAGGGCGAGCAGAGCACGTCGATGTCAGCGGCCGCGCCTACTGTTGAGCGCATGGGAGTTGCCATCGAGCCCACGCGTGCCATCCGACCCTTCGAGGTCATCAGCGAGTACTCGCCGAGCGGTGACCAGCCCGCGGCGATCGCCGAACTCGCCGGGCGCATCAACGCGGGTGAGACCGACGTGGTGCTGCTCGGCGCGACCGGTACCGGCAAGTCGGCGACGACGGCCTGGCTCATCGAGCAGGTGCAGCGGCCGACGCTGGTGCTCGCGCACAACAAGACGTTGGCGGCGCAGCTCGCGAACGAGTTCCGCGGGCTGATGCCGAACAACGCGATCGAGTACTTCGTCTCGTACTACGACTACTACCAGCCAGAGGCCTACGTCCCGCAGACGGACACCTTCATCGAGAAGGACTCGTCCGTCAACGCCGAGGTGGAGCGACTGCGCCACTCGACGACGAACTCGCTGCTCAGCCGGCGCGACACCGTCGTGGTGTCGACCGTGTCCTGCATCTACGGCCTCGGCACGCCGGAGCAGTACATGAACGCCTCGGTCGCGCTCCACATCGGGCAGAACATCTCCCGTGACCAGCTCGTGCGCAAGTTCGTCAGCATGCAGTACCAGCGCAACGACGTCGACTTCGCGCGCGGCACCTTCCGGGTCCGCGGCGACACCCTCGAGATCATCCCGATGTACGAAGAGCACGCGATCCGCATCGAGATGTTCGGCGACGAGATCGAAGCGCTCTCCTCGCTGCACCCGTTGACGGGCAACGTGATCGACGACCTGCCCGCGGTCTCGATCTTCCCGGCGTCCCACTACGTGGCGGACACCGACGTGATGCACCGCGCGATCAGCTCGATCAAGGAAGAACTGGCCGAACGGCTCGCCGAGCTCGAAGGTCAGGGCAAGCTGCTCGAAGCCCAGCGGCTGCGGATGCGCACCACGTTCGACATCGAGATGATGGAGCAGATCGGGTTCTGCTCGGGTATCGAGAACTACTCGCGACACATGGAAGGCCGTGGGCCGGGCGAAGCACCGCACTGCCTCATCGACTACTTCCCGGACGACTTCCTCCTCGTCATCGACGAGTCGCACGTCACCGTGCCGCAGATCGGTGCGATGTACGAGGGCGACGCCTCCCGGAAGCGCACCCTGGTGGAGCACGGCTTCCGGCTGCCGAGCGCGATGGACAACCGCCCGCTGAAGTGGGAGGAGTTCCTCGACCGCGTCGGGCAGAAGGTCTTCCTGTCGGCGACGCCCGGCAAGTACGAGCTCGGCATCACGGACAGCGTCGTCGAGCAGATCATCCGCCCGACGGGCCTCATCGACCCCGAGATCATCATCAAGCCGAGCGACGGCCAGATCGACGACCTGCTCGAGGAGATCAAGCAGCGCTCCGAGAAGAACGAGCGCGTGCTCGTCACCACGCTGACGAAGCGCATGGCCGAAGAGCTCACCGACTTCCTCGGCAACGCCGGGGTCCGGGTGCGCTACCTGCACTCGGACGTCGACACCCTGAAGCGCGTGGAGCTCCTCACCGAGCTGCGCCAGGGCGTCTACGACGTGCTCATCGGCATCAACCTGCTCCGCGAAGGCCTCGACCTGCCCGAGGTCTCGCTCGTCGCGATCCTCGACGCTGACAAGGAGGGCTTCCTGCGCTCGTCGACGTCGCTCATCCAGACCATCGGTCGTGCAGCGCGCAACGTGTCGGGCCAGGTGCTCATGTACGCCGACAAGATGACCGACTCGATGAAGCAGGCCATCGAGGAGACCGACCGCCGCCGCGAGAAGCAGGTGGCGTACAACCTCGAGCACGGCATCGACCCGCAGCCGCTGCGCAAGAAGATCGCGGACATCACCGAGGTCCTCAACCGCGAGAGCGACGACACCCGCGAACTCCTGGAGCGCCGCGGTGGTGGCGTCCGTGACGGTCGTCGTGCCCCGACCCCGTCGCTCCGCCGCGAGGGCATCGCCGGCGAGGGTGCGACGCAACTCGAGGCCACGATCGCCGACCTCAACGACCAGATGCTGCAGGCGGCCGCTGAGCTGAAGTTCGAGCTCGCAGCACGACTCCGCGACGAGGTCCAGGACCTCAAGAAGGCGCTGCGTCAGATGGAGTCGGCCGGACATGTCGTCTGATGCCGGCGCCCCGGCCGGACCTCGCACGGTCGTCGTCACCGGCGCCAGTGCGGGGCTCGGGTACCAGGCGGCCGAGCAGCTCGCCGTGGGTGGACACCGGGTGGTCCTGGCGACGCGCGACTCCGGCAAGGCCGCGGCTGCCGAGCGCAGCATCCGCTCGGTGGTGCCCGACGCGCAGCTCGAGCACGTGCACCTCGACCTGGCGGACCTCGACTCGGTGCGCACGGCTGCGGCAGCGCTGGGAACGCTCGGGCCGGTGCACGCGGTGCTCAACAACGCCGGGGTCGTCGGGTCACGCGAGCGTCGGTCCACGGCGCAGGGCCACGAACTGCAGATGGGGACGAACCACCTCGGGCACTTCGCCTGGACGGGCCTGGTGCTCCCGCTGCTGCAGGACACCGGCGGTCGGGTCGTCCACCTCGGATCCATCTCGCACCGCTGGGTGACGCTCGACCGGCACGACGCGCTCGGTGCAGGGCACTACAACGGCTACCGGCAGTACGCGCGCAGCAAGCTCGCGGTGATGCTGTTCGGGTTCGAGTTGGCCCAGCGTCTGGCGGACGCCGGGTCCGCGGTGTCCAGTGTCGTGGCGCACCCGGGACTCGCCCTCGACTCCCTGACGGAGGCGGCCGGCACCGGGACCCCGGCAGTCGGCTCGTCGCGATCCGCACCCGCGTGGATCGGCCCCGGGCAGCGCTTCGTCGCGCAGGGGAAGGACGCGGGCGCGGTCCCGCTCGTCCACGCCTCGGTCGGCGACGACGTCCGGTCCGGCGAGTACTGGGGACCGGACGGGTGGTTCCAGCTCCGCGGCCGGGCGACGGTCGTCCCGGCGGAACCCCGGGCGCACGACCGCCACGAGGCCGCGCGACTCTGGGCCGCCAGCGAGGCGGCTTCCGGCGTCACGTTCGCTCTCGACGCACTCGGCTGAGCCGACTCGGCGGGCGTTTGTCGGACCGGCTTCGTAGAATCGTCTGCGATGACCATCACCTCTGACCGCGGAACCGCCACGTCCGGCCCGGACGACTTCGACGAGCCGTCGGACCTGCACCTGCCCGGCGGGACGGCCCCGCACGACACGTCGACGCTCAGCGTCCGTGGTGCGCGTGTGCACAACCTCCGGGACGTCGACCTCGAGATCCCACGCGACTCGCTCGTCGTGTTCACCGGGCTGTCCGGCTCGGGGAAGTCCTCGCTGGCGTTCGACACGATCTTCGCCGAGGGCCAGCGGCGTTACGTCGAGTCCCTGTCGGCGTACGCGCGTCAGTTCCTCGGCCAGGTCGACCGCCCCGACGTCGACTTCATCGAGGGCCTGTCGCCGGCGGTGTCGATCGACCAGAAGTCGACGAACCGCAACCCGCGTTCCACGGTGGGCACCATCACCGAGGTCTACGACTACATGCGGCTGCTCTGGGCGCGCATCGGCATCCCGCACTGCCCCGTCTGCGGTGAAGTGATCAGCAAGCAGAGCGTGCAGCAGATCGCCGACCAGCTGATGACGCAGGAGAGCGGCACCCGTTTCCAGGTCCTCGCGCCGATCGTGTCGAAGAAGAAGGGCGAGTTCGTCGACCTCTTCCAGGAGCTCGCGGCCTCCGGCTACTCGCGCGCCATCGTCGACGGCGAGCGGATCCAGCTGAGCAGCCCGCCGACGCTGAAGAAGCAGGTCAAGCACGACATCTCCGTCATCGTCGACCGCCTGGTGGCCAGCGACGACATCCTCGGACGCCTGACCGACTCGCTCGAGACCGCCCTGCGCCTGACGAACGGCACCGTGGCGATCGACCTCGTGGACCACGAGGGGCCCGGCGCCGTCCGGACCTACTCCGAGAACCTGTCGTGCCCGAACAACCACCCGCTGGCCCTGACCGAGATCGAGCCGCGGACCTTCTCGTTCAACGCCCCGTTCGGCGCCTGCCCGGAGTGCTCGGGCCTCGGTACCCGGATGTCCGTCGACCCGGACCTGGTGCTCGGCGACCCCGAAGCCTCGCTGAAGGACGGCGTGCTGCTGCCCTGGACCGGCACCAGCGGCCTGTACTCGTACTTCGAGAAGCTGCTCGCCGGTCTGGGCAAGGAGCTCGGGTTCCGCATGGACACCCCGTGGAGCCAGCTGCCGTCGTCGGTGCAGGCGGCCATCCTGACGGGCAAGGACTTCGAGGTCTCGGTGTCCTGGCGGAACCGCTTCGGCCGCGAGATGCGGTACACGAGTGGGTTCGAGGGTGTCATGCCCTACATCGAGCGGAAGTTCGCCGAGGCCGAGACCGACTCGCAGCGCCAGCGCTTCCAGGGCTACCTGCGCGAGGTGCCCTGCCCGGTGTGCGACGGCACCCGCCTGAAGCCCGAGGTGCTCGGCGTGACCGTCGACGGTCGCAGCATCGCCGACGTCACGAGCATGGCCCTGGACCAGGCCTACGCGTTCATGGCGGACATCGCCCTCACCGATCGCGAGGCGCACATCGCCGCGGCCGTCCTGCGGGAGATCCGGGCGCGTCTCGAGTTCCTGCTCGAGGTCGGCCTCAACTACCTGACGCTCGCGCGCGGAGCAGGCGGGCTCTCCGGCGGCGAGGCGCAGCGCATCCGTCTGGCGACGCAGATCGGTTCCGGCCTGACCGGCGTCCTCTACGTGCTCGACGAGCCGAGCATCGGCCTGCACCAGCGCGACAACCGCCGCCTGATCGACACCCTGGTCAAGCTCAAGGAGCTGGGCAACACACTGATCGTCGTCGAGCACGACGAGGACACCATCCGCACCGCCGACTGGGTCGTCGACATCGGACCGGGAGCAGGCGTCAACGGCGGCAACGTCGTGCACTCCGGCTCGTACGCCGACATGATCGAGAACCGCGAGTCGATCACCGGCGACTACCTGGCGGGTCGGCGCTCGATCGAGATGCCGTCTGAGCGCCGCACGGTGAACCGCAAGCGGGTCATCAGCGTGCAGGGCGCCCGGGCGAACAACCTCAAGGACGTGGACGTCGACTTCCCGCTCGGGGTGTTCACGGCGGTCACCGGCGTCAGCGGCTCGGGCAAGTCGACGCTGGTGAACGACATCCTCTACAAGGTGCTCGCCAACCAGCTCAACGGCGCCCGGCACATCGCCGGCAAGCACACGCGCGTGAAGGGCCTCGACCAGCTCGACAAGGTCGTGCACGTCGACCAGGCACCCATCGGCCGCACCCCGCGCTCGAACCCGGCGACGTACACCGGCGTCTTCGACCGGATCCGTCAGCTCTTCGCCGAGACGCAGGAGGCCAAGACCCGCGGTTACCAGCCCGGTCGCTTCAGCTTCAACGTCAAGGGCGGGCGCTGCGAGAACTGCTCCGGCGACGGCACGATCAAGATCGAGATGAACTTCCTGCCCGACGTCTACGTCGCGTGCGAGGTCTGTGGCGGTGCCCGGTACAACCGCGAGACGCTGCAGGTCCACTACAAGGGCAAGAGCATCTCCGAGGTCCTGGACATGCCGATCAGCGAAGCGGCCGAGTTCTTCGAGCCGATCTCCGCGATCCACCGGTACATGGCGACCCTGGTCGACGTCGGCCTCGGCTATGTCCGACTCGGCCAGAGCGCGACGACCCTGTCGGGTGGCGAGGCGCAGCGCGTCAAGCTCGCGACCGAGCTGCAGCGTCGCTCGAACGGCCGCACCGTGTACGTGCTCGACGAGCCGACCACGGGTCTGCACTTCGAGGACGTCCGGAAGCTGCTGCTCGTACTGCAGTCGCTGGTCGACAAAGGCAACACCGTCATCACGATCGAGCACAACCTCGACGTCATCAAGTCCGCCGATTGGCTCATCGACATGGGTCCCGAAGGCGGTTCGGGCGGTGGCACGGTCCTCGCGACCGGCACCCCGGAGCACGTCGCCGACGTCCCGGAGAGCCACACCGGTGTCTTCCTCCGCGAGATCCTCGAGGCGCAGGACGCCCGTGTGGGCAAGGAGCGGTCGGTCGGCGCGCGTCGAGCAGGTGCACAGAAGGCAGGTGCTCGCTAGGTGGCCGACACCGTCCCCTGGCGGCCGAAGGCGGGTGAGATCCCGACCGACCCGGGCGTCTACCGATGGCGCGACGGCAACGGTCGGGTGCTCTACGTCGGCAAGGCGAAGAACCTCCGCGCCCGCCTGAGCAACTACTTCGCGCCGCTGCCGACCCTGCACGAGCGCACCCGGCGGATGGTCCTGACGGCCAAGAGCGTCGAGTGGACCACCGTCGGATCCGAGATCGAGGCGCTGCAGCTCGAGTACACGTGGATCAAGGAGTTCGATCCGCCGTTCAACGTCAAGTTCCGGGATGACAAGTCGTACCCGTACATGGCGATCACGATGGCGGACGAGGCGCCCCGCGTGATGGTGACCCGGAACCGCAAGATCAAGGGCGCCAAGTACTTCGGGCCGTACCCGAAGATCTGGGCGGTGCACGACACGATCGACCTGATGATCAAGGTCTTCCCGATCCGCACGTGCTCGGAGTCCTCGTACAAGCGGGCCATGCAGACCGGCAAGCCCTGCTTCCCGGGGCAGATCGGCAAGTGCGGCGGACCGTGCTCCCAGCGCGTGACCATCGAGGAGCACCGCGCGCTCGTCGAGGAGTTCGTCCGCTTCATGGGCAGCTACGACCGCCGCGTCATCACGCAGCTCCGGCAGCGGATGGCCGCGTCGGCGGACGCCATGCAGTACGAGCAGGCCGCGCGCTTCCGTGACCAGGTCGAGGCGCTCGAAGCGGTCCTCGAGAAGTCCGCCGTGGTGCTCAAGGACTCGGTCGACCTCGACCTCTTCGGCATCGCCGAGGACGAACTGGCCGCCGCCGTGCAGCTGTTCTCGGTCCGAGGTGGCCGCATCCGGGGTGTGCGCGGCTGGGTGGTCGACAAGGAGCTCGACATCAGCACCGGCGACCTCGTCGAGCAGATCGTGCAGGGCGTGTACGCCGACGACGGGCTCTCGACCGGTGCCGACGGTGCCCTGCTCACGCAGGCGAGCGCAGACCCCACCCCGGGCGTCGCGAACGACGGCCCGCCACGAGAGGTCGTCGTGCCGGTGCTGCCGGACGACGCCGACGCGCTGCAGCAGTGGCTGAGCGACCGCCGTGGGGGTCGTGGCACGAAGCTCAGCACGGCGCAGCGCGGTGACCGGGCGGGACTGGCCCGCACGGCGTCGCAGAACGCCCAGCAGGCGCTGATGCTCTACAAGACCAAGCGCTCGGCCGACTACACGACGCGGGCGGCGGCCCTGGCCGACATCCAGGAGGCCCTCGGCATGACCGAGGCACCACTGCGGATGGAGTGCTACGACATCTCGCACCTGCAGGGCACGAACGTCGTCGCCTCGATGGTCGTGTTCGAGGACGGCCTGCCCCGCAAGGACCAGTACCGCCGGTACACGATCGCCGAGACCACCGACGACACCGACAGCATGTACCAGGTGCTCACACGGCGCCTGGCGCGGCTCGACGAGGACGCGGCGGTACCCGACGTCCCGGACGTGACGGGGGACGGCGTGGTCGAGGGGTCGAAGCCCTCGAAGCGGTTCGCGTACCGGCCGCAGCTGCTCGTCGTGGACGGCGGGCAGCCCCAGGTGGCGGCGGCGAAGCGTGCGCTCGACGAGGCCGGGGTCCGGGACATCGCCCTGGTCGGGATCGCGAAGCGCCTCGAGGAGCTCTGGCTGCCGGACGACGACTTCCCGGTGATCCTGCCGCGCAACTCCGAGGCGCTCTTCCTCATCCAGCGCCTCCGCGACGAGGCACACCGGTTCGCGATCACGCACCAGCGCACCCGTCGGAAGCGTGACGTCCGCTCGCAGCTGTCCGAGATCCCCGGGCTCGGACCGAACCGCGTCTCGGCGCTGCTCAAGCACTTCGGGTCCGTCGCCCGGCTCCGGCAGGCGACGCCGGAGGAGGTCGCCGAGGTCCCGGGCGTCGGACCGGCGACCGCGGCCGCGGTGGTGCGGAAGCTCACGACGGTGCCGACCAGCGCGCCGGAGTCGGCCAGCGCGCCCGAGCCGAGCAGCGCGCCTGGACCGAGCAGTGCACCTGAACCGAGCAGTGCACCTGGACCGACCAGTGCACCTGGACCGAGCAGCGCACCCGAGCCGACCGAGCCCGTCAGCGCTCTGGCGCCAGCAGGCCCGGTGCGTGTCCCCGAGCCGACTGCAGACGGTCCGCACCGGCCTGTGTGACCCGGCACGGGCCTCCCGGCCGGACGGTAGCCTGGACGCGGACCCGGGGCGTGCAGCCCGAGGGTCCGCGGGCCGACCCCTGCCGAGCGCACGCGCACGGCGACGCCGGGCGACCCGCCCGGCCACACCACGATGGAGCCCCTTCGCAGATGACCGACACCACCACCTCGCAGCAACAGCACGACGTCCTCATCGTGACGGGCATGTCCGGCGCGGGGCGGTCGACGGTCGGCAAGGCGCTGGAGGACCTCGGCTGGTACGTCGTCGACAACCTGCCGACGCAGATGCTCGGGCCGCTCACCGACCTGGCGGACCGCGCGGGGGAGTCGATCCCGAAGATCGCCACCGTCGTCGACGTCCGCGGCGGCCGGTTCTTCACCGACCCCGAGCGTGCCGTGCAGTCGCTCCGCGAGAGCACGAGCGCCCGCGTCCGGGTGCTGTTCCTCGAGGCCACCGACCAGGTGCTGGTACGGCGCTTCGAGCAGGTGCGCCGGCCGCACCCGCTGCAGGGCGAGGACACGCTGCTCGACGGCATCGCACGGGAGCGCACCCGGTTGCTCGGCCTCCGCGAAGCATCCGACCTGATCATCGACACGTCCGACCTGAACATCCACCAACTCGCGAACTCGGTGACCGAGAAGTTCGCCGAGGACCGGTTCGTCGGTGTCCAGGTGACGCTGATGAGCTTCGGGTTCAAGTACGGCCTGCCCGCCGACGCCGACATGGTGGCCGACGTGCGCTTCATCCCGAACCCCTACTGGGTGCCGGAACTGCGCCCGCACACGGGGCTCGACAAGCCCGTCTCCGACTACGTCATGGAACAGTCCGGAGCCCGTCCGTTCGTCGACCGCTACGCCTCCGTCCTCGAGCCCGTGTTCGAGGGGTACCAGCGCGAGAACAAAAGACACGCTACGATCGCCATCGGCTGTACCGGCGGCAAGCACCGTTCGGTCGCCATCGTCGCCGAGTTGGCGAGCCTCCTCCGCGGGATGCCCAACGTCGCCGTGCGTGTGAAGAACCGAGATCTCGGCCGGGAGTGACCGTCCCACCGGCCGCCTCCACACGTGTGCGCCCCGGGACCGCAGAACCCCACCCCGAAGAACGTAAGGAATGATGCCGTGCCGTTGACTGCCGAGGTGAAGGACGAGCTGGCCAGGGTCGTCGTCAACCGGAACACGGTCCGCGCCGCCGAACTCGCGACCGTCCTGCGCTTCGCCGGGGGCCTGCACGTCATCTCCGGCCGCATCGCGGTCGAGGTCGAGCTCGACACCCGGATCATCGTGCACCGGGTCCGCAAGGACCTGGCCGAGCTCTACGGCGTCCGCAGTGAGGCCTCCGTCGGCTCGACCGCGTCGTCACGTCGCGGCACCCGCTACCTGGTGCGTGTGCTCGAGGCCGGCGAGACGCTCGCCCGCCAGACCGGCCTGATGGACGCCCGTCGTCGTCCGGTGCGGGGCCTCCCGAACCGACTGACCACCGGCAACCGCGAGGACCTCGCCGCCATCTGGCGCGGAGCGTTCCTGGCCTCCGGCACCCTGACCGACCCGGGCCGTGCCGCGGCGCTCGAGGTCACCTGCCCGGGCAACGAGGCCGCGATGGCGCTCGTCGGTGCAGCCTCCCGCCTCGGGATCGCCGCGAAGGGCCGTGAGGTCCGCGGGGTGCACCGCGTCGTGATCCGTGACGGCGAGGCGATCGGGCAGATGCTCACGGCCATGGGCGCCGCCCGCACCACCGCCGACTGGGAGGAGATGCGCCAGCGCCGGGAGGTCCGGGCCACCGCCAACCGCCTGGTCAACTTCGACGACGCGAACCTCCGCCGTTCTGCGCAGGCCGCCGTGGCCGCGTGCGCCCGGGTCGAGCGCGCGTTGGAGATCCTCGGCGACGAGGTGCCCGACCACCTGCAGTACGCGGGCGCCCTGCGCCTCGAACACCGCGACGCCTCGCTCGACGAGCTCGGCCAGCACGCGGACCCGCCCATGACGAAGGACGCCATCGCCGGGCGCATCCGCCGACTGCTCGCGATGGCTGACAAGCGTGCCAGCGACCTCGGCATCCCGGGCACCGAGGCGAGCGTCCCGGAAGAGCTCGAGGGCGCCTGACCGCAGCCCGCCGGGCAGTCATCTGACCCACCGTCGGACCCCCGTGGCCGCCGCACCCGACCCGTCCCCAGGACGGCGTCATGCAGGCGGTCCGCGGGGGTCCGACTGCTAGGGTCGGTACGGCGACGTCACGGGGCCCATCGTCCCGTGCGTGGGTCGGCCGTCGTCCACGACGACGCCTCCACACTCCGAAAAAGCAGCGTCTCCCGAGGCGCTCCACACCCAACAGGAGATCCATTGACCGTCAAGATCGGCATCAACGGCTTCGGCCGGATCGGCCGTAACTTCTTCCGCGCCGCTCTGGCCAAGGGCAGCGACCTCGAGATCGTGGCGGTGAACGACCTCACCGACAACGCGTCCCTCGCGAACCTGCTCAAGTACGACTCGATCACCGGCAAGCTCGGCGTCTCCGTCGAGCTCGACGGCGACAACATCGTCGTCGACGGCAAGGCCATCAAGGTCCTCGCCGAGCGCGACCCCGCCAACCTGCCCTGGGGCGAGCTGGGTGTCGACATCGTCATCGAGTCGACCGGCTTCTTCACGAAGGCCGCCGATGCGCAGAAGCACATCGACGCCGGTGCCAAGAAGGTCATCATCTCCGCTCCGGCGACCGGTGACGACGTCACGATCGTCCTCGGCGTGAACGAGGACACCTACGACGCCGCGAACCACCACATCATCTCGAACGCCTCGTGCACCACGAACAGCCTCGCGCCGCTCGCCAAGGTGTTCCACGACGCGTTCGGCATCGAGCGTGGTCTCATGACCACCGTGCACGCGTACACCGCGGACCAGAACCTGCAGGACGGCCCGCACAAGGACCCGCGTCGTGCCCGTGCGGCGGCGCTGAACATCGTCCCGACCTCCACCGGTGCAGCGAAGGCCATCGGCCTGGTCCTGCCGGAGCTCGCCGGCAAGCTCGACGGCTTCGCGCTCCGCGTCCCGGTCCCGACCGGATCGATCACGGACCTCACGCTCGAGACCAAGGCCGACGTCACCGTCGACGAGATCAACGCCGCGTACAAGGCCGCCGCCGAGGGTCCGCTGAAGGGCATCCTGCTCTACAGCGAGGACCCGCTGGTGTCGACCGACATCACCACGGACCCGCACTCCTCGATCTACGACTCCGGCCTGACCAAGGTCATGGGCAACCTCGTCAAGATCACCTCGTGGTACGACAACGAGTGGGGCTACTCGAACCGCCTGGTCGACCTGACCGAGTTCGTGGGCGAGAAGCTCTGACCTGATGGCTCTCCGCACCCTCGAGGACCTCGGCGACCTCGCCGGCAAGCGTGTCGTCGTCCGCTGTGACCTGAACGTCCCGCTCAAGGACGGCACGATCACGGACGACGGCCGCGTGCGGGCGTCGCTCACCACCCTGAACACCCTGATCGCCGCCGGTGCGCGCGTGGTCGTGGTGTCCCACCTCGGTCGGCCCGACGGCGAACGGAAGCCCGAGTACTCTCTCGCGCCCGTCGCCCAGCGCCTGTCCGAGCTGCTCGGCAAGCCGGTCGCCTTCGTCGACGAGACGGTCGGCGACGACGCGACCGCGGCTGCCGAGGCCCTCGAGGACGGTGACGTCCTGCTGCTCGAGAACCTCCGCTTCAACCCGGAGGAGACCTCGAAGGACGCCGCCGAGCGGACCGCCTTCGCGGAGCGCATCGCTGCACTCGGGGACGCCTTCGTCTCCGACGGCTTCGGTGTCGTGCACCGCAAGCAGGCCTCCGTCTACGAGCTGGCATCGGCGCTCCCCAGCGCTGCCGGTCAGCTCATCGAGCAGGAACTGACCGTGCTCGAGCGGCTGACGAAGGACCCGGAGCGGCCGTACACCGTCGTGCTCGGTGGTTCGAAGGTCAGCGACAAGCTCGGTGTCATCGACCACCTCCTGCCTCGGGTCGACACGATCTGCATCGGTGGCGGGATGCTCTTCACCTTCCTCGCGGCCCAGGGCCACGGCGTGGCGAAGTCGCTGCTCGAGCAGGACCAGCTCGACACGGTCCGCGAGTACCTCTCGCGGGCGACCGAGCTCGGCGTGACCATCGACCTGCCGACCGACGTCGTGGTGGCCTCCGGGTTCGCCGCGGACGCCGAGCACGTGACGGTCGCCGCGGACGCCATCGAGTCGTCGTCGTTCGGCACGGACGGCATCGGCCTGGACATCGGACCGGAGACGGCGGAGCGGTTCGCGGCAGCGGTCTCCGCGTCGAAGACGGTCTTCTGGAACGGCCCGATGGGCGTGTTCGAGTTCCCGGCCTTCGCCGCAGGCACGAAGACGGTCGCCCAGGCGCTGACCGAGGTCGACGGTCTCGGCGTGGTCGGCGGTGGCGACTCCGCCGCCGCGGTCCGGGCGCTCGGGTTCACGGACGACCAGTTCGGCCACATCTCCACCGGTGGTGGAGCGAGCCTCGAGTTCCTCGAGGGCAAGTCGCTGCCGGGTCTCGAAGCACTGGGCTGGTCCGCATGAGCTGCACGCCGCTGATCGCCGGGAACGCTCGGGAGGACGCAGCATGAACCGCACCCCCTTGATCGCGGGCAACTGGAAGATGAACCTCGATCATCTCCAGGCCATCGCGACCGTCCAGAAGCTCGCGTGGACCCTGAAGGACGCGCGCCACGACCACGCGGACGTCGAGGTCGCGGTGTTCCCGCCGTTCACCGACCTGCGAAGCGTGCAGACGCTGATCTCGGCGGACAAGCTGCCGCTGGCGTTCGGTGCCCAGGACCTCTCGCAGTACGACTCGGGTGCGTACACCGGTGACGTCTCGGGCGCCTTCCTCGCGGCACTCGACGCGAAGTACGTCATCGTCGGGCACTCCGAACGTCGCACCATGCACGGTGAGACGGACGAGGTCGTCGCTGCCAAGACGGCCGCTGCCGTGAAGCACGGTCTCGTGCCGGTCGTCTGCGTCGGCGAAACCGGCGAGCAGCGGGAGCAGCGCGGGGCCGGCGTCGTGCCGGTCGAGCAGCTCCAGGTCGTCCTCGGCTCCGTGCAGCCGTCCGAGATCGTCGTCGCGTACGAACCGGTGTGGGCCATCGGCTCCGGCCAGGCAGCGACCGCAGAGCAGGCGCAGGACGAATGTGCAGCGTTGCGCCGCGGGATCGCCGCCGCCTGGGGTGACCAGGCCGCTGCCGACACGCGGGTGCTGTACGGCGGTTCGGTCAAGTCGGGCAACATCGCCGGCTTCCTCCGCGAGCCCGACGTCGACGGCGCCCTCGTCGGCGGCGCGTCCCTCGACGTGCAGGAGTTCGCCGCGATCGCGCGGTTCCAGCAGCACGTCGGTCTCTAGACCAGCACCGCCGAGGCGCGACGGGCACCGCCCGTCGCGCCTCGTGCTGTGCCCCTCCCGAACCGCCCAGCCCGTCCGGGTCCCGACCGCGCTCCGCGTGACCGGTATACTCGGATGGCTGACTGACACGAAAGGTACGTCGTGGCGATACTCTCCGTCGTGCTGCAGGTCCTGCTCGCGATCACGAGCCTCCTGCTCACGCTCCTCATCCTCCTGCACAAGGGCCGCGGTGGCGGTCTCTCCGACATGTTCGGCGGTGGTGTGACGAGCAACCTCGGGGCATCTGGCGTCGCCGAGCGCAACCTGAACCGCATCACGGTGATCCTCGGACTCCTCTGGATCTCCAGCATCATCGTGCTCGGTCTCATCAACAAGTTCACAGCAGGGAGCTGACATGGCATCCGGAGGAAGCGCAATCCGCGGATCGCGCGTCGGCGCGGGCCCGATGGGCGAGCAGGACCGCGGGGTCCAGGCCGAGCGTGTGGCCATCTCCTACTGGGACGCGATGGGCAACGAGGTCGTCCGGTACTTCGCCGCGAACCTGCCCGACGACGAGATCCCGGAGACGGTCGACTCGCCGTCCACGGGTCTGCCGGCCGGTCGCGACAAGGAGAACCCGCCGCAGGTCGCGAAGACCGAGCCGTACAAGACGCACCTCGCGTACGTGAAGGAGCGCCGCACCGAGGAAGAGGCCGCGCAGCTCCTCGAGGACGCGCTCCAGCAGCTGCGCCAGCGCCGCGGGACCGCGGCCAAGTAGACCACCGGTACGGAGAAGGCCCCCGCACCCATCGGTGCGGGGGCCTTCTCCGTCTCACCGCGCCCGAGCGGGAGCGGACAACGGACGGGAGGCCCGGTACCAGCTGGTACCGGGCCTCCCGTCCGTGTGCAGGCGCGTCACGCGCCGCGTGCGTCAGTACGTCGACGCGATGAGGTTCTCCGGGACGTCGCGTGCGGCGTCCTGGTCGACGAAGAAGACCGTGCGCTTCCGACCCTGCACGCCGCCGACGGGGACCTCGTCGACAGAAGCGCCCGCGAGTGCCAGCCCGAGGACCGATGCCTTCTCGGCTCCGGACAGGATGACCCAGACGCGCTGCGAGGCGTTGATCACCGGGTAGGTGAGCGTCAGGCGCTGTGCCGGCGGCTTGGGGGAGTCGTCGACCGGGACGACCTTACGGTCGGTGATGCGCAGCTGCGGGAACTCCGGGAACAGCGATGCGGTGTGGCCGTCCGGTCCGACGCCGAGCAGCGTGATGTCGAACCGGGGCGTCTCGGCGGAGTCGGGGGCAGCAGCGAGGAGTTCGCGCTCGTACTGCTCGGCGGCTTCGTCGATGCTGATGCCGGAGTCCGACGGAGCCATCGGGTGGATGTTCTCCGCCGGGATGCTCACGTGGTCCAGGAAGTCGGTCTGCGTGCCGGTGATGTTGCGGTCCGCGTCCCCCTCCGGCACCCAGCGCTCGTCGACCCACCAGACGTGGACCTTCGACCAGTCGACGCTCTGCTTCGCCTGCGACTGACCGATCGCAGCCAGGACGAGGGTGGAGACGGAGCCCCCGCTGATCGCGATGTCGGCCCGCCCCTGCTCGTCGAGGACGTCGATGATCTTCGTGATGAAGCGTGCGGCGACGGAGGCGCCGAGGGCCTGCTTGTCGGGGTGCACGAGCACCCGCCGTTCGTTGGTCACGTGACTCCTGTGTTCGTGTGCGGTCGGTGTGCCCGCGGGTCGGTCCGGCCGGCCGTCCGACCGTCCACCGGGCGGGTGGGGGAGGACGGACGGCCGGACCGTGGTGGTTCAGCCCGCGATGCGTTCGCGGAGCTTGGCCACCCCGTGCTTGACGACGTCTCCGAAGAGGACGTCCGGGTCGAGTCTACGGAGTTCCTCGGCCAGGCAGTCGCGGAGGTTCCGGCGGGGCAGGGACAGGTCGTGCGTCGGCTGACCGGGCATCGACAGCGTCGCCACGTCGACCAGGGACCGCTCGAGTTCGATGGTCCCGGACTCGCGGATCAGCTTGACGCCGTGGATGCCGCTCGAACCGGTCGCACGCGGCGAGGTGGTGACCTCCACCGGTACCTTGAGCTGCAGTCCGAGCCAGGCCGCGAGCAGGACGGTCGACGGGCTGTCGAACGCGCCCGAGACCTCCACCGCGGTGATCGGCTCGAACGGCGGCTGGTCGAGCGCGGCGGCGAGCTGGTTCCGCCAGAGGGTCAGGCGGGTCCACGCGAAGTCGGTGTCACCCGGTGCGTAGGAGTCGGCCAGCGCCATGATCGCCGCGTTCGGGTCCTTCTGAGCGGCTGCGTCCGTGATGCGACGCTGGGCGATCCGGCCGAGCGGGGACGCCGAGGGCTTCTCTGGCGCGGCTTCCGGCCACCAGGCCACGACGGGCGCGTCGGGCAGCAGCAGCCCGGTGACCAGGCTCTCCTCGTCCGCCGCGGTCTCGCCGTAGGCACGGAGGACGATGACCTCGCTGGCTCCGGCGTCGCTACCCACGCGGATCTGCGCGTCGAGCCGGCCGGGGGACGCGACGTCTCCTTCGTTCTTCGACACGATGACGACGCGCATCGGGTGCTCGCGGGACGCCTGGTTCGCGGCCTCGATCGCCTCTTCCTCGCGACCGAGGGCGGTCGAGACGATGAGGGTGAGGACGCGGCCCAGGGCGACGGCGCCGCCCTCTTCGCGGATGTGCACCAGGGTCTTCTGGATCTTCGAGACCGTGGTGTTCGGCAGGTCGATCTTCATGGACGCCTCCAGGTCCGACCGTCGCGGGCCAGGAGCTCGTCGGCCGAAGCCGGGCCCCAGGTGCCGGGACGGTACTGTTCGGGCTGGCCCTGAGTCCGCCAGAACTCCTCGATCGGGTCGAGGATCTTCCAGGACAACTCGACCTCCTGGTGCCGCGGGAACAGCGGCGGGTCACCGAGGAGCACGTCGAGGATGAGCCGTTCGTAGGCCTCGGGGGAGGCCTCGGTGAACGCGTGGCCGTAGCCGAAGTCCATCGTCACGTCGCGGACCTGCGTCCCGACGCCGGGGACCTTCGAACCGAAGCGGAGCGTGACGCCCTCGTCCGGCTGCACGCGGATCACGAGGGCGTTCTGGCCGAGCGGGGACTGCTCGATGCCGAAGACGTCCTCGGGCACGCGCTTGAACACGATCGCGATCTCGGTCACCCGACGACCGAGTCGTTTGCCGGCACGCAGGTAGAACGGGACGCCCTGCCAGCGGCGGGTCGCGATGTCGAGACGGATGGCCGCGAAGGTCTCGGTCGTGGACTCGGGGTTCATGCCCGCTTCCTCGAGGAACCCGAGCACCTTCTCGCCGCCCTGCCACCCACCGGCGTACTGCCCGCGGCTGGTCGCCGTGGACAGGTCCTCGGGCAGGCGGACCGCGGAGAGCACCTTCTCCTTCTCGGCACGGAGGTGTCCGGCCTTGAACGAGACGGGCTCCTCCATCGCCGTGAGGGCGAGGAGCTGCAGGAGGTGGTTCTGGATGACGTCGCGCGCCGCGCCGATGCCGTCGTAGTACGCGGCTCGTCCAGCGACGCCGATGTCCTCGGCCATCGTGATCTGCACGTGGTCGACGTAGTTCGAGTTCCAGATGGGTTCGTACATCTGGTTCGCGAACCGCAGCGTCAGGAGGTTCTGGACGGTCTCCTTGCCGAGGTAGTGGTCGATGCGGAACACGTCGTCGGGAGCGAAGACGCTCTCGACGATGGCGTTCAGCTCGCGCGCGGTGCGGAGGTCGGAGCCGAACGGCTTCTCGACCACGACGCGGCTCCAGGAGCCGTCGCGCTTCTCGGTGAGGCCCGAGACCTTGAGCTGCTCCGTGACCACGGGGAACATCTTCGGCGGGATGGAGAGGTAGAAGGCGTGGTTGCCGAGCGTCCCACGTTCGGCGTCGAGCGTGTCGACGGTCTCCTTGAGCAGCCGGAACGCCTCCGGGTCGTCGAACGATCCCTGGACGAAGCGGATGCCCTGTTCGAGCTGACGCCAGACGTCCTCGTCGAACGGGGTCCGCGAGTGCTCCTTGACGGCATCGTGGACGAGTTGGGAGAAGTCCTGGTCCTCCCAGTCGCGCCGAGCGAACCCGACCAGCGCGAATCCCGGGGGCAGGAGCCCCCGGTTCGCGAGGTCGTAGACCGCGGGCATCAGCTTCTTCCGGGAGAGGTCTCCCGTCACCCCGAAGATGATGAGGGTGCTGGGACCCGCGATCCGGTTCAGTCGACGGTCCGCGGGCAACCGGAGCGGATTGTGCTCCGGGGTGATCGCCACCGGTGACATGTCGGTGAACTCCTTTGAATCAGGTGGTGAGTGCAGCCGCGATGACCGCCACCGCCGCGGGGACGTCCCGCGTCGACAGGGTCAGCACCGGGCGGCCGTGCTCGGCGAGGACACTCGCGTCACCGGCTGCCTGGGCTCGGATGAGCCGACCGAACGTGAACGGGCGGCCGGGGACAGCGAGGTCGTCCTGCTCGTCGGAGACGATCTGCAGGAACACGCCGTTCGCGGGGCCGCCCTTGTGGTACTGGCCCGTGGAGTGCAGGAACCGGGGCCCGAAGCCGAAGGTGACGGGCCGGCCGGTGCGAGCGGCCAGCTGGTCGCGGAGCGACACCAGGCCGGCACCGGCGGCGCGGTCCACGTAGGCGTGGACGGCCACGTAGCCGTCGGCGCCGAGACCGGCCAGGAGGCCCGACACGGCCTGGGTGAGCGTCGTCCCGACGTCGACTCCACCCGTCGCGGACACGGCGATGCCGTGCTCCTCGAAGGCCGGCGTGACATCCGGTGACGCAGGACCGTCGAGCAGCGTGCGGGCGGCGACCTTGGCGGCCTCCACGTCGGGCTGGTCGAAGGGGTTGATGCCGAGCAGCCGCCCGGCGACCGCGACCGCGTACTCCCAGACGAGGAACTGACCACCGAGCGTGCCGGTGATCTCCAGCTCGCCGTCGGCGACGTGGCGCTCGTCCTCGCGGGACCCGACGAGCCGCACGACCTGGAGGTCGGGCAGACCCGCGCCGAGCTCGGGGGCGTCGACGTCGAGGACGACGGGGAGCAGCCCCCTTCCGTCCTTGCCGGTCGACTCGGCGATGAGCTGTTCGATCCAGTCACCGAAGCCGAGGATGTGGGTGCCGTCCGCGACGATGGCGATCTTGTCGCGCAGCGGAGCGGTCCCGCCGAGGACCGCGCCCAGCACGAGGCCGGGGTTCTCGTCGGTGTCGACGGCCAGCAGCACGCTGATGGCGTCGGCCTCGTCGAGGAGCTCCGCGATGTCGGCTCCGGCCAGTCCGGCCGGGACCAGTCCGAAGGCGGTCAGTGCGGAGTAGCGGCCGCCGACGGTCGGGTCGGCGGTGAAGACGCGGTACCCGGCCTGCTGTGCGGCGTACTCGAGCGCGGAGCCCGGGTCCGTCACGACGACGATGCGCCCGGCGGGGTCGATGCCGGCGTCCTCGAACGCCTGCTCGAACACCCGGCGCTGCGAGTCGGTCTCGAGCGTGGAGCCTGACTTCGACGACACGACGAGCACGGTGCGCTCGAGGTCGGTGAGCGCAGCCCGGACCTGCGCGGGATCGGTGGAGTCGAGCACCACCAGTGGCACGCCGGAGGTCCGGGCGATGACCTCCGGCGCGAGCGACGATCCGCCCATGCCCGCGAGGACCACCCGGTCGACGCCCTGCTCGTGCAGCTGGTCGCGGAGTGCCACGACCTCGGCGACGAGCGGACGCGAGACCGAGACGGCCTCGACCCAGCCGAGGCGGTTCGACGCCTCGGCTTCGGCTGCAGGACCCCACAGTGCGGCGTCCTGTGCCGTGATCCCGGACGCCACCAGATCGGTGACGAGGCGCGGGACCACCGTGTCGATGGCCCGCGCCGCGTCACCGCTGGCGGCGATGGAGACGGTCACTCTTACTTGGCGTTCTCGAGGGCCGTCTTGACGGTGTCGACGAGCTCGCCCCACGAGACGTTGAACTTCTCGACGGCCTCCTTCTCGAGGAGGTCGACGACGTCGTCGTAGTCGATGCCGACAGCGGCGAGCTGGTCCATGACCTGGTTCGCGTCGTCGAAGGTCCCGGCGATGGCGTCGCCGTGGATCTGACCGTGGTCGAACGTGGCCTCGAGGGTCTTGCCCGGCATCGTGTTGACGGTGTTCGGGGCCGCGAGCTCGGTCACGTAGAGGGTGTCGGGCAGCGACGGGTCCTTGACACCGGTCGAGGCCCAGAGCGGGCGCTGCGTGTTCGCGCCGGACTCGAGGAGGCCGAGGGCACGCTCGGTCGCGAACGCCTGGGTCCACACCTGGTAGGCGAGCTGCGCGTTGGCGATGCCGGCCTTCGACTTGAGCGCGGTCGCCTCGTCCGAGCCGACGGCGTCGAGACGCTTGTCGATCTCGGAGTCGACGCGCGAGACGAAGAACGACGCGACCGAGTGGATCTTCGAGAGGTCGTGGCCGGCGGCCTTGGCCTTCTCGAGGCCACCGAGGTAGGCGTCGATGACGGCGCGGTAGCGCTCGAGCGAGAAGATCAGGGTGACGTTGACCGAGATGCCGGCGCCGATGACCTCGGTGATGGCCTCGAGCCCGTCGACGGTCGCCGGGATCTTGATGAGGACGTTCTCCTTGCCGACCTTGTCGAACAGGAACTTCGCCTGCTCGATGGTCTTCGCGGTGTCGTGCGCGAGACCCGGCTCGACCTCGATGGAGACGCGGCCGTCGAAGCCGTTGGACGAGGCGTAGATCGGGGCGAAGATGTCGGACGCGTCGGCGACGTCGCGCGTGGTGATCTCGAAGATCGCGTTCGTGACGTCGGTGCCCGCAGCGGCGAGCTCCTTGACCTGCGCGTCGTAGCGCTCGCCCTTGGCGAGGGCCGAGGCGAAGATCGTCGGGTTCGTGGTCACGCCGACGACGTTGCGGTCCGCGATGAGGTTCTCGAGACGGCCGGTCTCCAGCAGCTCACGGGACAGGTCGTCGAGCCAGATGCTCACGCCGACGGCGGAGAGGGCTTCGGTGGGGGTGGTGTCAGTCATTCGCTTCTTCTCTGCTTCGTTTTCGTTCGTCGGCTCCGGGGAGCCGTGGTCTGTGCGGGGGTCGAGCCCCCGGCACGGGAGGGACGTGGCGGGACCGCTACGGGCCTCCCGTGCGGAAGGGCCGGGCCCGGATGTCCGGACCCGGCCCGGTGGGTCAGGACGCTGCTGCGATCGATTCCTTGGCAGCCGAGATGACGTGCTCGGTGGTGAAGCCGAACTCCTCGAACAGCTTCTGGTAGTCGGCCGAGGCACCGAAGTGCTCGATCGACACGCTGCGGCCGGCGTCGCCGACGATGTCGCGCCAGCTCATCGCGATCCCGGCCTCGACCGAGACACGGGCCTTGACGGCCTTCGGCAGGACCGACTCGCGGTACGCCTCGTCCTGCTCGAAGAACCACTCGAGCGACGGGGCGGACACGACGCGGGCGTTGATGCCCTCGCTCTTCAGCTGCTCACGGGCGTCGACCGCGATCTGGACCTCGGAGCCGGTGCCGATGAGGATGACGTCCGGAGTGCCGTTCGGCGCTTCGGCGAGGATGTACGCACCCTTGGCGACGTTCTTCGCCGAGGCGAAGACCTCGCCCGAGGCGTCACCGTCGCCACGCTCGAAGACGGGCAGGTTCTGGCGGCTGAGCGCGATGCCGGCCGGGCGGTCCTGGTGCTTGAGCATCTCGAGCCAGGCGTACGCGACCTCGTTGGCGTCCGCGGGGCGGACGACGTCGAGACCCGGGATCGCACGGAGGGCAGTGATCTGCTCGATCGGCTGGTGCGTGGGGCCGTCCTCGCCGAGGGCGATGGAGTCGTGCGTCCAGACGTAGATCGCGGGCGCCTTCATGAGGGCGGCGAGACGGACTGCCGGACGCATGTAGTCGCTGAAGATCAGGAAGGTGCCGCCGAAGGGGCGGGTGTTGCCGTGCAGGACGATGCCGTTCAGGATCGAGCCCATGGCGTGCTCACGGATGCCGAAGTGCAGCACGCGGCCGAACGGGTCCGTCGTCCAGGTCTTCGTCGAGGCCTCGGCCGGACCGAAGGACTTGCCGTCCTCGATCGTGGTGAGGTTCGACTCGGCGAGGTCGGCGGAGCCACCCCAGAACTCGGGCATCAGCGGCGCGATGGCGTTGATGACCTTGCCGGAGGCGGCGCGGGTCGAGACGGCCTTCTCGGTGCTGAACACCGGGAGGGCGGCTTCGAGGCCCTCGGGCAGCTGCTTCGCCTGCACCCGGTCGAACAGTGCCTTCTTGTCGGCGTTGGCCGCGGCCCACGCGTCGAAGGTCTTCTGCCACTCGGCGTGCTCGGCCTGGCCCTTGGCGATCGCGCCACGGGTGTAGTCGAGGACCTCGGGGTCGACGTCGAAGGTCTTCTCGGTGTCGAAGCCGAGGACCTCCTTCAGGCCCTTGAGCTCGTCGGCACCGAGGGCCGAGCCGTGGATCTTGCCGGAGTTCTGCTTGGTGGGCGACGGCCAGCCGATGATCGTCTTGATGACGATCAGCGACGGCTTGTCGTGGACCTGCTTGGCGGCCTCGACGGCGGCGAAGAGTGCTTCGGCGTCCTCGTGGTACTCGCCGGTCTTCTTCCAGTCGACGACCTGGACGTGCCAGCCGAGCGCCTCGTAGCGGGCGTGGACGTCCTCGGAGAACGCGATGTCGGTGTCGTCCTCGATCGAGATCTGGTTCGAATCGTAGAAGGCGATGAGGTTGCCGAGCTGCTGGCGACCTGCGAGCGAACCGGCCTCGTTCGTGACGCCTTCCTGCATGTCACCGTCGCCGGCGATCACGTAGGTGTAGTGGTCGAACGGCGACTGACCGGCCGGGGTCTCCGGGTCGAACAGACCGCGCTCGAAGCGCTGCGCGTAGGCGAAGCCGACCGCGGACGCGAGGCCCTGGCCGAGCGGTCCGGTGGTGATCTCGACACCGTCGGTGTGGCCGTACTCCGGGTGACCCGGCGTCTTGGAGCCCCACTTGCGGAGGTGCTGGAGGTCGTCGAGCTCGAGGCCGTACCCGTGCAGGTAGAACTGCACGTACTGCAGGATCGATGCGTGACCCGCCGACAGGATGAAGCGGTCGCGGCCGATCCACGTGGAGTCGCTCGGGTCGCGACGCATCACCTTCTGGAAGAGGAGGTGAGCCAGCGGCGCGAGGCTCATCGCGGTGCCGGGGTGACCGTTGCCGGCCGCCTCGACAGAGTCGGCGGCGAGGACGCGGGCCGTGTCGACGGCCTTCCGGTCGATGGCGTCCCAGGTGAATTCAGCCACTTGGATGTTGACCCTTCATTGATGCGACATGTGCGAGGGCTCGTGCCATCGCACGGACATGGTGCCCACCCGGGGCTCCGTCGCGGCGCCGTTGCCGGCGGCCGACCGGCTCGATCGCGGCCGACGTCTTCGGGGCACGCTGCGGGAGGGCCTCTCCAGCATAGTGAACCGGCACTCAGAAGGTGCCCAGGTGACCGGCGGGCCTCGGTGGCCGTTCGGTGGCCGGTCACCGTCCGGGCGTGTCCCGGACCCGCGGCGATGCTGCCGGACATCGTCGTGGCGCCCTCGATCGCGTAAACTGATCGTGATCCGCGACCATTCCGCGGACACGCGCGCCCGGACGCCGACGGTGACGTCCTCCCGAGCGTGCGAGCTGCAGCGAAACAGACTGAGGTTCCCTTGCCGAGTGCCACCGTGACCAGGCCAGACACCGTTCGTCGGTCGATGCTGTCCCGCAAGGTCCGGGCGTACGTCTCGCTCACCAAGCCGCGCGTGATGGAGCTCCTGCTCGTCACCACCGCGCCCACGATGTTCCTCGCCGAGCGTGGCGTGCCCGACCTGTGGCTCGTGTTCTGGACGATGCTCGGCGGCGCGATGTCGGCCGGGTCGGCGTCCGCGTTCAACTGTTACATCGACCGCGACATCGACCGCCTGATGAAGCGCACGAGCACACGTCCGCTGGTCACCGGTGAGCTCTCGGACCGCGAAGCGCTGGTGTTCTCGTGGATCCTCGGCATCGTGTCGACCGCGGTCCTCGTCGTCTTCGTGAACTGGCTGGCGGCTGCGTTGAGCGTCGCCGCGATCCTCATCTACGTGTTCGTCTACACGCTCTGGCTCAAGCGCCGGACCCCGCAGAACATCGTCTGGGGCGGCTCTGCGGGGTGCATGCCGGTCCTCATCGGGTGGGCGGCCGTCACCGGCTCGTTGACCTGGGCGCCGGTCATCCTCTTCATGGTGATCTTCCTCTGGACGCCGCCGCACTACTGGCCGCTGTCGATGAAGTACCGCGACGACTACGACGCCGCCGACGTGCCGATGCTGGCCGTCGTGCGCGGGCGGACCGTCGTCGGGCTGCAGGTCGTGCTCTACGCCTGGGCGACCCTGGTCTGCTCGCTGCTCCTCGTCCCGGTCGCGAACATGGGCCCGCTGTACACGGTGGTCGCACTCGCCGGCGGCATCTGGTTCGTCGTCGAGTCGCACCTGCTCTACAACCGGGCGATCCAGCACATGGAGCAGGTCCACCCGATGCGTGTGTTCCGCAGCTCGATCACGTACCTGACGCTGCTGTTCATCGCGGTCGGCATCGATCCGCTGCTCCCACAGGTGTTCACGTTCACGATCTGATCCACCCGGTGTGACCACGGGCCCGGCCTCCTCGGAGGTCGGGCCCGTCGTCGTTTCGGGGGCGGGCGCGGCGTGCGCCTCGGGCGGCAGGCTGGCGGCACGGCTGCCGACCCCGACGCGAAAGCGACAGTTCGCGGCGGAATACCCGCGCAAGTCTGTCGCGTCCGGGTCCGGGTCCGGGTCCGGGTCCGGGTCCGGGGGGTCCGGGTCCCGGTCCCGGTCCGGGTCCGCGTCCGGGTCGGGGACCGGGGGTGGCGGTGACGCGGGCCGGCCCGCGACTCCGACTCGGGCGCGGAAGCGACAGTTCACCGCAACGTGGCCGCGCTCATCTGTCGCTTTCGCGCCCGGGGCCAGACGGCAGCGGCGCAGCGGCGTGCGGGGCGCGGGGCGCGGTGCCGGCGGACTCCTGCGCGGAAGCGACCGTTCGGCCGAAGGTGCACGCAGACGTGTTGCGTCCGGGGCCGGGACCGGGTCCGCGGCCGTCCGGGAGGCACGGATCGCCACTCGCGGACGGCTGCCGTGACGAGGTGGCCGGCCCGCAGCCGCGGTGGGGCCGAGCCGGGTCAGGCCCGGACGGCGTCCCGACCGGCACTCGAGCGGGTGGAGAGCACCACCGCGGTCACCGCCGCGACGAGCAGGCCGGCGAGCACCATGTGGGTGCCCACCAGGCCGACGGGGAGGCCGGTGCGGGCCTGGGTGAGCCCGACCGCGATCTGGACGAACTCGACGACGAGCAACAGCAACGCGCTCCTGCTGGAGATGCGGAGGCGGACCGCCCCGATGACGAGCACGAGCGTCAGGGCGAAGGTCGCGTAGGCGGGGATCGCGTGCAGGTGCTCCATGAGCTGCGTGTCGAAGCCCGTCCGGTGCACCGCGCCACCGTCCACCCGCTCGCTCGCGCCGGCGTGCGGACCGCTGCCGGTGGTGAGGATGCCGACCAGGACGGTGACGGCGACGGCGACGACGGTGCCGCCGACGACGGCGGAGTACCAGCGGGGCACGATGCGATCGCGGACGCGCGGGCCTTTCACCGACCGGTACACGAGTGCGGCGGTGATGCTCGTCAGGACGGCGGAGACGACGAAGTGCAGTCCGACGACGAACGGGTTGAGGCCGGAGATGACCGACACGCCGCCGATGACGGCCTGGACGGGGATCGCCGCGCCCTGGGCGAACGCCAACCAGAACAGCTCAGGCCGGGTCTTCCGCATCCGGACGACCGCCAGGAACATCGCGATCGCGACGACGACCAGCACGAAGGTGAGGAGGCGGTTGCCGAACTCGATGACGCCGTGGATGCCCATCTCGGGCGTGGACACGAGCGAGTCGGTGGTGCACTTCGGCCAGGTGGGGCAGCCGAGGCCGGAGGCGGTCAGGCGGACCAGCCCACCGGTGCCGATGAGCACGACCTCGACGACGAAGGACGCCCAGGCGAGGACCACGACGCGCGGGTCGACGGTGCGGGGGAGCGACCACCAGGTGGTCGGAGTCCGGACGTCCTGCTCGACGGTGGGGCCGACGCGAGTCACGAGGGTGGTGCCTTCCTGTTGTTCCGGGCCCTGGACCTGTAGGATTCGAGGGTTCAGCAGCAGTCAAGTCTAGGCAGGCGCCGGCTCCGAATGAGCCGTGATCGCCGATCGGTCCCGCGACTGCGTGGAAGCATCGACGTTGCGAGGCAGCAACACCATGGACCGCCGTGTCGGCGGCCCGCGGTGGAATGGTGTCCGACACCACCGGGTTGTACCGGAGACGCTGTTGCGAGAAGGAAACGAGGAGACCATGTCCGACGTGCTCATCGACCGTCCAGAACTCGAAGGGCTCGGCCAGTACGAATTCGGCTGGGCCGACTCCGACGCGGCCGGCGCCTCTGCGCGCCGTGGCCTGTCGGAAGAGGTCGTCACCGACATCTCCGGCCGCAAGGGTGAACCCGAGTGGATGCGTGCCAACCGGCTGAAGGCGCTGAAGCTCTTCGACCGCAAGCCGATGCCCTCGTGGGGCGCCGACCTGTCGGACATCGACTTCGACAACATCAAGTACTTCGTGAAGTCGACGGAGAAGCAGGCCGAGTCGTGGGAGGACCTCCCCGAGGACATCCGCACCACGTACGAGCGCCTGGGCATCCCGGAGGCCGAGCGTCAGCGCCTCGTCGCCGGCGTCGCCGCGCAGTACGAGTCCGAGGTCGTCTACCACCAGATCCGCGAGGACCTGGAGCAGCAGGGCGTCATCTTCATGGACACCGACACGGCGCTGCGCGAGCACCCGGAGCTGTTCGAGGAGTACTTCGGCACCGTGATCCCGGCCGGCGACAACAAGTTCGCTGCGCTGAACACGGCCGTGTGGTCCGGCGGCTCGTTCGTCTACGTCCCGAAGGGCGTCCACGTCGAGATCCCGCTGCAGGCCTACTTCCGCATCAACACGGAGAACATGGGCCAGTTCGAGCGGACGCTGATCATCGCGGACGAAGACTCGTACATCCACTACATCGAGGGCTGCACCGCGCCGATCTACAAGTCGGACTCCCTGCACTCGGCCGTCGTCGAGATCATCGTGAAGAAGAACGCCCGCGTTCGCTACACGACGATCCAGAACTGGTCGAACAACGTCTACAACCTCGTCACGAAGCGTGCGATCGCCCACGAGGGCGCGACCATGGAGTGGATCGACGGCAACATCGGGTCCAAGGTCACGATGAAGTACCCGTCCATCTACCTCGCCGGTGAGCACGCCAAGGGCGAGACCCTGTCCGTCGCCTTCGCCGGCCCCGGCCAGCACCAGGACGCCGGCGCGAAGATGATCCACATGGCGCCGTACACGACGTCGTCGATCGTCTCGAAGTCGATCGCCCGTGGTGGCGGTCGTGCCGGGTACCGCGGCGAGGTCCGGGTCGACCCGGGCGCACACCACTCGGCCAACACGGTCCGCTGTGACGCGCTGCTCGTCGACACCGTCTCGCGGAGCGACACCTACCCGGCGATCGACATCCGTGTCGACGACGTGCAGCTCGGCCACGAGGCCACCGTCTCCCGTGTCAGCGAGGAGCAGCTGTTCTACCTCATGTCCCGCGGCATGGCCGAGGACGAGGCCATGGCGATGATCGTGCGCGGTTTCATCGAGCCAATCGCCCGCGAGCTCCCGATGGAGTACGCACTCGAACTCAACAAGCTCATCGAGATGAGCATGGAAGGATCCGTCGGCTAGATGTCCAGCACCACCCCTCCTCCCCACATCGACCAGCCGACGGAGCCCGCGAGCACGCTCTCGTCGGGCGGTACGGACCAGCACGGCGCCCGGGCGCACTCCGACGGCGGCTGGGACACCAAGGTGCCGGTGCAGACGCGTTCCGAGCGGTTCCGCTCGGGCGACGTCGACGCCTTCCCCGTCGTCACCGGCCGAGAGGTCAACTGGAAGTTCGCCCCGCTCGCCAAGATCCAGCCGCTGCTCGACGGCCCGCTGGACGGCTCGGCGTACCCGTTCCTCGCGACCCAGTCCGCGGGCGCCGACGTCGAGTGGGGTCGCAGCGACGACCCCCGCGTCGGCGGCGCCGGCCTGCCGGAGGACCGGGCGGCCGCGGCCGCATGGAGCGCGCGCGACGCCGTCCTGGCGATCACCGTGAAGGGCACCGACGAGCACGAGTTCATCACGGTGACCCGCTCTGACTTCGGCTCGCAGCCGCGGGCGGCGCACACGGTCATCACGGCCGAGCCGCACGCGCAGGGCATCGTCGTCATCGACAACCGCGGCACGGCGCTCCTCAGCGAGAACGTCGAGGTCGTCGTCCGCGACGGCGCACGGCTCACCGTCGTCACGGTCCAGGACTGGGAAGACGACGCGGTGCACGTCTCGACGCACTTCGCCGAGGTCGGCCGCGACGCCTTCCTCAAGCACGTCGTGGTCTCGCTCGGCGGTGACGTCATCCGCGTCAACCCGTCCACGCACCTCGGTGCGCAGGGCGGCGACGTCGAGATGTACGGCGTCTACTTCGCCGACGCCGGCCAGTACATCGAGCAGCAGGTCTACGTCGACCACGACGCGCCGAACACCCGCAGCCGGGTCAACTACAAGGGCGCGCTGCAGGGCCAGGGTGCGCACACGGTGTGGATCGGCGACGTCCTCATCGGACGGTCGGCTCCCGGCACGGACTCGTACGAGCAGAACCGCAACCTGGTCCTGACCGACGGAACGCGCGCCGACAGCATCCCGAACCTCGAGATCGAAACGGGCGACATCACCGGTGCCGGCCACGCCAGCGCCACCGGTCGTTTCGACGACGAGCAGCTCTTCTACCTGCAGGCCCGCGGCATCCCGGAGGAAGAGGCACGTCGTCTCGTCGTCCTGGGCTTCCTGGTCGAGGTGATCCAGAAGATCGGTGCGCCCGAGCTCGAGGAGCGTCTCATCGCTGCCGTCGAGCAGGAGCTGATGGAGGGCCGGACGGTCCTCGCCGCGCCCGTCGCCGAGGCTGCTGCCGCCGGGGTCGACGCCTGATGGCCGAGAAGGTCTGTGCCGAGAGCGACATCGCGGTGGACAGCCCGATGCGTGCGGTCGTCGACGGCACCGCGATCGCGATCGTGAAGGACTCGGCCGGCACGGTGCACGCCATCGGTGACACCTGCACGCACGGCGACATCTCGCTGTCCGAGGGCTTCGTCGAGGGCGACTCGCTGGAGTGCTGGGCGCACGGGTCGCAGTTCTCGCTGACGACCGGCAAGCCGAAGAACTTCCCGGCGTACGAGCCGGTGCCGGTCTTCCGGGTCGAGGTCCGTGACGGCGACGTCTACGTCGACGTGCACGAGCCGGTCCCGGTCGACTGACAGTCATCCCTCACTCTTCCCGCGGCTGACGCCGCACCACAGCTGCAACCGAAGGAACGCAATGTCCACTCTCGAAATCCGTGACCTGCAGGTCGCGATCGACACCGATCAGGGCGTCAAGGAGATCCTCAAGGGCGTCGACCTGACGATCAACGAGGGCGAGATCCACGCGATCATGGGGCCGAACGGCTCCGGCAAGTCGACCCTGGCGTACACGATCGCCGGTCACCCGCGCTACCACGTCACGGGCGGCTCGATCACCCTCGACGGCCAGGACGTCCTGGCGATGAGCGTCGACGAGCGTGCCCGCGCGGGCATGTTCCTCGCCATGCAGTACCCGGTCGAGATCCCCGGCGTCACCGTGTCGAACTTCCTCCGCACCGCCAAGACCGCGATCGACGGCGAGGCTCCGGCCCTCCGTGGCTGGATCAAGGACCTCCGCACCTCGATGGCTGACCTCAAGATGGACCCGGCCTTCGCCGAGCGCAACGTCAACGAGGGCTTCTCCGGTGGCGAGAAGAAGCGCCACGAGATCATGCAGCTCGAGTTGCTCAAGCCGAAGTTCGCCGTCCTGGACGAGACCGACTCCGGCCTGGACGTCGACGCGCTGAAGATCGTGTCCGAGGGCGTCAACCGTGCCAAGGGCGCGACCGGCCTCGGGGTGCTGCTCATCACGCACTACACGCGCATCCTCCGCTACATCCGCCCGGACTTCGTCCACGTGTTCGTCGCGGGCAAGATCGCCGAGCAGGGTGGCCCGGAGCTGGCGGAGCGCCTCGAGAACGAGGGCTACGACCGCTACGTGCAGGCCGCCGCTGCCGCACCGGCGGAGTGACGATGATCACCACACTGGCACCGCAGAAGTTCGACGAGGTCGTCGAGGGCCTGAAAGAGGTGCAGGACCCGGAGCTCGGCGTGAACATCGTCGACCTCGGCCTCATCTACGACCTGGCCTGGGACGACGAGGCGAGTGCGCTGATCATCAGCATGACGTTGACGAGCGCCGGCTGCCCGTTGACCGACGTCATCGAGAACGACACCGCGAACGCGCTGGACGGGATCGTCGACGCGTTCCGCATCAACTGGGTCTGGATGCCGCCGTGGGGTCCGGAGCGGATCACCGACGACGGTCGCGAGATGATGCGCGCACTCGGCTTCTCGATCTAGTCACGAGCGCGCGAGACGGACGGGAGGCCCGGTACCAGCTGGTACCGGGCCTCCCGTCCGTCGTCGTGTCCCGCCCTTGCTTCGTCGAAGTCGCACGAACTGCCGCCGCCATCGGCGCCGAGCGGCCACTTGTGCGACCTCGGCAGTCGGCTCGCGGCGTGTTGTGCGACCGCGGGACGCACCAGACGACGAGGGGCCCCGCACCGGATCGGTGCGGGGCCCCTCGTCGAGGTGCGCAGTGCGCTCAGCGCCGGCCGAGCGCCTTCCACGCCAGGGGCAGCACGCCGGCCGCGATGAGCGCCTTCGCGACGCCGCCGACGACGAACGGGTACAGGCCCGCCGCGAGGACCGACTGAAGGTCGTTCGGGGCCCCGAGGGCGCCGAGGGCGACGGCGAGGTACGGCAGGCCGGTGACGAAGGGGATCGCGCTCGCGAGCAGCATCGCCACCGCCGCGCGCCCGACCTTGCGGTCCCAGTTGCGACGCGCGAGCCACCCGACGAGCCCGGCGGCCGGGATGAAGCCGATGACGTACCCGAAGCTCGGCAGGGTGAGGGCGTGCAGGCCGCCCTGCGCGTCGGCGAAGAACGGCGCGCCGGCCAGTCCGACGACCGCGTAGACGAGCATCGACAGGACACCTCGGCGGGCACCGAGGGTCGCGCCGACGAGCACGACGGCGAGCGTCTGACCGGTCACGGGGACCGGCCACATCGGCACCTGGACCTGCGCCAGGACGGCGGTGAACAGCGCGCCGCCGGCGATCAGGGCCGCGTCGGTGGCGAGACCGTGCGTGCGCAGACGGTCGGCGAGGACTGCGCGGGGAGCGAACCCGGTGGCGTTCGTCATGGATTCTCCTAGAATGGACTGCTGGTCCTCTTCGGACCATCGGTCCCGTCAGCGTAGCGGTGCACCTCCCGCACACACCGTTGTGCACTTCCACCAACTGATTGGACCACCACTGTGCTTGCCGTGCACGACCTCGAGATCCGCGTCGGGGCTCGCCTCCTGATGGAGAACGTGTCCTTCCGCGTCGAGCGGGGTGACAAGATCGGCCTCGTCGGCCGCAACGGCGCGGGGAAGACCACCATGACCAAGGCCCTGGCGGGTGAAGCTGCCCCGACCGACGGCAAGATCGAGCGGTCGGGTGAGATCGGCTACCTGCCGCAGGACCCCCGTTCGGGCAACCCCGAGGACACCGCGCGCAAGCGCATCCTGGATGCCCGCGGGCTCGGCGAGCTCGTCGACGGCATCCGCAAGGCCACGCTCGACATGGCCAGCACGGACCCGGCGGTCGCCGAGAAGGCGATGAAGCGCTACTCGCGGCTCGACGACGAGTTCAACGCCCTGGGCGGCTACGCGGCCGAGGCGGAGGCGGCGTCGATCGCGTCGAACCTCAAGCTGCCGGACCGCATCCTCGACCAGCAGCTGAAGACGCTGTCCGGTGGGCAGCGGCGCCGCATCGAGCTCGCGCGGATCCTGTTCTCCGATGCGGACACGATGATCCTCGACGAGCCCACGAACCACCTCGACGCGGACTCCGTCGTGTGGTTGCGCGAGCACCTCAAGACCTACCCGGGCGGCGTGATCGTGATCTCCCACGACGTGGAACTCGTCGACGAGGTCGTCAACCGGGTCTTCTACCTGGACGCGAACCGCCAGGCGATCGACATCTACAACATGGGCTGGAAGCTCTACCAGCGGCAGCGTGCGGCCGACGAGGAGCGCCGTCGCAAGGAGCGGGCCGGTGCCGAGAAGAAGGCCGCGACGCTCAAGGACCAGGCTGCTCGGTTCGGCGCGAAGGCGTCGAAGGCGGCGGCGGCCCACCAGATGGTGGCGCGCGCCGACAAGCTGCTCGCGGGCCTCGAGGACGAGCGCGTCGCCGACCGGGTCGCGAAGATCCGCTTCCCCACCCCGGCTCCCTGTGGTCGCACGCCGCTGATGGCGGAGGGACTGTCGAAGTCCTACGGGTCGCTCGAGATCTTCGCGGGCGTGGACCTGGCGATCGACCGCGGTTCCCGCGTGGTCATCCTGGGCTTCAACGGTGCGGGCAAGACGACGCTGCTCCGCATCCTCGCCGGCGCGGACGCACCCGACACCGGCGAGATCCTGCCCGGGCACGGTCTGCGGATCGGGTACTACGCGCAGGAGCACGAGAACATCGACGTCAACCGCACGGTGATCGAGAACATGGTCTCGGCGTCGACGGACCTCAACGAGACCGAGGCGCGCCGCGTCCTGGGCTCGTTCCTGTTCACCGGCGACGACGGCTACAAGAAGGCCGGCGTGCTCTCCGGCGGTGAGAAGACGCGCCTGTCGCTCGCGATGATCGTCGTCTCGGGTGCGAACGTGCTGCTGCTCGACGAACCGACGAACAACCTCGACCCGGCGTCGCGCGAGGAGATCCTCAGCGCCTTGGCCGGCTTCGAGGGTGCCGTCGTCCTGGTGTCGCACGACGCCGGCGCGGTCGAGGCGCTGAACCCGGAGCGCGTGCTGCTCCTGCCGGACGGCACCGAGGACCACTGGAACAAGGACTACGCGGAGCTCATCGAGCTCGCCTGACGCGTGCGCGGACCGCGGATGCGGAACCGGGACGCAGACCGACGGGAGGCCCGTGGCGACACCGCCACGGGCCTCCCGTCGGTCTGGTCAGCCCGTCAGCGACCGGACGTCAGCAGTTCGTCCTCGATCTCGGCGTCGGACTTCGGCTTCGCGTCCTTGCGGCGCTGCCGGTCCAGGGCCCGCTCGCGCTCTTCCGGGTCGTCCTGGTTGAGGTTCCGGTACTCCTGCACCATCACGTACGCCAGGAAGCCGAAGCCCCCGACGGCGAACAGGAACCACTGGATGAAGTAGCTGAGGTGCAGGCCGGTGTCGGCGCTCGGGCGGTCCCAGCCGAGGGGCGCCCGCTCCGACGGGGCGGGCGTCTCGCTGTCGAGCTGGCCGTACGCGCCGGTCCAGATCGGGTGCCCGGCCTTGTCGGCGACGTCCGGCAGCGTGACGGACTGCACCTGGTCTGTGTCCGCCGGGTCGGTCCGGCCGGGGATGCGCGGCTCGGACTGCTGCAGCCGCACGACGACGGTGACGGTGCCCGTCGGGGGAGCCGGGATGTTGTCCGGGGCGTCCTGCCTGTTGCCGGTCGGCACCCATCCGCGGTCGACGACGAAGGCGCGACCCTCGGCGGTGACCAGGGGAGTGAGGACCTCGAACCCCGGCTGGCCGTTGTGCACGCGGTTGCGGACGAGGAGCTGGTGGTCGGTGTCGTACCGGCCGGTGACGCTCGCGCGCAGCCAGGTCAGGTCGTTGCTCCACGTCCCGGAGCGGGGGAGCACCTGGTCGATCGGGATCGGGGCGTGGTCGTAGTTCGCAGCGATCTGGTCGTTCTGGCGGACGGCCTCGTTCCGACGGTCCCACTGCCACATGCCGAACAGCGCGCAGACGACCGCGAACGCCACGGCGATGGCGAAGTAGCCGAGCCACCGACGGCTGCGGACGAAGTGCCAGCCGACGAATGGCTCGGAGGGGCGACCGCCCTGACCGCCCTGATCGTCCGCAGTGGCGACGTCCGTCGTCGCGTCGTTGCTCGCCTGCCGGATCCGGGCCGCGTGGCGCCGGCCGTACCGGGAGCCGGGGTCGAAGCCCTCGGTCATCGCCCGTCACCCGCGACGCGCGCGGTGGTGTCGTCGAGGTTCTCCACGTCGTCGTCGATGCCGGTCACGCGCACGGGGAACGAGCGCGACCGCAGGTAGTCGGCGAGGAAGTCGCAGTGGTCGTCGCAGGCGGCCCAGATCTTCACCCGGTCCTCCGCGTGGATGCGGGGGTTCCGCCAGTTCACCCGCCACGATGCCGTCGACGAGCAACCGGCCCGCGAACACACCGGCGTCGCGCCGGGTTCGGTGAACAGGTCGAAGGTCGATCCCATCAGCGGCGGCCGCCGTTCCGGGGCGACCAGACACGTGAGCGGTCACCGTTGCGCTGCCAGTCCTCCTGGGCGCGCTGGGCCTGGTCGCGCAGACGCTCCTGCTCGGCACGGTAGGCCTGGGCTCGGGCCTCTTCCTGCTCGTCACGGAGGTGCGGGTCGACGGCGTCGTACAGCTCGATGGCACCACCCGGTCGCACCACGTCGCCACCGGTGCGGTTGCCCGCGTTCGCCAGCACGACCGCGACCCAGGGGACGACGGCGGCGGCGACGATGGGCAGGACGGCGATCCAGGAGTGCCATGCGCTCCAGATGAGCACCGCCGCGACGAAGCACACCACGCGGAAGGCCATCTGCCACACGTAGCGGGAGAGCCGGTGCGCGCGGTCGATCTCCGGGTTGTCCGGGAGCGTCGTGATGTTCTGGGTCGACATCGGCTCCGCGATCACGTGTTCCGGCGCGGAACGCTGGAGCTGGATGCGCGGGCCGCTCGGGTTCTGCTGGTTCTTGCGGTTCATGCGGTGGGGTCTCCGTCTGCCGACCTCCAGTTTACGCCCGGGTACCGACATCCGGCCGGTGGTGCGGGGACCGGCCGTCGGGGGATGCGCACCGGTAGGCTCGTCCGGGCGTGTCCGGACCCGCGGGTCCTGGCGCGCCAGCGACCACCAGCGAACGGAGCGACCATGACCACCCCCCGTACCGTCCTCATCACCGGCGGCAACCGCGGCATCGGCCACGCGCTGGCCGTTCGGTTCGTCGCAGCCGGTCACCGGGTGGCCGTCACGTCGCGCAGCGGTCAGGGCGGCCCCGGGGGCGCGCTCACCGTGCAGGCCGACATCACCGACACCGCCTCGGTGGACCGCGCCTTCACCGAGGTCGAGGCAGCGCTCGGGCCGATCGAGGTCCTGGTGGCCAACGCCGGCATCACGAACGACCAGCTGCTGCTCCGGATGTCCGAGGACGACTTCACGAGCGTCATCGACACCAACTTGACGGGGACCTTCCGGGTGGTCAAGCGTGCGACCAAGGGGATGATGAAGGCGAAGTTCGGCCGCATCGTCTTGATGTCGAGCGTCGTCGGGGCGTACGGGCAGATCGGGCAGGTCAACTACGCGTCGTCGAAGGCCGCGCTGGTCGGGATGGCCCGGTCCATCACGCGCGAGCTCGGCTCCCGCGGCATCACCGCGAACGTCGTCGCGCCGGGCTTCATCCAGACCGACATGACGGCGGCGCTCTCGGACGAGCTGCAGGCCGAGTTCAAGAAGGCGATCCCCGCGGCACGCTACGGCAGCGTCGACGACGTCGCGGACGCCACGCTGTTCCTGGCCGGCGACGGCGCGGGCTACATCTCCGGCGCGGTCATCCCGGTCGACGGCGGCCTGGGCATGGGCCACTGAGCAGCTGAGCAGCTGAGCAGCTGAGCCGCTGAGCAGCTGAGCCGCCGGAGTGGTGGCGGGAGTCAGCCGCGCAGACCGAGGGCCGCCAGCACGACGGACAGATCGCGGTCGACGACGGCGACGTCCGCCTCCGCGCGCACCCGGGGCTTGGCGTCGAACGCGACGGCGAGACCGGCGACCGCCATCATCGCGAGGTCGTTGGCGCCGTCCCCGACGGCGACCGTGCGGGCGAGCGGGACCCCGTCCGCCGCGGCCCAGGTCCGGAGCGTGTCCGCCTTGGCCTGCGCGTCGACGACCGCGCCCGCGACACATCCGGTGAGCACGCCGTCCTGCGTGTCCAGGCGGTTCGCCCGGCAGTGGTCGAGCGCGAGACCGGCTGCGAAGGGGTCGAGCACCTCGTGGAAGCCCCCCGACACGACGCCGACCGTCCCGCCCGCGGCGTGCACCCGGCGCACCAACTCGTCGGCTCCGCGCGTGACGCGGACGGCTTGCTGCGCACGCGTGAACGTGTCGACCGGGAGGCCCGCCAACGTCGCGACCCGCTCCCGGAGGCTCTCGGCGAAGTCGATCTCGCCGCGCATGGCACGCTCCGTCACCGCCTGGACCTGTGGCCGGGTCCCCGCCGCGTCGGCCAGGAGCTCGATGACCTCGTCCTCGAGCAGGGTCGAGTCGGCATCGAGGACGACGAGGAAACGGGGCACCCGACCACGGTAGCGGGGTCGGGTGTTCCGTGACGTCGTGCTGACACGACGAGCGGAGACTGCTCGCTCAGGCCTCGACGCGCACGCCCTTCCCGACGACGGTGATGCCCGAGTCGGTGACGGTGAACCCGCGGGCCTCGTCGGCCTCACGGTCGACGCCGACGTGTGCGCCCGGAGCGAGGACGACGTCCTTGTCGAGGATCGCCCGGTTCACGATCGCGCCGGCACCGATGGTCGCGCGCTCGAAGACGATCGAGTCGAGGACCTTCGCCTGCGAGTCGATCGTCGCCCAGGGGCCGATGACACTGCGCTCGACCTGCGCTCCGGAGAGCAGGCAGCCGAGCGAGACGATCGAGTCGACGGTCGCGCCGGTGTTGCCGTTCGCGTCACGGACGAACTTCGCCGGGGGCAGGTTCGTCTGCTGGTTGAAGATCGGCCAGTCCTGGTTGTACAGGTTGAAGACCGGGACCGGGGCGATGAGGTCCATGTGCGCGTCGAAGAATGAGTCGATCGTGCCCACGTCGCGCCAGTAGTACTTGTCGCGGTCGTTGGACCCGGGCACCTCGTTGCGCTGCAGGTCGTACACACCGGCGTCGCCGCGTGCGACGAAGTCCGGGATGATGTCGCCGCCCATGTCGTGGTCGGACGACTCGATCTGGCCGTCGCGGAGCACCGCGTCGACCAGGGCGTCGGCGTCGAAGACGTAGTTGCCCATGGACGCCAGGACCTCGTTCGGCGAGTCCGGCAGACCGGTGGCGTCCTTCGGCTTCTCGAGGAACGCCTCGATCCGCGTCGGGTCCGCGTCGTCGACCTTGATGACTCCGAACTGGTCCGCGAGCTCGATCGGCTGGCGGATCGCCGCGACGGTGGCGCTGCGTCCGGAGGCGATGTGCGCCTCCACCATCTGGGAGAAGTCCATCCGGTACACGTGGTCGGCGCCGACCACGACGACGATGTCGGGCCGCTCGTCACGCATCAGGTTCAGGGACTGCAAGATCGCGTCGGCGGAGCCGGCGAACCACCGCTTGCCGAGCCGCTGCTGCGCGGGGACGGAGGCGACGTAGGAGCCGAGCAGCCCCTCCATGCGCCAGGTCTGGGAGACGTGCCGGTCGAGTGAGTGCGACTTGTACTGCGTCAGGACGACGATGCGCTGGAGCCCGGAGTTGACCAGGTTCGACAGCGCGAAGTCCACGAGGCGGAAGTTCCCACCGAACGGCACGGCCGGTTTCGCGCGGTCCGCGGTGAGCGGCATGAGTCGCTTGCCCTCGCCGCCGGCCAGGACGATGCCGAATACCTTCTTCGTTGCCATGTCGCTCACAGTAGGCGTCAGCACTGGGAAACCGTTACCTTGAACCCGTGCGAGTCGATCTACTGACCAGGGAGTATCCGCCGGAGGTCTACGGCGGTGCCGGAGTCCATGTTGCCCAGCTGACCGCGGCGCTGCGGTCGGGGACCGACACCGACGTGCGCGTCCGGGCGTTCGGCGGGTTCCGTGACGAACAGGGCGTGTGGGCCTACCGCACCCCGGCGGGCCTCGAGCAGGCGAACGGTGCGCTGCAGGCGCTCGGCACCGACGTGCAGATCGCGGCCGACGTCGAGGGTGCCGACCTTGTGCACTCGCACACCTGGTACGCGAACTCGGCCGGACGCCTGGCGCAGCTGACGCACGGCATCCCGCACGTCGTCACGGCACACAGCCTCGAGCCGCTCCGTCCGTGGAAGGCCGAGCAGCTCGGCGGCGGGTACCGCCTGTCCAGCTGGATGGAACGCGAGGCGTTCACGAACGCGGACGGTGTCGTCGCGGTGTCGAAGGCGATGCGTGCGGACATCCTCCGCTCGTACCCGTCGATCGACCCGTCCCGCGTGAAGGTCGTCTACAACGGCATCGACATCGACGACTGGGCTCCCGACCGCGACGACGACGCGGTCCGCGCGCTCGGCATCGACCCGGACCGCCCCAGCGTGGTCTTCGTCGGTCGCATCACCCGCCAGAAGGGCCTGCCCTACCTGCTCCGCGCGGTGGCGTCGCTGCCCGAGGACGTCCAGGTCGTGCTGTGCGCCGGCGCGCCCGACACACCCGAGATCCTCGCCGAGGTCACGGGGCTGGTCGAGGACCTCCGGACCCGTCGGAACGGCGTGATCTGGATCGACCGGATGCTCGAGCACCGCGAGATCGTGCACGTCCTGTCGAGCGCGACCGTGTTCGTCTGCCCGTCGATCTACGAGCCGCTCGGCATCGTGAACCTCGAGGCCATGGCCTGCGGGATCCCGGTCGTCGGCACGAAGACCGGCGGGATCCCCGAGGTCGTCGCCGACGGCCTCACCGGGCGCATCGTCCCGATCGACCAGGCGACCGACGGCACGGGTACCCCCACGGACCCGGACCGGTACGTCGCCGACCTCGCCGCGACCCTCAACGAGGTGCTCGACGACCTCGGGCTCGCCAAGCTGATGGGCCGCGCCGGCCGGCTCCGCGTCGAGAGCGAGTTCACCTGGGGCGCCATCGCCACGAAGACCCGCGCCGTGTACGACGAGGTGCTCGCCGGGCGCTGACCGCGTCTCGTCGACTGACGGCCTGGAGGCCCGGTGCCGGTCCCCGAGACCGGCACCGGGCCTCCCGTCCGTCACCCCTGGACAGCCGGGCGCGCGGCGCTGACGGGGGAGCCGACCGCGCTCGTCTAGGCTGGCGGCATGCCCTCGGTCGTGCGCTTGTCAGACGTCTCCGTGGTCCGTGACGGGTCCACCATCCTCGACGGGATCTCGTGGGAGGTGCAGGACGACGAGCGCTGGGTGGTGCTCGGCGCGAACGGTGCCGGCAAGACCACGCTGCTGCAGGTCGCGGGTGCGCAGACCTTCCCGACCTCCGGCGACGTCGAGGTCCTCGGGACCGGACTCGGCGGCGCCGACCTGTTCGAACTCCGCCCCCGGATCGGCTTCGCGTCGACCGCCCTGGCGCGTCGCATCCCGATGACCGAGAAGGTCATCGACGTGGTCCTGACGGCCGCGTACTCGGTCACCGGCCGGTGGAACGAGGAGTACGAGGAGCTCGACGTCCGCCGTGCCCAGCGCGTGCTCGAGGAGTGGGGCCTCGGCGCCTTCACCGAGCGCAGCTTCGGGGAGCTCAGCGACGGCGAGCAGAAGCGGGTCCAGATCGCCCGTGCGGTGATGACCGACCCCGAGGTGCTGTTCCTCGACGAGCCGGCAGCGTCGCTCGACCTGGGCGCCCGCGAGAGTCTGGTGCGGACGCTCGGCGGCTACGCGCAGAGCCAGGACTCGCCGGCGATCGTCATCGTCACCCACCACGTCGAGGAGATCCCGGCTGGCTTCACCCACGCGCTCGTCCTCGCCGACGGCCACGTGCAGTCCGCCGGTCCGATCGCCGAGGTACTGACCGCGGAGACGCTCTCCGCGGCGTTCGGTGTCGAGCTCACGGTGTCCCAGGACGCCGGACGCTGGACCGCCCGCGCCGTCTGATCCGCCGGGGCCCGACTCCGGCCGGCCGCGACACGGCTCCGGACGCTCCCGATCAGGGCCGTGGTCTGGTAACGTGGTCCGCTGGCGTAGGCCACACGACTTCCCATCTTCCGTCATCGCGATCCACCGAGGAATCCCCATGAAGACCGAAACCCACCCCGAGTACCGCGCCATCGTCTTCCGCGACCTGGCTTCCGGTGAGACGTTCCTGACGCGTTCGACCGCGAACAGCGACAAGACCATCGAGCTCGACGGTGCGACCTACCCGGTCATCGACGTCGAGATCTCGTCCGCCTCGCACCCGTTCTACACGGGCAAGCAGCGCATCCTCGACTCGGCCGGCCGCGTCGAGAAGTTCAACCAGCGCTTCAAGGGCTTCAGCAAGTAAGCAGCTCTGCTCCCTCTGGGAGTTCGAACGGGCGGTCCTCCTGCGGGAGGGCCGCCCGTTCTGCGTCCGGTCAGGTCGTCGTCTGCACCGTGGCGGCGGCTGCGAGCCCGATGAGCTCCTCACCGGCCATGACCCCGCGCGCCTGCGTGACGACGAGGTTCGGTGCCGTCCACCCCACCGCGTTCAGCTCGCCGTGGGCCGGGCGGATCGCGACGTCCGCCCAGGCCAGCATCTCCCGGTCGAGCAGCGAGTCGCCCGCGGCGATCGTGCGGGTCGCTCCGGTGCGCTCGGCGACGGCCGCCAGGGCCCGTTCCTTCCGGATCGGCACCGGGACCGCGTAGAGCTTCCGCCCCTGCACGGACACCCGCCACCCGAGGTCGGTGAGTTCGGCCGCGAAGGCCTCCACGGCGGCATCGGGCAACTCGGCCCGCTCGACGATGGCGTACACGAAGAGGTCCTCGGCGCGCCGCGTGCGGAGGACGGCACCCTCGGGCAGCGCCGCGGCCAGGCGGTGCTCGACCTCGGGGAGCGGTGCCGACGTCGCCGCGATCTCCTCGCGGAGCGTGGCGGTCCAGGACTCGTCCGGTGTGCCGTCGTGCAGCACGACCGCGCCGTTCGTCGTGACGGCCCAGCCGGACGTCGGCAGCGGCAGACGGATCCGCTGGAACTGTGCGACCGTGCGGGTGGTCACCGGGACGACGACGGACGTCTCCGCCAGCGCCGCGAGTGCACGCTCCGCCGTGCGGGTCATGAACGACAGCGGCAGGCCCTGGTACACCTCGGTGACGACGAGCGAGGGTGCGTCCTCGTCGGGGCCGTCGAGCATGAGCGCGGCGGCGGAGTAGACGACGGTGCGGTCGAGGTCGAACCCGACGAGCGCGCTCACGCGACGCTCCCGGTGGTGCCGGCAGCGGTCCCGGTGTCCGACACGCGACTGCCGAGCGGGTGGATGAGCCCCACGCAGCTGTAGGACAGCTCGGGGCGGGTCACGACGGGCACGCTGCGCTCACGGGCCAGCGCGACGACGTGCGCGACGTCGACGTCCTCCGGGTCGCGCACCAGGACCTGCCACGGCACGCGGCGGAGCAGCACCCGGGTGGTCTCGCCGACCCCCGGCTTGACCAGGTGCAGATCGGTGATGCCGTACTCGGCACCGATCGCCTCGACGGTCCGCATGCCACGCCAGTCGACGGCCCGTGACGCCGGTCCGGCGTCGGCTGCCACGGCGGCGTCGACTCGGGGACGGACGGCGCTGAACCGGTCGGCGATGGTGGCGACGAACGAGCGGGAGTGATCGCGGGGACCGAGCTCCCGGTACTGCTTCGCACCGTGCAGCGTGCCCTCCGGGGTCCAGGCACGGTTGAACACGGTGCGGGACACCAGCCCGGACACGGTGGAGTTGAGGCAGGCCGACGGCACCAGGTAGTCGTCGCGGGTGCCGTGCAGCGGGGTGCAGCCGGCCGGGTCGGCGAGGACCGCGAGTCCGTCGCCGAAGCGCACGCCGTCGGAGGCCGCGAACCGGTCAAGCGCGTCGGTCAGCTCGCGCGTGATGGCGCCCTTGCCCGTCCACCCGTCGACGAAGACGACCTGGGACGCGTCGTGGTGCGCGGCGAGCCAGCGGAGGGCCGTCTCGTCGATGCCGACCCCGCGGACGATGCTCGCCGTGTAGTGCTGCAGCCGGACACCGCGCTGCTGCTCGGCCCACCGGCGCATCAGGATCCCGACGGGCGTCCCGGCGCGCGCGAGCGAGACGAGCACCGCGTCCGGCCGGTCGAGGAGGACCAGGTCCGTGACGATCCCGACCGCCTCCGCGATCCGCTCCGCCGACCGCGTGAGGGCCTCCCGGTACAGCTCCTCGTAGGACTCCGACGGCACGTACTCGACGGGCAGCGACTCCGCGTAGTTGGCGCCCTCGAGCTGGATGGCGCGTTCCCGGTCGGCGGTGTCGGCCTCGAGGGCGGCGTCGGCGAGGTCCTGCAGCAGCCAGGTCACCTCGTCCGGCTCGTACGACCCGAAGGACGGCCCGGTGAGCGGACGGGGCGAGGACGCGGCAGCACCGGCGGGTTCGAGGGCGCTGTCCACGAGCAGCACCCGGGGCGTCACGGTGGCCAGGACGTCGAGCAGGCCGTCGGGACCCTCGAGCGACGATCGTCCGGTGCCCGGCTCGGGGACGACGACGACCGCGTCGAAGCCGTGCACGTTGTACGCGTACCGCTCGCCGGGACCGTCGACCGTGACGTCGTGGGACCGGTGCCGGATGCCGGACCGGATCGGCCAGGCCGGGGCGTCGAACACCGCGACGGGGGAGCGGGTGCTCGTCGAGGACCGGACGTCCGCCGTCGTCCGACGGCGGAGTGCGTCCGCGACGGCGAGTGGCGTCGCCATGTGTTCCTCGGTCCCGAGGACCAGGACCCGGTCCGGCACCCGGCCGGACGTGTCGGTCAGGACCCGGGCGAGGTCGGCCGCGATGCCCTCGACGTCGGTCCGCGGGGTGCGGACGCGTGCGGCGGGCGTCCCGGTGCGGTCGACGGCGGTCGGCGGGGCGGCGACGACGGTGACCGCGTCGGGACGGGAGGCGCGTGCCGGGCCTGGTGCCGGCCTCCCGTCCGCGGTCGGTCCGCTGTCGGGCGCCGTCGTGCCGTCCGGTGGGGTGGTGCCGTCGGATGACGTCGTGCGGTCCGGCGTCGTCGTGGTGAGGGGCGCCGCGGCCGAGAGGACGAGCGCCGCCGCCGTGTCGGTGAGACCGTCCGGGAGGGAGACGCGGCCGCGGCCGAGGGCGACGACCGCAACGGGCGCGCCGAGCTCGGTCGCGAGGGCCTCGGTGGCGGCGACGTCCGCGTCGGAGCGGAGGTCGACGAGCGCGGCGACGACCCACTGTCGCTGCGGTGCGACGGCGTGCAGGGCGCGGATCGTTTCGCGGGCCGTCGCTCCGGTGCTCAGCTCGTCGTCGACCAGGACCACGGTGCCGTCGGCCGGCAGCCAGTCGTCCTCGGCGGGCAGCAGGCGGTGTGCCGTGGCGTGCGAGTGCGCCTCGTCGAAGCCGGCGGCCGGCGTCGCCCCGGGCGGGTCGTGGCGCGTCGAGTGCAGGTACCCGGCACCGAGGGCCTCGGCGACCGTCGCGCCGAGGGCGGTCGCGGTCTCGGCGAACCCGAGGACGAGGACGTCGGCCAGGGTCGGCCGGACCGCGGCGAGGTCGGTGCGGAGCGTCGTCGCGGCCCGGTGCAGGGCGTCGGACCCGTCGCCCGCAACGTCGGTCGCCTGCTGGCGGTCGAGCACGGCCCGGAGGCGCGCGGCGGCGCCGGCGTCGAGCCGCGCACCGCCGTCCAGGACGTCGGCGACCCGGGCGCCGAGCGCCTCACCGGCGAGGAGCGCGACCGCGGGCACGGTCGGGACGTGCTTCGCGAGCACGGTGGACACCAGCAGGTGCGCCCGTCGGGGGTTGCGACGGAGTGCGAGCCGGACGAGCGACGCCAGCGGCACGCCGGGTGCGGTGGGCACGATCGGCGCGTCGGTCAGGACCACGCCGAGCTCCTCCGGGCTCGGCAGGGCGGCGTCCGTCGTCGCGGTCGTCGAGGTGGTCGTGGTCACGGGAGGCTCCGCTCGAGCAGGTCGACGTAGGTCACGTCCGGGGTGGCCACACCGAACGCCCGGGCGCGGAGCATGGTCCGCTGCGCCCAGGCGTGGTGCGGTTTCATCTCGTTCATCTTGTTGCCGTAGCGGGAGGCGGCGACCCCGCCCGTGGCGTTCGCGAGCACGTCGGACGCGTCGGAGAACTCCTCGTCACTGACCACCGACATCGCGTGGACGAGGGGAACGTGGCGCGGGTGGATGACGGTCTTGCCGGTCAGGCCGTTCGCGCGGTCGAGGGTGACCTCGCGGAGGAGCCCGTCGAAGCCCTCCAGGAGCAGCTGCCGACGGAGCCTGAGGTCCCCGGCCTCCTGGAACGGCGTGGTGCGCAACTGCGTGCGGAACACCCGGTCGGAGTCGGGGTAGTGCTCCCACACCGGCCCGGCGACCACGAAGCCGTCCCGCGCCCGACCGAGGACGTTGACCACGTCGCCGATCACGGACGCCAACACCTGCACGTCGTACACGGTCAGGTGCGAGGGACGCCGGAGGCCGTACACGCTCGACAGGTCCGTCGCCCCGATGCGCACCGCCAGGACGTCGTCCCGTCGTTCGAGCAGCAGGTCGTGGACGTCGGCCAGGGCCTCGGTTCGCGACTCACGGTGCATGATCGCGGGGGACTCGAGGATCGGCATCACGAGCAGACGGCGGCCGGGTGCCCGACCCTCGTTCGCGGCGTCGAGGACCTCGAACCACGCAGCGCCGGCACCGTCGGGGTCCTCGAACTTCGGCAGGACGATCCCGGCCAGGACGTCGAGCGCTCGACTGCCGAAGCGGTCGAGCAACCGTGCGAAGTGCTGCGGCGTCCGGACCCGGAGGAACAGCTGCGGCAGCGTCGCCGTGTCGAGCTCCTCAGCGAGGGTCCGCAGCGCGGCCTCGACGTTCGCCTCGGCCGTGGGCAGGTCGTCGTCGGCGACCGAGTCCTCCAGACAGAGGACGATCGACCCCGCGCCGAGCTCCGTCTGCCGTCGGACGTCACGCACCAGGTCCGGACGGATCCCCGGCGTGTACAGGGTCGCCCCGAGTGCCACCGCGCGGAGGTCCTGCGGGCTGTCCCGCGTCACGTCCTCGGGTGGTCGGAGGAAGAGCGGTTCCTGATCGGCGATGTTGGCGAAGTGGCGCACGGATCAGACTCCGACGGTCGGGGCGGACAGGACGAACCCGAACGCGGCGAACACGTCGCCGTCGTGGGTGGCCCTGGGGAACGGCTCGGCGCGGAGCTCGAGTTCACCGTCGATGACGGAGAGCGCCAGGATCGTGGTGGTGTCCGGGTCTCCGGGGGCGATCGCGAGGGTGGTGCCGTCGTGCAGGGCGACGACGAGCCGGTCCGGTCCGCGACCCATCACGAGTGCCCGCCGCAGTTCGCGGACGTGGCGGAGGGCGATCAGGACGTCGGAGCCGTCGTAGCCGACCAGGGGGCGGTTGCCGCGCGTGGACACGGCGCGTCCGGCCGTCGCGCCGTCCGCGGTCGCAGCGCCGACGACGTGGTCCACCGACTCCCACGCAGCACTCGTCGAACCGGTGATCCGGAGTGCTCCGACGGCAGAGCGGCGACGGTCGATGCGGACCACCGGGTCCTCGGGTCCGAGCACGCGGACGTCGCGGGGGTCCGGAGCGGGGAACGGTCGGATCCGGGAGGCCCGTTCCCGCAGTCGACGTGCGACACGGTCGGAACGGGGCGGGGTCGCGCCGGGGGCGGCCGCGGAGGCCGACGGTGCGGTCGAGCTGCGCTGCGCCGGCGTCCGGACCGCCGACGGTGCGGGCTGCCGCCCGGAGGACAGGCTCAGCCCGCCGCCGGAGCTGGCCGGCGCGGCCGGTGCCGACGCCAGGGGCGGTCCGGCGGGCGGGGTCGGGCGGCGGAGCGGCACGCCGGGCGTGGCGGTGGTGCCCGACGTGGTGGCGGTGCCGGACGTGGCGGCGGTCGGGCGGGCCTCCTGGCCGGGCGGGGTCGGGCGGACGCGACGGCGGAGGAACGGGTGCCCCGTCGTCATCGCGCGCGGCCGATGCCGTGGTCGGTGCGGAGGCCGGTCAGACCCGTCGTGTACCCCTGGCCGACAGCGCGGAACTTCCACTCCGACCGGTGGCGGTAGAGCTCGCCGAGGATCACCGCGTCGATCAGGTGGTTCCGCTCCGACGGCAGCGGGAACGCGACGAGTTCGCGACCGTCGGGCGCGCAGACGCGGACCGACATCGACCGGACCGAGCCGAGGTCCTTCGGGGACCGCGGGTCAGGGTCGAGGTAGACCGCGAAGACGATCTTGTCGACGGCATCCGGGACCGAGGCGAAGTCGACGTCGATCTCCTCCTGGTCGGACTCGGCCAGGTACCGGACGGACGCGTCGGCGCTCTCGATCTGGTTGAAGAAGACGAGGTCCTCGTCGGAGAGGACGTGCCCGTCCGGGCCGCAGACGATCGCCACCGGGACGAGCTCGGCCGAGGGCCCGCGGCTGGCGATCTGGTCCCAGTGGATGCCGACGACGACCGCGGTGAGGCCGGGGTTCTCGGCCGTCAGGGCAGCGTTCGCTCCCGGGACGAGCTGCCCGGTCACGAGTCGGCTCCGCGGAGGCGCAGGCCCTCGTCGCCGTCGCCCAGTCGGTCCCGCAGGAACCGGCCGTGCGAGGAGAGTTCGGCGATGGCACCGCTCCTGATCTGTTCGTGCATGTCCTCCACCGTCTCCGCGACGACGTCGAGTTGGCCGGCGAGGGTCGCCGTGGCGGCGCTCTCCGGCGTGCGGTCCGCCGCGGGCAGCGAGCGGTACGTCCGGACGGGCGTGGGCAGGTAGTCGTTCACGATGGCCTGGAAGAGGTACCGCTGCTCGGTCGAGGCGCCACGCGCGATGACGGTGCCGGCGGCCTCCCGGAGGAGGTCCTCGACGTGTCGGACGCGCGAGGACACGACGGTCGGCAGATCGGCTCCGGCCGCACGCACGATGGTCCGGAGGTCGTCGAGCCCGGCCGCGGCTGCAGCGTCGTCGGCCGCGCCACCTGAACCGCGGACGTCGATGCGGGCCGCTGCAGCAGCTGCGGCCGACGCCGGCGTCTCGGCGTCCGGGTCGGGCACCCGCCGGTCCTGGTCGTCGTCGTCGCGGCCGAACAGCGCGCGCAGGCGATCACGCACGGCAGCCGACCGCAGGGGTCATCGCGTGACCGATCGGGGGTCGTCGTCGGTCTGGCGGGCGCGCTCCAGGTACGGCTTGGCGCGCTGGATGCCGGACTCGAGCGCCGACACGGTGGAGGACATGTTCTGTGCCGCCTGCGAGCGGAACGAGTCGATCGCGTCCATCGTCTGGAACACGTTGTCGAACGCCTTCTGCAGGGTCTCGACGCTGACACCGGAGTTCGTCGCCTGCTCGTGGACCCGCGTGGTCTGGTCACGCAGCATCTCGCTGGTCTGCAGGATCATCGCGTTCGTGGTGTTGTTCACCGCGTCGATCTGGTCGAGGACCATCTTCTGGTTCGCCAGGGCCTGGGCCACGACGACGGCCGTCCGGAGCGCCGCGATCGTCGTGGTGCGGGCGCGCTCCACACCCTTGATGAGCTCCGTGTTGTTCTTCCGGACCAGGTCCATCGCCAGGTAGCCCTGCACCGACACGGCCAGCTGGGTCAGGATGTCCTGGTGGCGCTGCCGCACCGGGAACAGCACGTCGGACTCGAGCTTCTGCGCTTCGTCGACGCGGCCGCCGTTCCGCAGGCTCTCGATCTTGGTGACCGTCGCCGCGTCCAGGGCCTTCGCGAACACCGCGTACTCGCTCAGCTGCTGCATGGTCTCCCACAGCTGGACCTTCTCGTCGGCGAGCGTCGCGTTGTCCTTGCGGAGCTCGTCCTGTCCGGCCATCAGGGACTTGATGATGTGGTCGAGCTGGGTCTGCGCGGACTCGTAGCGCTGGAAGTACTTCGCCAGCTTGTTGCCGCCCGGGATCATGCCGAGGATCTTCCGGCCGGTGCTGAGGTCGGCAGCGTTCGGCGTCAGGTCCTCAACCGTGGACCGCAGGTCGCCGAGCGTGGTGGCGACCTTGACCTGCGTGCCGTCCCCGGTCCGCTTGGCGCCGGCGATCGACGACTGGGAGCGCTCGAGCATGCGCGAGGAGAACCCGCCGGACCGTGCGATCTCGGATCCGGCGATCGCGTTGATGCCGTCGACCTTCTCGGTGAACGCGGGGGACCGCGGGTCGAGCCGGGCGACCTCGTCGACGAACTCCCGGGCCTGGGCCGCGATCTGCGCCTGCCGGTCCGCGTCCACCGGCACCATGCCCGGAGCGTCGTCCGGGGTGACGACCTCGGCAGCGTCGGCAGCACGCAGGACGAGGGCGTCCTGCGACGGGTCGGTGGGCTCCGGCGGAGCGAGCGGTCCGGGCATCGGTGGTCTCCTGTGACGAGGTGGAACTGCTGGGTGCTGCTGAGGACTGCTGGGTGCTGCTGGTCTGGCGCTGGGTCAGCTGAGGTTGACGCCGAAGTCCGTCGCGACGCCGGCGAGGCCGGACTGGTAGCCCTGGCCGACCGCGCGGAACTTCCACTCGGCGCCGCTGCGGTAGATCTCCGAGAAGATCATCGCGGTCTCGGGGGCGGCGTCCTCGGAGAGGTCGAACCGGACGATCTCGGCGCCGTCCTGGTCGAGCACACGGGAGTACGCGCTGCGGACCTGGCCGAAGTTCTGCCGACGAGCCTCGCCCTGGTCGATCGAGACCACGACGACGACGCGGTCCACGTCGGCCGGCAGGCTCTGCAGGTCGATGGCGATCTGCTCGTCGTCACCGTCGCCCTGACCGGTGCGGTTGTCGCCCTTGTGCTCGACGGATCCGTCGGCGCTCTTGGGCTGGTTGTAGAAGATGAAGTCGGCGTCCGAGCGCACCTTGCCGTCGGGACCGACCAGGAGCGCTGACGCGTCGAGGTCGAACGCCTCGCCGGCCGTGGTGCGCGGGTCCCAGCCGAGGCCGACGGTGGCCACGGTGAGCCCGGGGCTCGTCTTCGTGAGGGAGAGGTTGCCGCCCTTGCTGAGGGAGAGTCCGGCCATGATCGGGTCCTTTCGGTTGTGGGGGAGGGCGGTCGTCTGACCGTCAGTCGAGGACGACGCCGTAGTCGGTCGCGACGCCGCGGAGGCCGGTCGCGTAGCCCTGGCCGACCGCGCGGAACTTCCACTCGCCGTCGTAGCGGTAGATCTCGGCGAAGATCATGCCGGTCTCCGACGCGGCGTCCTCGGTGAGGTCGAAGCGGACGACCTCGTTGCCGGTCTCGTCGTTGACGACCCGGCAGAAGGCGCCGCGCACCTGCCCGAAGTTCTGGTGGCGGGCGTCGGCCTGGTCGATGGTGACGACGATGACCACCCGGGCGACGTCGGCGGAGACCAGGTCGAGGTCGATGAGGATCTGCTCGTCGTCGCCGTCACCCTCGCCGGTGCGGTTGTCACCCTGGTGGACGACCGAACCGTCGACGGACTGCAGCTGGTTGTAGAAGATGAAGTCGTCGTTCGAGCGGACCTTGCCGTTCGCACCGACCAGCAGGGCCGAGGCGTCGAGGTCGAACTGCTCGCCGGCCGTCGTCCGCGGATCCCAGCCGAGGCCGATCATGGCGCGTCGCAGCCCCGGGTCGGTCTTGGTCAGGGAGAGGTTGTTGCCCTTCGAGAGCGAGAGGGTCGCCATCGGTCGTCCTTCCGTCTGGTGGGGTGCCGTCAGAGCGCGGCGGCCGCGGGACCGACCAGGTCCTGCACCGTCCGGCCGTCGGCACGTTCGCCGATCGCCGTGAAGGTCCATCCTGCTCCGGTGCGGGACACCTTCGCCATCACCATCGCGGTGTGCTGCCCGGAGTCGGTCAGCTGGTAGCGGGCGACCTCGGGCGCACCGGCGGTCGAGTCGTCGACCACCCGGCAGAACGCGTTCTGCACGTTGTCGAACGTCTGCCGGCTGTAGCTGCTGATGACGAAGACGATCTGCTGCACGGCGCCGTGCACCGCGCTGAGGTCGATGCGGATGACCTCGTCGTCGCCGTCGCCCTCACCGGTCAGGTTGTCACCGGTGTGCTGCGCCGAGCCGTCCTTGCTGCGGAGCTGGTTGAACCAGACGTAGTCGACGGGCTGGCCGTCGGCGCCGAAGAAGACCGCCGAGGCGTCGAGGTCGACGTCCGCGGACTTCTTGCCGCCGAACAGTCCGCGCTTCGTCGCCACGGCGTCCCACCCGAGACCGAGACGGACGCGCGTCAGTGCGCTGCCGTCGGTCTTCGTGAGCGAGAGCGCCTGGCCCTTCTGGAGGCTGAGACCCATTGCGGTGAACCCTTCGTCGGTGGTGCAGTCGTCGCGACCGTCAGGAGGCGACGGCTGCGTGGTCGTCTGCCGGCTCGTGGTCGCCGGCCTTGCGCTTGTTGCGGACCACCGAGGAGATGAACGCGGCGAGGATGAAGACGACGCCGATGAGGCCGGTGACGACCTCGTTCACCTCGGTGGTGATCGTGACGAGCAGGATCGCCGCGAGAGCACCGATCGCCCAGTGCGCCCCGTGGTCGAGGTACTCGAACTCGTCCAGCGTGCCCTGTCGGACCAGGAAGACGGTGAGAGAACGCACGAACAGGGCACCGATCAGGCCCAGACCGAGCGCGATGATGATCGGGTCGGCGGTGATCGCGAAGGCGCCGATGACCCCGTCGAACGAGAACGACGCGTCGATGACCTCGAGGTAGAGGAACAGCAGGAACGCGGCCTTGCCGGCGACGTTGCCGACGCGGCGCTTGTTGCTGATGCGGTTCGCCTCGGCGACCATCTCACCGGTGCTCTCGAACGAGTTGCCGTCGTCCTCCGGGTCGTCGACGTCGAACAGCCCGCCGAGTCCGGTGACCAGGAAGTACGTGACGAGGCCGGCGATGCCCGCGACGAGGACCGTCGACTGGTGCTCGCCGGCGGTGGTGCCCGCGACGGCCAGCAGCACGAGGGCGACGATGACGTTGACCATCGGGAGCTTGCCGATGAAGAGCAACGGGCGCTCGAGCCAGCGCAGCCAGAGGATGTCGCGCTCCTCGAACATGAAGTCCAGGAAGATCATCAGCAGGAACATGCCGCCGAAGGCCGCGATCTGCGGGTGCGCTTCGTGGAGCAGGTACGCGTACGTGCCGGGCTCGTCGATCGGCCCCTTCTCGAGAGCGAGCTGCACGGCCTCGACCGGGTTCAGCGACGCCGTGACGCCGACGATGAGCAGCGGGAAGAGCACGCGCATGCCGAAGACGGCGATGACGATGCCCACCGTCAGGAACATCTTCTGCCAGAACGGGTTCATCCGCTCGAGGATGCGGGCGTTGACGACCGCGTTGTCGAAGCTGAGGCTGATCTCGAGCACGCCGAGGATCGCGGTGATGATGACCGCGCTCCATCCGCCGTAGACCAGCGCGATGGCCAGTGCGAGCACGGTGATGGCCAGGGACCACCCGAAGGTCTTCAGGAACACGTGCGCGGATCTCCCCTTGAGCGGTGCAGGCGGTGCCTGCAGTGCGGTCGTCGAGGGGACGGCGCGATCCGGCCCTCCCCCTCTCGGAATGCTACATGCTCGGGGCCGAGTGCCGTCGGGGCCAGCGGCCGTCGGCGGTGAACGAGGGGTCGCGCTTGCCCCGCATGTACTCCTGGAACGACGCAGCCTGCTCGGAGCACCACGTCACCTGCTTGCGGTGCAGTTCTTCGGCACTGATGCCGAGTTCGTCGGGGTACTTGGCGGCGATCGCCTGCGCGACCCGACCGGCGGCGATCGCGTCGGCACCGGCGTCGTGCGCGTCGTCGAGCTGCACGCCGTAGAGCTGCGACGCGACCTCGAGCGTCCGCTTGCCCTTCCGGTAGGTGTCGAGCGCCTTGTCCATCACCAACGGGTCGACCACGTTGCCGATCACGGGGGAGGCGATCCCGTGGCGCTTGGCCTCCCGGTCGAGCAGCGTCAGGTCGTAGGGGGCGTTGTAGATCACCAGCGGGATGCCGCGGGCGAACACGGCCTCGACCGCGGCGACGATCTCGGCCACGACCTCGCCGGCCGGGCGTCCGTCGGCACGGGCGCGTTCGGTCGTGATGCCGTGCACCGCCGCGGCCTGCTCGGGGATCTCGACGCCGGGGTCGGCGAGCCAGCTGCCCTCGACGATGGAACGGCCGGTCATGTCGATGAGGCCGACGTGTGCGCTGACGATCCGCGCGGTCTCGACGTCGATCCCGGTCGTCTCGAGGTCGAACACCCCGAGCGCGTGCCACCACGGTCGGGTGGTCAGGTCCTGCGGGGGCCGGGTCGCCGGGTCGAGCGCGGCAGCGGGGGAGGTCACGCGGTCAGGCTAGCCAACGGCACCGACAGCCCCGCGAGGCGCGCTCGCGTTCTCCGCACCCCGACCGACGTGCAGCCAGTAGAACGCCTGCGTGCCGAGCGTCAGCGTCACGGTGCCCTCGGCGTCGAAGGACGGGAACGCGCCGCCACCGAAGAGGTCGACCAGCGGCCGGCCCGCGTACTCGGGCGCGGTGATCGTCACCGAGGTCGGGTTGTGCGCGAACGAGAACACGCAGAGCACGTCCTCGGCGCTCGGCCCGAACTGCTGGTCCGAACCGGAGCCCGCCCAGGACCGGACGAACGCCAGCACGCTGTCGTTCGAGGTCTGCTGCACGGCGATCGACCCCATGCCGAACACCGGGTGCGCCTTCCGCACGTGGATGACGTTGCGGATCCAGTGCAGCAGTGAGCGCGACTGCGCCAGCTGGGCCTCGACGTTCACCTGGGCGTAGTTGAACACCAGGGACTGCACGACGGGCAGGAAGAGCTTGCCCGGGTCGGCGGACGAGAACCCGGCGTTGCGGTCCGGGGTCCACTGCATCGGCGTGCGGGACGAGTCGCGGTCCGGCAGCCAGATGTTGTCGCCCATCCCGATCTCGTCGCCGTAGTACAGGAACGGCGAGCCGGGGAGCGAGAACAGCAGCGCGTGCACGAGCTCGAGTTCGGCGCGCGAGTTGTCCAGCAGCGGTGCGAGCCGTCGCCGGATGCCGATGTTCGACCGCATCCGCGGGTCGTAGCCGTACCAGCCGTACATCGCCTGCCGGTACTCCTCGCTCACCATCTCGAGGGTGAGTTCGTCGTGGTTGCGGAGGAACACACCCCAGGCCGCGGTCTCCGGCACGTCGAGCGTCTCGGAGAGGATCGCCTGGAGCTCCTTGGCGTGCTGGGCCCGCAGCGAGTAGAAGATGCGCGGCATCACCGGGAAGTCGAAGGCCATGTGGCACTCGGGTTCCTCGTCGGTGCCGAGGAACGCAGCGGTCTCCCGGGGCCACTGGTTCGCCTCAGCGATGAGCACACGACCGGGGTACTCGTCGTCGATCATCGTGCGGAGCTTCTTGATCCACTCGTGCGTCTCCGGCTCGCCCTCGCCGTTGCCCTCCTCCGACTGGAACAGGTACGGGATCGCGTCCAGGCGCAGGCCGTCGACGCCGAGGTCCAGCCAGTGCCGGACGACGTCGTACACGGCCTCGACCACGGCCGGGTTCTCGTAGTTGAGGTCCGGCTGGTGGGAGAAGAACCGGTGGAAGAAGAACTGGCGTCGGACCGGGTCGAAGGTCCAGTTGGACTCCTCGGTGTCGACGAAGATGACGCGGATGTTGGAGTACTCCTCGTCGGTGTCCCGCCAGACGTAGAAGTCGCCGTAGGGGCCGTCCGGGTCCTCGCGCGACTGCTGGAACCACTCGTGCTGGTCGCTCGTGTGGTTGATGACCATGTCGATGACGATGCGCATGTTGCGCTCGTGCGCCTTCGTGACGAGTTCGCGGAACTCGTCGAGGGTGCCGAACTCGGGCAGGATCGCCTTGTAGTCGGAGATGTCGTAGCCACCGTCACGCAGCGGTGAACGGAAGAACGGCGGCAGCCAGAGGGCGTCGACGCCGAGCCACTGCAGGTAGTCGAGCCGACTGATCAGGCCCTGCAGGTCTCCGGTGCCGTCGCCGTTCGAGTCGACGAACGAGCGGATCATGCACTCGTAGAACACCGAACGCTTGTACCAGAGCGGGTCGAGGGTCAGTCCGGGCTGCTGGATCGGGGCTGTGAAGGACACCGTGCTCCTCGGAGGTCGTGGCGGCCTCCAGAGCAGGAGGGCCGCCCCGGACACGCTAGCCGGGCGACCCCCGACGCGCACACCACGTCGCCGGGGACGTTCCCTAGACTGACGCGGATGGAACCGCCCGTGCTGTCCCCGTACCAGTCGCTGATGGCGGCCACCCCCGTCGTGCACCGCTCGGTCCTGGTGGCAGACCGGACCACACACTTCTGGGAGTACGGCCCCGCCGACGCCGGGACCGCCCCGGCGACGGTCCTCGCGGTGCACGGGTTCCGCGGCGACCACCACGGACTCGAGTCGATCGCCGCGCACCTGGTGTCCGGACACCCGACCGGCGTCCGGGTGATCGTGCCGGACCTGCCCGGGTTCGGGGTGTCCGACCCGCTCCCGACCTCCGACCTCGACGGCTACGTCCACTGGCTCGAGGGCTTCCGGACGGCACTCGGGCTCGACCGTGACACCGTCGTCCTCGGCCACTCCTTCGGGTCGATCGTCGTGTCGGCTGCGGCCGCCGCCGGGCTCGACACCCGGCTGCTCGTCCTGGTGAACCCGATCGCCGCGCCCGCGCTGCAGGGTCCCCGGGCGGTCGGCACCGGCATCGCCATCGCCTACTACCGTCTCGGCGCCTGGTTGCCGCGCCCGCTCGGACTCGGGCTCCTGCGGAACCGGGCGATCGTCCGGGCGATGAGCATCGCGATGCTCAAGTCGCGCCGGCCGTCGCTCCGGCGGTGGGTGCACGACCAGCACGACCGCTACTTCTCGGCCTTCGCGAACCGCACCAGCGTCATGGAGGCGTTCCGGACGTCCGTGACGCACGACGTCGCCCAGTTCGCCGACCGGATCCCGGTGCCGGTCCTGCTGGTCGCCGCCGAGCACGACGACATCACTGCCGTCCCGGAGCAGCGTGCCCTGGCGGAGCGCCTCGCCGACGCGGAACTCGTCGTCGTCCCCGGCGTCGGCCACCTGGTGCACTACGAGACGCCCGCCGCGGCCGCGAGCGCGGTCCTCCGACGGATGCAGACCCCGTGACCCGCCTCCGGATCGGCATCGACTGCCGCTACGTCCGCATCGACCGCCATGACGGGATCAGCCGCTTCACGGCGGGGGTCGCCGCGCACCTGCCGGACCGACACGACCACGTGCTGCTCGTGTCCGACGAACGGCAGCTCGGATCACTCCCGTCACACCTGCCGTGGGAACTCGTCCCGGCGCCGACCGAGGCGGGGGAGCCGCTGGTGGCGCGGCGGGTCAACCGCCTGGGCCTCGACGCGGTGTTCTCGCCGATGCAGACGATGGGTTCCCGTGGCCGCCGGTACGCCCTGGTGCTCACGCTCCACGACCTCATCTACTACCGGAACCGCACGCCCCCGCGGGAGTTCTCGTGGCCGTTGCGCCTCGGCTGGCGTGCGTTCCACCTGGCCTGGTGGCCCCAGCGGATGCTGCTCAACGGCGCGGACGGTGTCGTGACGGTCTCGGAGACGACCGCCGGGCTGATCCGGGAGCACCGGCTGACCGACCGTCCCGTGACGGTCGCGTACAACGCCGCGGACCCGGCCGAGCCCCGGGACGCCGACGCTCCCCGGCAGAAGGCGCTCGTCTACATGGGCTCGTTCATGCCGTACAAGAACGTCGAGACGCTGGCGGCCGCCCTGCCCCTGCTCGGGCCGGACTGGACCCTGCACTGCATGTCGCGCGTGTCGGACGCCGACCGGGCGCGCATCGGCCGTCTCGCGCCGGCCGGCGCCGTGGTCTTCCACGACGGCGCGAGCGACGAGGAGTACCGGTCGGTGCTCCGGTCCGCCACGGCCCTGGCGACCGCCTCGTACGACGAGGGCTTCGGCATCCCGCTGGTGGAGTCGATGGGCGTCGGGACACCGGTGGTCGTCAGCGACATCCCGATCTTCCGGGAGATCGGGGGCGAGGTGGCCGAGTACTTCGACCCCTCGTCGCCCTCTGCCGTCGCGGCTGCCGTCCGCCGACTGGAGGCCCGCTGGAGTGCCGCCTCGCAGGCGTCGGTCGCGCAGGCCGCCCGGTTCCGCTGGCAGGACTCCGCCGAGCAGGTCGTCCGTGCCGTCGAGCGCGCCGTCTCGGACCGAGCGGCCCACCGCCGCTGACGGGGTCGCCATCCGGACCTCAGGGCTGGACGGTCCGGACCTGCACGCCCGGGAAGACGTCGTCGCCCACCTGCTCGGCGGCAGCCGCGACCGCGGCGAACCCGGTGCCCGTACCCGCTGACCGGACCGTCACCTGCTGCGCCGCAGGCTCGTCGGAGCGCCCGTCGGCGCCGGCTGCGAACGTGCAGCTGACGCCGACCACGCCACCGATCGCGTCGAGCTGTCCGGCCATCCGCAGTCGTCGCTGGCTGGCATCCTCGGAGTCCGACACCCCGACCTGCTGCGATCCGAAGTCGACGTCGGCCCAGATGCGGACGCCGGAACCCGAGGCATCGGCCGCAGCGGCGCTCACGGCCGAGACGAGTGCGCGGCGGTCGTCGGCACCGAGCGCCGGATCGGCACGCACGAGCGCGGTCACGTCGTAGCCCGCGAACGAGGTCTTCTCACTGCGGGCTCGCTCGACGGCCGTCACCCCGGGCAGCGCAGACGCTGCCGCCACGAACCGCGCCCGGTCGGCCTCGGGCTGCGGGAACACGCCCCCGACGCCGCGTTGCACGCCGGACAGGATCACGCCGAGCACCACGACGAGGACCACCGCGACGCCGATGACGCCGAGGACGATCGCCGTTCCAGCCCGGACCCGCTCGGGACGGGAGCGGGAGCGGATCGACGCCGTGTCCGGTCCGAACGCCGTGTCGAGGTCGTCGTCGTCATCCCACGGATCGCGGCCGCGAGGAGGGTCGGTGTGCCGTCCACCAGCGCTCACAACGTCACCTCGCAGCGGGCGGCCCGAGCGTCGGGCCGCGTCGTCCACCGGAGCGTAGTCCGCGCACTGGGCGTGTGCTCTCGGTCACGCTACGGTGGAGCTCGACGGGGGCACGGGCCTCCGTCGGACGGGGGGACCATGCTCTTCACACTCATCGCCGTCGGCGTCGTCATCGTGGCGATCGCCGTCGGGATGGCGGTCGCCGACCGCCGCCGAGCGCGTCTGCTCCGCGGCCTGCCGGACGCCGGCGTCCTGCACGGCAGCGGTCCGGATGGCCACGACCTGCGGGTGGCCGAGGCGCAGGCCGCCCGGACCGCGGGTGGGACCGGCTACACGGGCGGTTCGGGCATCTGACCCGGGTCAGTTCCGGCGTTCGAGCGGGTTCTGGTACTCGAAGGCGTAGCGACCCGGGGCGTCCGAGACGTCCTCGATCGGGTCGTCGGAGCGGACGAGTTCCGCACGGAAGCGCTCCGGGTCCCAGCGGAACGAGTGCACCGAACCGTTCCGGATCGGTACGGTCGACCGCTCGATGGTGCCCGGAGCGGCCGCGTCGACCACGGTCCGGATGACCGCGCCGTGGGTCGCGACGACGACCGAGCCGGCGTCGAAGCGGACGGCGATCTCGGCGAGCGTCTCGGTGACGCGGTCGAGCAGTGCCGCCCGGGATTCGCGACCGGGCACCGCGTCGTGCGGCCAGCGGGACTCGATCTCCGGGTGTGTGAGCCCTTCGGCGTCGCCGTAGGAGCGTTCGCGCAGCCCGTCGTACGTCGACGGCTCGGGGAGGCCGAGGCGTGTGGCGATGATCGTGCCGGTCTCGAGCGCCCGGGACAGCGGCGACGAGACGACCGCGTCGAACCGGCGGCGGGTGAGGAGCGCAGCGGTCTCGGCGGCCTGTCGGCGGCCGGTGTCGTTGAGCGGCACGTCCGTCGAACCCTGGATGCGTCGTTGCCGGTTCCAGTCGGTCTCGCCGTGGCGGACCAGGTAGAGGAGCGTCGTCACCCGTCGATCATCGCAGACGCGGACAGCCGTGCCGCCAGTTCGACGAGGGTCTCGGTCGTGCCGGCGTCGATCTTCACCGCGGCACGACGGTCGCTGCGGGTCACGCCGCGGTTCACGATCACGACCGGGTGCTTCCGCCGGGTCGCGTGGTCGAGCAGGCGGACGCCGGAGTTCACGGTCAGCGAGGAACCGACGACGAGCAACGCGTCCGCCTCGGCCACGATCGACACGGCCTCGCGGAACTTCTCGGCGGGGACGAACTCGCCGAAGAACACCACGTCGGGCTTCAGGACACCGCCGCACACGGTGCAGTCGGGCACCCGGAACCGCTGGACGTCGCTGATCTCCACGTCGCCGTCCGGCTGCAGCTGCACCGAACCCGGTTCGTCGATCCACGGGTTCTCGCGGTCCAGCACGGCGGCCAGGTCGGCGCGGGAGAACACCTGCCCGCAGGTCAGACAGACGGCGCGGTCCATCGAGCCGTGGATCTCGACGACACGACGGGACCCGGCTCGCAGGTGCAGGCCGTCGACGTTCTGGGTGACGATGCCGCTGACGACCCCGGCGGACTCGAGGGCGGCCAGAGCCCGGTGTCCGTCGTTCGGCCGGGCAGCGGCGAACGTCCGCCACCCCAGGTGCGAGCCCGCCCAGTAGCGCTGGCGCTTCGCGGGGTCGGCCAGGAACTCCTGGAAGGTCATCGGCTTCCGGACGACACGTCCCGCGCCGCGGTAGTCGGGGATGCCGGAGTCGGTGCTGACACCGGCGCCCGTCAGGACGGCGATGCGCTTGCCGCGGAGGACCGCGACCGCCCGGTCGACGTCGGTGACGGTCGCGTCGGTCGCGTCGGTCGCGTCGGTCGCCGTGCCGTCCGTCGCGTCGGTCGCCGTGCCGTCCGTCGCCGTGCCGTCGGTCGCTGTGCCGTCGCTCGTCGCCATCGTGTCCACGGTACCCTCAACCGCCGAGCGTCCCCGGTCCTTCCCCGGGCTGACGTCCGCGACCAGACCACGATCCTCCCGACCGGAACGAGCACCGTGCACCCCGTCCGCATCGACTCCCTCGACGACCCGCGCCTGGACGACTTCGCCCGGCTCACCGACGTGGCGCTCCGCCGCGTGACGGAGCCCGAGGGTGGGCTGTACATCGCCGAGTCGAACACCGTCATCGAGCGCGCCGTCCGTGCCGGGCACGTGCCGCGGAGTGTCCTGGTGCAGGAGAAGTGGTTGGACAGCGTGTTGCCGCTGGTCGCCGAGCACGACGGGCCGGTCTTCGTCGGGTCGGACGCGCTGCTCGAGGAGCTCACCGGCTTCCGGATGCACCGCGGTGCGATCGCGGCGATGCACCGACCCGAGCTGCCCAGCGTCGCCGACGTCGTGCGCGACGCCCGGCTCGTCGTCGTCCTCGAGGACATCGTCGACCACACGAACGTCGGGGCCGTCTTCCGCAGCGTCGCCGGTCTCGGTGCCGACGCCGTCCTGGTCAGCCCGCGCTGCGCCGACCCGCTCTACCGCCGGAGTGTCCGGGTGAGCATGGGCACCGTGCTGCAGGTCCCCTGGACGCGCATCGGAGAGTGGCCGGCCGCGGGGGAGGACCTCCGCGCGCAGGGCTTCCACGTCGCCGCGATGGCCCTCACCGACCGCTCCGTCGACCTGGAGGAGTTCGTCGCCGACGTGCCGGAGCGGGTCGCCCTGGTCATGGGCACCGAGGGACAGGGCCTCACGCCGGCTGCGGTCGCGGCGGCCGACACCACGGTGCGGATCCCGATGCACCACGGCGTCGACTCACTCAACGTGGCCGCGGCGAGCGCCGTCGGCCTGTGGGCGGTCGCGCACGCGCAACGTGCACGCTGATCCCCTCCTTTAGGCTTGCCGGATGCTCTCCCGACGCGACGCCGCCGTCCGGCTCGACATCACCCTCGAGATGGCGACCCACCACGGGATCCCGTCGCGCCTCAGCGAGGCTGAACTGACAGCGATCGAGCAGGACCCGCCCGCCTGGCTGGTGCAGTCGCGGGCGAACCGCACGGGTGCGAAGAAGGTCTGGGTGCGCCTGGAGTGCGTCGTGTGCGGCTACTGGGAAGAGGCGCGGCCGAAGAAGTGGTGGCCCGACTGGGACCACCTGATGTGCGATTACCACGCGCCGTACCAGGCTCCTGAGCCGACCGCGGGCTTCGTGCGGCACGAGGTCGAGGGTGTCGGCAGCCGGTTCGTCGCGCTGGTCGACGAGAGGGTCGAGCCGCCGCGGTAGCTGCGCGCCGGGGACCGCGTCCCGTTCGACGTCGAGCCCTACCCTGGCGGTCGGCTCGGCAGCGGCGTGCGTGGCATCGACCGGTGCCTGTGCGGAGCGGGACGGTGATGCCGGGAGGCCCACCCCGGCCCCGCGACGAGCCGCACCGGACCCAGGGGGTCGGCCCGGGCCTCCAGTACGATCCGGTCTCGTGCCGAACGTCGTCCGCCGCCCCCGCTCCGCGATCCGGAGGCCCGTGACGGTTGCCGTCATCGCGGTGCTCCTGCTCGTCGTCGCCTTCCTGGTGGCCGCCGCAGTCGTGCCGTTCGCACCGGCGACGGCCAGCACGGCGACGTACCGCCCGCCGACCGCGAGCGCCGCGGACGTCCGGTTCCCGGACTACGGTGCGACGGCGGTGGAGGCCGACGGGTTCCCGGAGAGCCTGACCACCAGCGGGGACCGGAAGGCACGTTCGATCGCGAGCATCTCGAAGGTCGTCACGGCTCTGGTCGTGCTCGAGGAGAAGCCGCTGCAGCCCGGTGACCAGGGCCCGGACGTGCGGTTCACGCCCCAGATGGAGGCGCTGTACGGCCAGTACGCGGCGCAGAACGGTGAGGTGGCGCCGCTGCCGACGAACCTGCGGCTGTCCGAGTACCGGGCGTTCCAGGTGATGCTGATGAAGTCGGCGAACAACTACGCCGGCTCGTTGGCGCTCTGGGCGTTCGGGTCGATGGACGGCTACCGCAAGGCCGCGGCGACCTGGCTCGACGACCACGGCCTGGACGACACCACGATCGTGGAACCGACCGGCCTGGACCCCCGGAACCAGAGCACCGCGACGGACCTGGTCGACCTCGGCAAGCTGGCGTTGGCGGACCCGCTCGTCAAGGAGGTCGTCGGGACGGCGTCGGCGACGGTGCCGGGCGTCGGCGACATCGAGAACTCGAACAAGCTGCTCGGCATGGACGGCGTCGAGGGCATCAAGACCGGCACGCTCGACGAGGCCGGAGCGTGCCTGCTCTTCGCGGCGACCTACCAGCGCGGTGGCCGCACGGTGACGGTGATCGGGGCGATGCTCGGCGGGGTCGACCACGACTCGCTCGACGGCGACGTGCGGAAGCTGCTGCACTCGGTGGCGGACGACTTCCACACCATCACCCTGACGAACGCCGGGCAGACCTTCGGCACGTACCAGGCGCCCTGGCAGGAGGAGGTCGACGCGACGGCGAGCCGTGCGGCGTCGCTCCTGGTCTGGGGACGGACCGACGTGACCGCGAAGACGACGCTGGAACCGCTGACGTTCGGGTCGGCGGGGGAGCGCGTCGGGTCGGTGCGGTTCGCGGTCTCGCACCACGACCCGGTGACGGTCCCGCTCGAGCTCGACCGGTCCATCGAGGACCCGGGGGTCTGGTGGCGGTGGTCGAACCCGTTCCGCGGTGTCGAGCTCGACCGGGCGCTCGTCGGCTGACCGGGCCGGCGCTGCCCGTGATCGGGGCTGCGCTCAGTCCCGCGGGGCGACCGGCTGCATCGAGGTCCGCTTGGCCGTGATGCCGTCGCCGGACGACGTCCCACGGACGCGTCGGACCACCCACGGCACGAGGTACTCCTTCGCCCAGCCGAGGTCCTCGACGCGGGCCTCCCGCCAGGGCCGAGCGGCGAGCGGCTCGGGGACCGCGGCGCCGAGTTCGTGGGCGACGCCGAGCGTGTCGAGCACGGCGGCGGCGACGGTGGCGTGTCCCAGCGGGGAGTGGTGCAGCCGGTCGGCGGCCCACATCCGCGGGTCCCGCAGCACCCGGAGCGCCCAGAGGTTCGTGACGAGCGCCCCGTGCTGCAGCGCGATGGCCTGCAGGTGCTCGTTGTAGATCGCGGTCTTGCCACGCACCATGCCGAGGACCGGCGTCATGCCGACGTCGGGGCCGGTGAACAGCACCACGGTCGCACCGTCACGACGGAGGGTCGCGATCATGCGGTCGTAGCGCTCCGCCAGGGCGTCCGGATCGGAGCCCGGACGGATGATGTCGTTGCCGCCCGCCGACACGGTGATCAGGTCCGGACCGAGGGCGACGGCGGCCTCGGCCTGCTCGTCGACGATCTGCCCGAGCAGACGTCCACGCACGGCGAGGTTGGCGTAGCCGAAGTCCTCGTCGGTGCGGTCGGCCAGGGTCTCGGCAACGCGGTCGGCCCAGCCGCGGTGGCCGCCGACCGAGTGCGTGTCCGGGTCACCGATCCCCTCGGTGAAGGAGTCGCCGATCGCGACGTACCGGGTCCAGGGATGCTCGTCTGACACGACAGGCGACCGTACTCTCGTCCCATGACCGAGTCCACTCCCGGCAAGCGACGTCCCTGGACCGTTCCGGACGACCTCCTGGCACGCATCGCCGCACGCGCCCCCGGCTACGACACCGACAACGCCTTCTGCGCGGAGGACCTGGCGGAGCTCCGGCAGGCGGGGTACCTCCGGATCGGGGTGCCGATCCGGGACGGAGGCTCGGGGCTGGGTCTCCGCGAGACCGCTGCGGTCCAGCGGACCCTCGCGACCGCCGCACCGGCGACGGCACTCGGGCTCGGCATGCACCAGGTCTGGGTGCAGGCGGCGCGCAGCGTGTCCGTCCGGGGTGGGACGTTCCTCCAGACCGTCACGGACGCAGCGGCGGCGGACCGGCTGCTCGCCTTCGGGGTGAGCGAGCCGGGCAACGACGCCGTCCTCTTCGACTCGCTGACGACAGCCGAGCCGGACGGCGCGGGCGGGTACCGGTTCACCGGCACGAAGGTGTCGACCTCGCTCGCACCCGCGTGGGACCTGCTGAGCGTGTTCGGGAAGGACACCTCGGGCACCGAACCGCGGCTCGTGCACGGTTTCGCGGTCCGTGCCGACGACGGGGTCCGGCACCTGGACGACTGGGACACGCTCGGCATGCGGGCGACGCAGAGCCGGACGACGATCCTCGAGGGGCTGCACGTGCCGGCGGAGCGCATCGTCCGGGTGCTGCCGGTCGGTCCGGTGGCGGACCCGCTCGTGTTCGGGATCTTCGCCGCCTTCGAACTGCTCGTGGCGTCGGTGTACGTGGGGCTCGCCTCGCGCGCCGTCACCCTGGCGGTCGAGCGGGTCGCCGAGCGGGTCGCCATGGACGGGACGCGGCGCTCGGCCGACCCGGACGTCCGGCGCGCGGTCGCCGCGATGCGCAGTGCGACCGACGCCATCGCGCTGCAGGTCGACGCGCTCGCCCGGGACGCCGACGAGCTCGTCGAGCACGACCGGTGGTTCCCGCTGCTCGTCGGCACGAAGGCCCGTGCGGTGGACACGGCGCAGTCCGTGGTGGACGAGGCGCTGCGGGTCGTCGGTGGATCGGCGTTCCGGGCGTCGGACGAACTGGCTCGCCTGGCCCGGGACGTCCGCGCCGGCCAGTACCACCCGTCGACGCGGGACTCGGCGATGCGGACGATCGCGGCGGCGGAGTTCGGGCCGCTGCCCCGCTGAGTCGGGCCCGGTCGCGCGGGGTCCGGTGTCGCGGGCGCCGTCGGTCCGGGTGTCGCCGGTCCGTGCGAGCATGACCCGGTGAGCAAGCAGGACGGACGGAACCGACTCGTCACCGACGCGCCGGTCGACGACGCCACGGCGACGGTCCTGCACGTCGACATGGACGCCTTCTTCGCCTCCGTCGAACTGCTCGACCGCCCCGACCTGGTCGGTCTGCCGGTCATCGTCGGCCACGACTCGGACCGCTCGGTCGTCACGGCCGCCACGTACGAGGCGCGCAGGTACGGCATCAACTCCGCGATGCCGATGGCCGTGGCGAAACGTCGGTGCCCGGCGGCGGTGATCGTCGAGCCGCACTTCGAGAAGTACAGCGCGCGCTCCGCCCAGGTCATGCGGATCTTCGACCGGTTCACGCCGCGGGTCGAGCGCCTCGGGATCGACGAGGCGTTCCTCGACGTGGCCGGTGCGCTCCGGCTCTACGGCACGCCGTGGCAGATCGGCACCGAGATCCGACGGACCGTGTTCGCCGAGACCGGGTTGCACTGCTCGGTCGGTGCCGCGTCCACGAAGTTCGTGGCGAAGCTGGCGTCCAGCCGCGCCAAGCCCGACGGGCTGCTCGTCGTCCCGCACGCGTACACGATCGAGTTCCTGCACCCGCAGCCCGTCTCCGCGCTCTGGGGCGTCGGCGGCAAGACGCAGGAGACCCTCGAGCGCCGGGGGATCCACACCGTCCGCGACCTCGCCACCACGCCGCTGCCGTCGCTCGTGGCCCTGCTCGGACCGTCCGGCGGGCAGCGGCTGCACGACCTCGCCTGGGGCCGCGACCCGCGCACCGTCGAGGCCGGGGTGGGCGAGAAGTCGATCGGGCACGAGGTCACCTTCGGCCGCGACCTCACCGAACGCGACGACGTCGCCCGGGAACTGCTGCGCCTGGCCGAGAAGGTCGCGGTCCGGCTCCGCCGCGCCGAGGTGCAGGCGCGCACGGTCGCGCTGAAGGTCCGGTACACCGACTTCACCACGCTCACCCGGTCCCGCACGCTCGCCGAACCCAGCGACGTCGCCAAGCGGATCCACCGCGAAGCCGTCGAGCTGTACGACGTCCTGCACCGCCCGGGCAACCGCATCCGACTGATCGGCGTCCGCGGCGAGAACCTGGTGCCGGCAGCCGCGAGCAACGCCCTGTGGGACGACGACGCGCCGTGGCGCGACACCGAGACCACCGTCGACGCCGTCACCGCCCGCTTCGGCGCCGGCGTGCTGCGACCCGCCTCGCTCGTCCGCGCGACGCCGGAGCAGCGTGCCCCGCACGCCCGACAGGACTGAGCGTGCCGGTACACTCGGGTGGAGTGAGCGCAGCGGAGAACATCGAGCACCAGGAACCCGCCGAACTCCCGATCGACGGGCCGTCGGCGAACGGGACCGCCCCGACCCAGCCGGCTCCGACCGAACCGGCGGCCATCGCCGAGGTCGCGGGCAACGCGGCCGCCGAGCACCTCTCCCCGGCGTTCCCGGAACGAGCCGCATGGGGCACCGCCTCGAAGCTCCGTGCCTGGCAGGTCGAGGCGTTGACGAAGTACTTCGAGAAGGAACCGCGCGACTTCCTCGCAGCGGCCACCCCGGGCGCGGGCAAGACGACCTTCGCGCTGCGGCTGGCGACCGAACTGCTCGCCCGCGGCACCGTCGACCGGCTCGTCGTCGTCGCACCGACCGAGCACCTCAAGCGGCAGTGGGCCGACGCCGCCGACCGCGTCAACATCCGACTCGACCCGATGTTCAAGAACGGCGACGGCATGTTCGGTCGGCACTACCAGGGCGTCGCGATCACCTACGCCCAGGTCGGCATGAACCCCGAGGTGCACGAACGGATCACCGCCGGCGGCAAGACCCTGGTCGTCCTCGACGAGGTGCACCACGGCGGCGACGCCCTCACCTGGGGTGACGGCATCCGGTTGGCGTTCTCGAAGGCCACCCGGCGCCTCTCGCTCTCCGGCACCCCGTTCCGTTCCGACACGGCACCGATCCCGTTCGTGCAGTACGCCCCCGACGAGCAGGGCATCCGCACCTCGATCTCCGACTACAACTACGGCTACGGCCGCGCGCTCAAGGACGGCGTCGTCCGGCCCGTGCTGTTCATGGCGTACGCCGGCCAGATGCGCTGGAAGACCCGGATGGGCGACGAGATGTCGGCGTCCCTCGGCGAAGCCGTCACGAAGGACATCACCGCGCAGGCGTGGCGGACCGCCCTGTCGCCCGAGGGCGAGTGGATGCCCGCCGTGCTCTCGGCCGCCGACAAACGCCTCACCGAGGTGCGCCGGGGTGTCCCTGACGCCGGTGGGCTGGTCATCGCGACCGACACGACCACCGCCCGGGCCTACGCGCGCATCCTGCAGCGGATCACCGGGGAACGCCCCACGGTCGTGCTCTCCGACGAGGCCGCGGGTTCCAGCCGCATCCAGTCCTTCGCCGAGGACACCTCGCGCTGGATGGTCGCCGTGCGCATGGTCTCGGAAGGCGTCGACGTCCCGCGCCTGTGCGTCGGCGTGTACGCGACGAGTGCGAGCACACCGCTGTTCTTCGCCCAGGTCATCGGCCGGTTCGTCCGCGCCCGTCGTCGTGGTGAGACCGCGTCGGTGTTCCTGCCGAGCGTGCCCGGTCTGATGGCCCTCGCCGCCACCCTCGAGCTGGAGCGGGACCACGCACTCGACCGTCCGAAGGACGCCGAGGACGGCATGTACAACCCCGAAGACGCCATGGTCGCCGAGGCCAACAAAGACGAACGTGCCTCCGAGAGCCTGCTCGACATGCAGCCGTTCGAGGCGCTCGACTCGCAGGCGTCCTTCGACCGGGTGCTCTACGACGGCGGTGAGTTCGGCACCGGGGGCGAGGTCGGGTCGCTCGAGGAACTCGACTTCATCGGCATCCCGGGGCTGCTCGAACCCGACCAGGTGCGGGACCTGCTCCGTGCCCGCCAGGCGACCCAGGCGAAGCGGTCCAAGGGGCGCGTGGTGAAGGACGGGCTGCCGAAGGCGCCGGAGCCGGAGAACCGGCCGATGTACATGACCATCAAGGAGCAGCGCTCCGAACTCCAGCGCCTCGTCTCGATCTGGTCCCGGCACGCGAACGAGCCGCACGGGTCGATCCACGCCGAACTCCGTCGGATCAGCGGGGGACCCGCCGTGGCGCAGGCGAGCATCGAGCAGATCCAGAAGCGCATCGACATCCTGCGGTCCCGCATCGGCGGTCGTCGGTGAAGACGGTCCGCGCGTGATCGAGCCCGTCGACGACGACCGCACCTGGTACGTCAAGCGCGACGCGGACTCCTCACCCGAGGCGATCATCGACCGGTTCGGCGGCGGCTACCGGCTCCGGCGCTTCTCGCTGCACGAGTCCCGCCGCACCCAGTACGGCGTCTACACCGGCCGGGAGATCGCCGAGACCGCCTGGTGGCGCCTCCGGGACGGCAGGAAGTGACCCGGATCCGGTACGGATCGCCCGGACAGGTGCGGCGCTGGTGACGGGGACGGGCAGGATCGGGTAGACCGGAGGAATGGCAGACTCCATCCCTCACGTCCTCGTCCTCGGCGGCGGCTCGGCCGGCTACACCGCCGTCAAGCAGCTGCAGAAGCACGCCGCCACGGTGCCGATGCGCATCACCCTCGTGGACCAGAACACGTACTACACGTACCTGCCGTTCCTGCCCGAGGTCGCCGGCGGTCACATCGCCCCCAAGGACGTCACCGTCGAACTCCGACGCGCGCTCCGCAAGACCCGGGTCATCCAGGGCAAGGTGACCGGCATCTCCTCGGCCGACAAGACCGTCGCGGTCGCCACGGCCGGCGGCGACGACCGCACCCTCGGCTACGACCACCTCGTCGTCGCGCTCGGTTCGGTCACCCGCACCTTCCCGACCCCGGGCCTCGACGAGGTCGGCGTCGGGTTCAAGACCGTCGAGGAAGCCGCGTACGTGCGTGCGAAGCTCCTCGACAACATCGCGAAGGCCGCCGCCACCCGCGACGAGGACGAGCGTCGTCGTCTCCTCACCAGCATCTTCATCGGCGGTGGCTACACCGGCGTCGAGGCGATCGGTGAGCTGTTCGACGTCTCGCAGGCCGCGATCGCCACCTACCCGTCCCTCGCCGGCGAGCAGCCCCGCTGGGTGCTCATCGACGCCCTCGACCGCGTCGCGCCCGAGGTCGGGCCGGAGCTGTCGAAGTGGACCCTCGAGTCCCTCCGGGCCCGTGGCATCGACGTCCGCCTGAAGACGACCATGCCGAGCTGCGAGGGCGGCGTCGTCAAGCTGTCCGACGGCGACGAGTTCGCCACCGGCCTGCTCGTCTGGACCGCCGGCGTCAAGCCGAACCCGCTCCTCGACGCCACCGACCTGCCGCGCGGCCCGAAGGGGCACCTCGCCGCCAACGCGAAGCTCCAGGTCGAGGCCGAGGACACCCACGAGGTCGTCCCCGGTGTCTGGGGCCTCGGAGACGTCGCCCAGGTCCCCGACCTGACCGCCGAGAAGCAGCCGGCCTACTACCCGCCGAACGCCCAGAACGCCGTCCGTCAGGCCGTCGTCGTCGCCGACAACATCGTGGCGTCGATCAGCGGCAAGCCGCTCGAGGAGTACCGCCACCCGTCGATCGGCACGGTCGCCTCGTACGGTGTCGCCAAGGGTGCGGCGAACATCAAGGGCATCAAGATGACGAACCTGCTGGCCTGGCTCGCGCACCGCGCCTACCACGTCTACGCGATGCCGACGCTGAACCGCAAGGCGCGCATCGTGATCGGCTGGGTCACCGGTGCGGTGTCCGGCCGCGACGCGACCTCCCTCATCAAGGAGACCGACCCGCGTCGCACCTTCGTCGACGCGGCGAAGAGCTAGCGCACGCGTCGCGACGCGACTGCCTGCCGACGGGAGGCCCGGTACCAGCTGGTACCGGGCCTCCCGTCCGTCCGCCACCGGTCCTGGTGCGCTGCTGCCGGCTGGGACACGGAACGCGACCCTGGACCTCCTCCCATCCGCCGACCGTCAGCGTGGACGGCACGACCGAGAGGAGCGCCATGCGCGCCATGACCTACCGCGGCCCCTACCGGGTCCGCGTCGAGGACAAGCCGGACCCCCGCATCGAGCACCCGAACGACGCCGTGATCCGCGTCGAACGGGCGGCGATCTGCGGGTCGGACCTGCACCTGTACCACGGCATGATGCCCGACACCCGCGTCGGCCACACCTTCGGCCACGAGTTCATCGGGGTCGTCGAACAGGTCGGGTCGTCGGTGGAGACCCTCAACGTGGGAGACCGGGTGATGGTGCCGTTCCACATCTCCTGCGGCACCTGCTGGTTCTGCGCCCGCGGTCTCTTCACGAACTGCCACAACGTGAACCCGAACGCCACCGCGGTCGGCGGCATCTTCGGCTACTCGCACACCACCGGCGGCTACGACGGCGGCCAGGCGGAACGCGTCCGGGTGCCGTTCGCCGACGTCGGCCCGCAGGTGATCCCGGACTGGCTCGACCCCGAGGACGCGCTGATGATGACGGACGCGCTGGGCACGGGGTACTTCGGAGCGCAGCTCGCCTCGATCCGCGAGGGCGACACCGTCGTGGTGCTCGGTGCCGGACCCGTCGGGCTGTACGCAGCGAAGTCGGCATGGTTCATGGGCGCCGGACGGGTGATCGTCATCGACCAGCTCGAGTACCGCCTGGCCAAGGCGCGCGAGTTCGCCCAGGCCGAGACGATCAACTTCGCCGAGGTGGACGACGTCGTCGTCGAGATCAAGAAGCAGACGGGCTTCCTCGGAGCGGACAGCATCATCGACGCCGTCGGTGCCGAAGCGGACGGCAACTTCCTGATGCACGTCTCGAGCGCCAAGCTGAAGATGCAGGGTGGGTCGCCGGTCGCCCTGAACTGGGCGATCGACGGCGTCCGGAAGGGCGGCACCGTCTCGGCGATGGGTGCCTACGGGCCCATCCCGAACCTCGTGAAGTTCGGCGACGCGATGAACAAGGGCGTCACGATCCACATGAACCAGGCGCCGGTGAAGCGTCAGTGGCCGCGCTTGCTCGAGCACATCCAGGCCGGGCACCTCAAGCCGAGCGACATCATCACGCACCGGATCCCGCTCGAGCACATCGGTGAGGCCTACCACCTGTTCTCGTCGAAGCTCGACGGGTGCATCAAGCCGGTGATCGTGCCGTGAGCGGGACCGGGAACGGAGAGCAGAGCATGAGCAACGCCGACGACCACATCGCCTACGTGGCGGACAAGCCCCGGGACCTGCCGTCCGCGGACGAGCTGCGGGCACGGATCCCGGGGTGGGGGAGCGACCTGGACCTCGCCGACCGGCCGAGCGTGCCGAAACTGTCCCGCGAGGCCGGCTCCGCCACCAACGCGCACTGGGAGCGTCCCGAGCAGCAGGCCGGGGCGGAGGGACGCGAGCGGTCCATCGAGCACGCCCACGTCACGCCCGTGTTCGGGACCGCGCAACCGCTCGCCGGTCCCGCCGGGATCGTCAAGCGGTACGCGTACCGGCGGTTCAGCGAGGGGCGCCTGGCGCACTGGATGCTGCTCGTCGTCGGCGACCGGCTCGACGTGGCCACGCACCGCGTGACGGACGCGCTGCGTGGGCGGCCGGACCGGTTGATCCGCGAGACCGGCATCGCGGCGGAGCAGGCCGACAGTCCGATCGGCGCGCGGCTCGGGTCGACCCGGAGCGACTGGCGGCACGGGGTGCTCGACCCGGTCGTCACCATGTGGCCCTACCTGCTCATCGGCGGCGTGGCGGTGTGGGTGGTGCGGCGCGCGCGACGCTGACGCCCAGTGTCCGTGAGGCCAGCTTCCGTGAGGGCGTAGGGCGTACGGGACGGACGGGAGGCGCGTGACCAGATGGTGACGGGCCTCCCGTCCGTGACGTGGCGGCCGGAGACGTGACGGTCCGAGAACGCATTGTCCTGTCACGGGCGCACCAAAACGAACGGCCCTCCCGAAGGAGGGCCGTTCGCCGCTTGTCTCAACACAAGTGTTCGAGTACGTGCTCCGAAGAGCGGGTACTGCGTGTCCGAGAGGGGACTTGAACCCCTACGCCCTAATACGGGCACTAGCACCTCAAGCTAGCGCGTCTACCAATTCCGCCACCCGGACTGGGTGTGATGCGTTGCACATGATGCCCGCATCGGGCCGTTCGACCGGGTTTCCCCGGCGTTCCTGCCGAGAGAAGACACTAGCACGGGTGTGAACGCGCGTTGAACACGGTCGCGCATCCCGGGCGCGGCGCAGTCGGAGCGGCTTCGCCGGTAGCGTTGGACCATGACGTCCGAGCTGGAACGCACCGCGGCGATCGCGCGGGACCTGATCCGGATCGACACGACGAACTGGGGTGAGGGGAAGTCGCGCGGTGAGACCGAGGCGGCGCACTACGTCGAGTCCGCGCTGCAGGAGCTCGGGCTCACGCCGCAGCTGTTCGAGTCCGAACCGGACCGCGTCAGCGTCGTCGCCCGCGTGCCCGGTCGTGACCGCAGCAAGCCGGCACTCGTCGTGCACGGACACCTCGACGTCGTCCCCGCCGACCCGGCGAACTGGTCCGTCGACCCGTTCGGCGGCGAGGTGCGCGACGGGTCCCTCTGGGGCCGCGGCGCCGTGGACATGAAGAACATGGACGCGATGATGCTCACCGCGCTGTCGGACGTCATCGAGCAGCGGGGCGCCCCGGAGCGGGACCTGGTGATCGCGTACTTCGCCGACGAGGAGGCGGGCGGCATCCTCGGCGCCCACCACGTGGTCGACACCCACCCCGAGGTCTTCGACGGCGCCACCGCGGCGATCAGCGAGGTCGGTGGCTACTCGATCACGGTCGGTGACCGGCGCGCCTACCTGCTGCAGACCGGCGAGAAGGCCCTGATGTGGGTGAAGCTCACCGCGCGGGGGACCGCGGCGCACGGCTCGCACGTCATCAAGGACAACGCGGTCACCACGATCGCCGCCGCCGTCGCCCGGATCGGCAGCGAGGAGTGGCCGGTCCGGCTGTCCGACACGACCACCGCGATGGTCACCGAGGTGGCCCGGTTCCTGGGGGTCGACCCGGTCGCCACCGGACCGGACGAGGTCGCGCTCGCCACCGGGTCGGCCGCCCGCTTCATCCACGCCGCCCTGCACACGACGACGAACCCGACCGTCCTGAGCGCCGGGTACAAGCACAACGTGATCCCCGACCAGGCCACCGCGCTCGTGGACATCCGCTGCCTGCCCGGTGACGAGGACGCGGTCCTGGCCCGGGTTCGCGAACTGGCCGGCGACGACGTCGAGGTCACGATGACGCACCAGGACGTCGGGCTCGAGCAGGACTTCGGCGGCCCGCTCGTCGACGCCGTCCGGGACGTCCTCGAGCGTCACGACCCGGGTGCTCCGGTGCTGCCGTACCTGCTGTCCGGCGGTACCGACAACAAGGCGCTCTCGCGACTGGGCATCGCCGGGTACGGCTTCGTGCCGCTGCAGCTGCCGGCTGGCGTCGACTTCCCCGCGATGTTCCACGGCGTCGACGAGCGCGTTCCGCTCGAGTCGTTGGCGTTCGGCCGCCGCGTCCTCGGGGACCTGTTCGCGACCTACTGATACCGTGCATGGTCGTCGTCGGTGACGGCACAACCGAGTCCAGCACCGGCGAAAGGCCGCACACGTGCACATCTTCGAAGCGATCTTCCTCGGCTTCGTCCAGGGGCTGACGGAGTTCCTGCCGGTCTCCTCCAGCGCCCACCTGCGCATCGTCGGGTTGTTCCTGCCCGACGCACAGGACCCCGGCGCGGCCTTCACGGCGGTGACGCAGCTCGGCACCGAGACCGCCGTGCTCATCTACTTCTGGAAGGACATCGTCCGGATCGTCCGGAAGTGGTTCGGCGCCCTGGCCGGGAAGGTGCCACGGAACGACCCGGACGTCCGCGTCGGATGGCTCGTCATCATCGGCACGATCCCGATCGGCGTCATCGGGCTGCTCCTGCAGGACACCATCGAGACCACGTTCCGGTCGCTGTGGATCGTCGCCATCGTCCTCATCGTCTTCGGGGTCGTCCTGGGCGTGCTGGACCGCGTCGGCCGCAAGGTCCGTCCGATCGAGCAGATGACCTTCACCGGCGGCATCCTGATCGGCCTGGCACAGGTCCTGGCGCTCGTGCCGGGTGTCTCCCGCTCCGGAGCCACCGTGTCGATGGGGCTCGCCCTCGGGTACACGCGGCCGGCCGCGGCGCGGTTCGCGTTCCTCCTGGCGATCCCCGCGGTGTTCCTGTCCGGCCTGTACGAGGCAGCGACGAGCCTCGGTGACACCGGCGCACCGTTCGGCCTGGCGGACACGCTCATCGCGACCGTGGTGGCGTTCGTCGTCGGCTTCGTCGTGATCGCCGCCTTCATGAACTACATCAGCAAGCGGAGCTTCATGCCCTTCGTCGTCTACCGGATCCTGCTCGGCATCGTCCTCATCGTGCTGCTCTCGCTCGGGGTGGTGCAGGCATGAGGGCCTGGTCGGCACCGTCCGTCCCGGAGGTCCCCGGCGCCGGTCCCCGCCCGGTCGTCCACGACACCGCCACCGGCAAGCCCGTCGACCCGACGCGCGGTGCCGACCGGGCGGCGCTGTACGTCTGTGGCATCACGCCCTACGACGCCACGCACCTGGGCCACGCCGCCACCTACCTGGCGTTCGACACGCTCGGCCGGGTCTGGCGCGACGCCGGCCTGCAGGTGCAGTACGCCCAGAACACCACCGACGTCGACGACCCGCTGCTGGAGCGCGCGACCCGCGACGGCGTCGACTGGCGGGAGCTCGCCGCGTCGCAGATCGACCTGTTCCGCCGCGACATGGAGGCCCTCCGCGTCCTGCCGCCGGACGACTACGTGGCCGTCACGGACGAGGTCGACCGCGTCGCCGAGGCCGTCGCCTACCTCGAGGAGACCGGCGCCGCCTACACCGTGCCCACGCCCGATTCCGACGGTGAGGACCTGTACTTCGACGTGAACCGGGCGAACGACGTGTGGACGCTCGGTGACGAGAGCCGTCTGGACCGCGACACCATGCTCGCCCTCTCCGCCGAACGCGGCGGTGACCCCGACCGCCCCGGCAAGCGCGACCCCCTCGACCCGCTCCTGTGGCGTGCCGAGCGCCAGGGCGAGCCGAGCTGGGACACCGAGATCGGCCCCGGGCGTCCCGGCTGGCACATCGAGTGCAGCGTCATCGCGGGCGACCGGCTCGGCCTGCCGATCAGTGTGCAGGGCGGCGGCAGCGACCTGGTCTTCCCGCACCACGAGATGAGCGCCGGGCACGCCGCAGCCCTCGCCCAGCAGCCGCTCGCGAACGCGTTCGTGCACACCGGCATGGTCGCCTACCAGGGCACGAAGATCTCGAAGTCGCTCGGCAACCTGGTCACGGTCCGCGGTCTGCTGGACGCCGGCGCCGATCCGCGGGCGATCCGCTTGGCGCTGCTGTCGCACCGCTACTCCGACGACTGGGAGTGGTTCGACGGCGACCTCGAGGACGCCGAGCGCCGGCTGGCGTCCTGGGACGCCTGGGCCGCGGGCGGTCGCGGCGAGCAGGACGACGCCGACCAGGTGATCGGCCGCCTCCGCGCCCGCGTCGCGGACGACCTCGACACGCCGGGTGCCGTCGCGGTCGTCGACACCGCGATCGCGGCCGGCACGGCGGCGACGCCCGAGCTCGTCGACCTGGTCGACGCGCTCCTCGGCATCCGCATCGGCTGACGCGGCGCGCCTGCGCGCACGCCCACCCGCTTCGCCGAGGTGCCGACACCCCGGTGTCCCGGGGCCCGAGGTGCCGGTGTCCCGGCACCTCGGGCGACCGGCGACCGGCGGGCGGCGAGTCGCGCCGTCTCGGCGAGCGGAGTCGCGTTCCTGACGCACGCACCGGACGGACGGGAGGCCCGGGACCAGCTGGTCCCGGGCCTCCCGTCCGTCAGGGTCTCGCGCCTACTGCGGCGGCTGCGGCGGACGCCACGGCCCCTCACCCGCCGCCCCGTTGCCGTCCTTGCCGTCCTTGTGCTCGCGACGCCGGAGGTACTGCTCGAACTCCTGCGCGATGGCGTCCCCCGAGGCCTCCGGGGAGTCGACGGTGTCACGCGCCTGCTCGAGCTGCCCGATGTACGACGCCATGTCCTCGTCGTCCGAGGCGAGGGCGTCGATGCCCTCCTCCCACTGCGCGGCGTCGTCGAGCAGCGTGCCGCGGGGCACGGTGACGTCGGTGAGCTCCTCCATCTTGTCGAGGAGTGACAGCGTGGCCTTGGGGGAGGGTGCGTTGTGCACGTAGTGCGGGACCGACGCCCACAGCGAGAGCGTCGTGAGCCCGGCCTTGTCCATCGAGTCGGCGAGGACCCCGAGGATGCCGGTGGGCCCCTCGTACGTCGACTTGTCCACGTCGAACGCGGCCCGGACGCCGGCGTTCTCGCTCGACACGAAGACCGAGATCGGACGGGTGTGCGGCACGTCGGCGAGCATCGCGCCGACGAACACGACGGCGTCGATCGAGTAGACGTCGGCCAGGTCGATGACCTCGGCGCAGAAGCCGCGCCAGGTGCGCGACGGTTCGGGGCCGACGAGGACGAACACGTCGCGTTCGGTCGGGGCACCGGTCGCCCCGATCACCGGGCGGCCCTCGGCGCTGGGGCCGTGCAGGACGATGCGGGGCCACTGCACTCCGCGTTCGCCGTCGTCGTCGAAACCGACCTCGGGCCGGTTGAACTGGTAGTCGACGTAGCGTTCCCCGTCGATCTCGCGCAGTTCGTCGAGCTCGAGCGAGTCGACGATGCGTCGGGCGAGACCGCTCGCGGCCTCTCCCGCGTCGTTCCAGCCCTCGAACGCGACGACGAGGAGCCGTCCGTCACTGAAGGGGGAGTGCTGTGGCACGGCAGGGCCTCCTGGTGGTGGAGTGGTCCGCCGCGCTCACGCGCGTGCCGACCGGACACGATCAGGCATCCACGATAGTCCCGCTCTCCACAGGCCGCCGTCCACCGACCGCGCCGCCGGTAGACTCGTCGCCCGTGACCGCGCAACCCCCCACCCCCGCCCAGCCCGCATCGGTGCTGCCCGCAGCCGTGCTGTGGGACATGGACGGCACGATCATCGACACCGAGCCGATCTGGCAGGAGTCGCAGGTCGTGCTCACCGCCCGCTACGGCGCCGAGTGGACCCACCAGGACGGTCTGTCGCTCGTCGGCAGTGGCCTGGAGCGGTCGGGGGAGATCCTCCGTGACAAGGGCGTCGACCTGGAGGTCGAGGAGATCGTCCAGTGGATGACCGACTTCGTGGTCGAGCGGCTGCACGGTGACGACCTGCCCTGGCGTCCCGGCGCCCGTGAACTCGTCGAGGAACTGCACGACCGCGGCATCCCGACGGCCCTCGTGACGATGTCCCGTCGGACGATGGCGCTCGTGACGGCCGAGGCGTTCGGTGCCCGCGGTTTCCGGGTCGTCGTGGCCGGTGACGACGTCGACCGTCCGAAGCCGCACCCGGACGCGTACCTGACCGCCGCCGCACAGCTCGGCGTCGAACCCACCGCCTGCGTCGCGATCGAGGACTCCGCCACGGGCGTCGCCTCCGCCCGGGCCTCGGGCGCCGTCACCGTCGCGGTGGAGCACATCGTCCCGATCGCCGAGGGCGCGAGCGACGTCCACCTCACCACGTTGGACGGCGTCGACGTCGACCGCCTGCTCGAACTCACCGGCCCGGCGCTCAGCGCGCGGGCAGCCGAACGCCAAGGAGGCCCGACCTCCGTCCCGACGTCGGCCCCCGCCACCGAAGGGGACGCGCGATGAGCGACGACACCACCGTGCACGACGCCGCTGCTGTTCCGGAGGCCGAGCTGCCGCACACCGCCGGCGGCGCCCCGCACACCCCGCCCCGCGGTCCGTTCCGCGCCGGTGACCGGGTGCAGCTGACCGGGCCGAAGGGCAAGCTCACGACGCTCTCGCTCGAGCCCGGCGTGGTCTACCACACGCACCGCGGCATGCTCGCGCACGACGACGTCATCGGCCAGCCGGACGGGTCGGTCATCCGGGCCAGCACGGGCGACGAGTACCTGGCCCTCCGGCCGCTCCTCAACGACTACGTCATGTCGATGCCGCGCGGAGCCGCGATCGTCTACCCGAAGGACGCGGCACAGATCGTCGCCTTCGCGGACGTCTTCCCCGGCGCCCGCGTGGTCGAGGCCGGCGTCGGTTCGGGCGCACTGTCGCTCTGGCTCCTCCGCGCCATCGGCCCGAGCGGCAGCCTGCAGTCCTTCGAGCGACGCGAGGAGTTCGCGGCGATCGCCCGTGGCAACGTGGGCACGTTCCTCGGCGCTGTCCCCGACAACTGGTCGGTCACCGTCGGCGACCTGGTCGAGGAACTGCCGCAGGCCGTCGAGCCGCAGAGCATCGACCGCGTCGTGCTCGACATGCTCGCGCCCTGGGAGTGCGTCGACGAGGCAGCCGACGCCCTCGCGCCCGGGGGTCTCATCGTCTGCTACGTCGCCACGGTGACGCAGCTCTCCCGCACCGCCGAGGCGCTCCGCGACACCGGACGCTTCACCGACCCGCAGTCGAGCGAGACCCTGGTGCGCACCTGGCACGTCGAGGGTCTCGCAGTCCGACCCGACCACCGCATGGTGGCGCACACCGGCTTCCTCATCACGGCCCGTCGACTGGCCGACGGTGTCGTCCTACCGAACCTGAAGCGTCGAGCCGGCAAGGCGGAGTTCTCCGACGAGGACGTCGAGGCGTGGACCCCCGGCGCGGTCGGCGAGCGCGGTGCCAGCGACAAGAAGCTCCGGAAGGTCGCCCGTCAGGCTGCAGCCCAGGCGCGGAAGGTCGCCGCTGCCGAAGCGGCGTCCGAGGCCGCCGTCGCGGCAGCGTCCGAGCCCACGGCAGCGGTCCTCGGGGCGTCCGGTCCCTCCGACGGCGACCGGTAGGCTTCCCCCGTGCCCGTCCTGCATCGACCGGAAAGAGGATCCGTGCGCGCCATCCCCGCACTCGTCGTCACCATCGGACTCCTCGCGTCGCTGACCGCGTGCGCCACGCCCGGTGCGGGATCGGCCGGCACGTGCGCCCCGTCCGGCGCCGCGTCCCAGGCCGTGTCGGCGAAGGGCGCCTTCGGTTCCGAGCCGGAGGTCACCGTGCCGGCCGGTCTGACCGTCCGCGGCACGCAGGTCTCCGTGCTCCGCCAGGGCGAGGGCCGCACGATCGGCGACGGCACCCCCGTGGTGCTCGAGTACACGCTGGTCGACGGTGCCACCGGCGCGGTGGCCCAGACCAGCGGCTACACCGGCAGCACCGCACCGTTGACGGCGGGCTCCACCAACGGCGGCGCGCTCGGCGAGGCGCTCGAGTGCGCCCAGGTGGGCGACCGCCTGGCCGTGGCACTGCCGAAGTCCGCGCTCTCCGGCACCGCTGCGGACCAGGGTCGCTCGGGGTCGAAGGCCGAGGACGCCGCCGTCTTCGTCGTCGACGTCAAGCGGGCCTTCGACGCCCGCGCGACGGGCACGCCACAGCTCGCGGGTGACCGCATGCCTGCCGTCGTGCTCGCACCCGACGGCGCGCCCGGCATCACGATCCCGTCGTGGTCCGCCCCGAAGCAGGACGAGCAGCACCTGCTCCGCAAGGGCGACGGCGCGACCCTCACGGCGAAGGACACCGCCGTGGTGAAGTACACCGCCGTCACGTGGGGCAGCAGCACGGCCGACTCGACCGTCGCGGGCTCCAGCTGGACCGACGGCTCGGGCTCCCAGCCGCTGCCGCTGGCGAAGGGCCAGGTCGTCGACGGCATCCGGAACGCCCTGCTCGGCCGCCACGTGGGTGACCAGGTGCTGGCGATCGTGCACGAGCAGGGTGCCGCGTACGCGTACGTCATCGACGTGCTCGGCGTGATGCCGCGCTGACCCGCACCACAGGCTGCGTAGGATCGGCACGTGCCCACCACTCGTGCTCCCCGTGTGCCCGCTGAGGAACGGCTGTTCAGCCTGGTCCTCGCGCTGCTGTCGACGGAGTCCGGGCTGACGAAGTCCGAGATCCTGGCGAACGTGCAGGGCTACCGGCAGCGCTACAGCACCGGCGGGGACAACGCGTCGCTCGAGCGACAGTTCGAGCGCGACAAGGACGACGTCCGCGAGCTCGGCATCCCGCTCGAGACGATCGAGACCCCGGGCGCCGCCGGCAACAACCAGACGCTGCGCTACCGCATCCCGAAGGGCGAGTACGACCTGCCCCTCGACGTCCGGTTCACCCCGGACGAGTCCGCGCTGCTCTCCCTGGCCGCGATGGCCTGGCGCGAGGGCGCGCTGTCCGCCGACTCCCGCCGCGGTCTGCTGAAGGTCCGTTCCGCCGGGTCCGACGACGACGGGTCGGAGCACGACGCCGGTGACGGCGCCGCCGCCATCGGTGCGTACGCTCCGCGGCTGCGCACCCGGGACGCCGCCTTCGAGCCGCTGCGTTCGGCCCTCGACCGGGCGGCGGCCGTCCGGTTCTCCTACATCACACCGGGGCACCACGATGCGCGGGTGCGCGAACTCGCCCCGCTCGCGCTCGTGCAGCACGGCGGCCGGTGGATGCTCGCCGCGCACGAGTTCGCGACCCGCTCCGAGAAGAACTACCTGCTCGCCCGGATCGTCGGGCCGGTCACCCAGTACGAGGTCGGGCAGCACCCGGCGCCGGCCGACGCCGGGGAACGGGCGCTGGCGGGCCTCGACCGGGTCTGGGCCGAGCGCACGGCGACCGTGCACGTCGTCCCGGGCTCCGACGCTGAACGACGACTGACCCGACGCCGGGACACGACCTCGACCGCCGAGGGTGAACTCGTGATCCACCACGTCGACCCGCAGATCCTGGCCGAGGAACTGGCGGCCTTCGGGCCCGAGGTCCGCGTCGTCGAACCCGAGGACCTGCGGCAGCGCGTGGTCGACCGGCTCCGCGTGCTCGTCGAGGACCACACCGGTGCACCGGAGAGCGGCGTCGCGGGCGCGACCACGGGGAACGACGGAGCGACACATGGCTGACGCCCAACCGCTGCAGGCGCAGGACAAGCTGGCCTTCCTGCTGGCCCTCGTGCCGTACCTGATCGACCGCGAGCGTGTCTCCGTGTCCGAGGCGGCTCGGCACTTCGGCGTCCCGGAGTCCCGGATCCGCCGTGCCGTCGAGCTCATCGCGGTCTCCGGTGTCCCCGGCGAGACCATGCAGTACCAGCACGGTGACCTGTTCGACATCGCCTGGGACGACTTCGACCAGAACGACATGATCGTCCTGACGAACCTGGTGGCGATCGACGACGCTCCGCGGCTGTCGGCCCGCGAGGCCTCGGCGCTCATCGCCGGGCTGCAGTACCTGTCGGCGTTGCCCGAGGCGGCTGACAAGGACGCGATCCGTGCCCTGATGGCGAAGCTGTCCCGTGGTGCCGGCGGTGTGGCGGGCAACGTCGCCGTCGGCCAGGACCTGCACGACGCCGCCCTCACGGTGATCCGGGAGGCCATGTCAGGCCGCCGCGGCCTGCACTTCGAGTACGCCGGACCGCGGACGCAGGGCAGCACGCGCCGGGTCGACCCGCTCCGGGTGGAGTCGATCGACGCGGACTGGTACCTGCGCGCCTGGGACCTCGACCGTGCCGCGATCCGGACCTTCCGACTGGACCGGATGTCCGGCGTGCGCGTCGACGACCGGCCCGCGGAACGGACCATCGAGGACGTCGTCCTGCCCGACACGCTGTTCCAGCAGAGCGCCCAGGACGTCATCGTGACGGTGGAGCTCGACGGGTCGTCGCTGCCGCTGGTCGCCGACTTCCTCGCGGACACCGCGGACGCGCCGGACGACGACGGACGGGTGCGCATCCGGCTCGCCGCGTCGGCCGGGTTCGACGGGGTGGTCCGTCTGGTGGCCGGCCTGCCGGGCCGTGCCGTGGTGCTCGACCCGCCGGCCGCCCGGCAGGCCGTCCGCGACTTCGCCGCCGCCGCTCTCGACGTCCACTGAGAGACCGCTGCCGTAGGATCGGACCATGGCTTCGACGACCGCGAGCGGGCGAGAGAAGCGGCAAGGGCGCCGGCCGAAGGAGCCCGAAGGCCGCATGTCCCTCGGTCAGCACCTGATCGAGCTGCGCAACCGTCTCTTCAAGGCGGTCGTCGCGGTGCTGGTGGGTGCGATCGGCGGTTGGTTCCTCACCCCCTTCGTGCTCGATTCGCTCCGTGCCCCGGTGACGCAGCTCGCGCGGGTCGGTGGGCACACTGCCGAGCTGAACTTCCCGATGATCACCGGCGCCTTCGACCTCCGCCTGCAGATCGCGATCACGATCGGGGTCGTCCTCGCGAGCCCGGTGTGGCTCTACCAGATCTGGGCGTTCATCGTCCCGGCCCTGGTCCGCCGTGAGAAGCAGTACGTGTGGGGGTTCCTCGGCACCGCGATCCCGCTGTTCTTCGCCGGCTGCGCGTTCGGCTGGTACGTCCTGCCGCACGTGGTCGGGATCCTCGGCAGCTTCGTCTCCGCACAGGACACCTCGATCGTCGACGCGAAGGCCTACTACGACTTCGTCATCAAGCTCATCGTCGCGGTCGGCATCGCCTTCGTGCTGCCGGTCTTCCTGGTGCTGCTGAACTTCGTCGGCGTCCTGTCGGCGGCGGCGATCGTCCGTTCGTGGCGGGTCGCGATCGTCCTCATCCTGGTCTTCACCGCACTGGTGACCCCGTCGGCGGACATCCTGTCGATGTTCATCCTGGCGATCCCGATGGTCGTGCTCTACTTCGCGGCCTGCCTGGTGACGTGGATCCACGACCGCCGCGTGGCCAAGCGCCAGGCGAAGCTCGACGAGGAGTACGGACTGTGACCGAGACCAGCCTCAGCCCCGCCGAGCGGTTCGCCGCCGCGAAGGTCCGTTCCCGGTCCCGGAACCTCGAGCTGTTCCGCACCGACCTGCGCTTCGACCTCGACCCGTTCCAGTTCGCTGCGTGCGACTCCGTCGACCAGGGCCGGAGCGTCCTGGTCGCAGCGCCGACCGGTGCCGGCAAGACGATCATCGCCGAGTTCGCCATCTGGTTGGCGATGCGGCAGCCGACGGCGAAGGTGTTCTACACGACGCCGATGAAGGCGTTGAGCAACCAGAAGTACGCCGAGCTCGTCCAGGCCTACGGGGAGACCGAGGTCGGCCTGCTCACGGGCGACACGAACGTCAATCCCCGGGCCCGCGTCGTCGTGATGACGACCGAGGTCCTGCGGAACATGATCTACGCGGACTCCGACCTGCTCGACGACCTGGCGTGGGTCGTGCTCGACGAGGTGCACTACCTGGCCGACCGGTTCCGCGGCGCGGTGTGGGAAGAGGTCATCCTGCACCTGCCGACCGAGGTCCGGCTGGTCTCGCTGTCCGCCACGGTCAGCAACGCCGAGGAGTTCGGCGACTGGCTGCAGACGGTCCGCGGCGACACCGACGTGATCGTGTCCGAGGACCGTCCGGTCCCGCTCGACCAGCACGTCCTCGTCGGCAACAAGATGGTCGACCTGTTCGACTCGTCGGGTGCCGCCGCGACCAACCGGGTCAACCCGGAGCTGCTCCGTCTGGTGGGCAGCGCCTCCCGGGGGTCCGGTGGTCCGCGGGGTCGACGCGGTGGCCGCGGTGGGTTCCCGGAGCGCCGGGGCCCGCGCACCGAGAAGGCGCACCGCGAACAGATCGCGAAGATGTTGGACGAGCGGATGCTGCTGCCGGCGATCTTCTTCGTCTTCAGCCGGAACGGCTGCGACCAGGGCGTCCGCCACGTCGTGCGCTCCGGGCTGTCCCTGACGACGGCCGACGAGCGCCGGGAGATCCGGGAGACAGCCGAGTACCACTGCCGCACCCTGCTCGACGAGGACCTGGCCGTGCTCGGCTACTGGGAGTGGCTCGAGGGTCTGGAGCGCGGCGTCGCCGCGCACCACGCAGGCCTGCTCCCGGCCTTCAAGGAGGTGGTGGAGGACCTGTTCCAGCGCAAGCTCGTGAAGGTCGTCTTCGCCACCGAGACCCTCGCGCTCGGGGTCAACATGCCCGCGCGCACCGTCGTGCTCGAGAAGCTCGAGAAGTTCAACGGCGAGGCCCGGGTGCCGATCACGCCGGGGGAGTACACGCAGCTCACCGGTCGCGCCGGTCGTCGTGGCATCGACGTCGAGGGGCACTCGGTCGTGCAGTGGACGGACGGGCTCGAGCCGCAGGCCGTCGCGTCGTTGGCGAGCCGTCGCACCTACCCGCTGAACTCGTCGTTCAAGCCGACGTACAACATGGCCGTGAACCTGATCGAGCAGTTCGGTCGGGACCGCACCCGCGAGGTCCTCGAGACCTCGTTCGCCCAGTTCCAGGCGGACCGTTCGGTCGTCGACCTGGCGCGTAAGGTGCGGTCGCAGCAGGAGTCCCTGGACGGCTACCAGGACGCCATGCAGTGCCACCTCGGCGACTTCACCGAGTACGCGGCGCTGCGTCGGCGGCTCTCGGACCTCGAGCGCACCAACGTGCCCGGTGGTCGTGAAGCGTCGCACGGTGCCCGCCAGGAGCGTCAGGCCGCGATCAGCGAGGTCCGCCGCCAGCTCCAGCGGCACCCCTGTCACGCCTGCCCCGACCGGGAGGCGCATGCCCGCTGGGCCGAGCGCTGGTACAAGCTCAAGCGCACCAACGACAAGCTCGTGCAGCAGATCCGCTCCCGCACGGGCGCGGTCGCGACGACGTTCGACCGCGTCACCGACGTGCTCCTCGCCCTCGGGTACCTGGTGCAGGACGAGCAGGGCGACGTGACCGTGGCCGCCGGTGGTCGCCGACTGCAGCGCATCTACGGCGACCGGGACCTGCTGGTCGCCGAGTGCCTGGAAGCCGGGGTCTGGAAGGACCTCACCCCCGCGCAGCTCGCCGGCATGGCGGCGACGATCGTCTACCAGCCGCGTCGCGAGGACGCACCGGGCACCGAGCACGCCGTCCCGCGCGGGGCGTTCCGGCCGGCGCTCGACGAGACGCTGACGATCTGGTCCCGCCTGGACGACGTCGAGCGGGACGCCCGGCTGGCCGGGTCCGAGCCGCCCACCCCGGCGATCGCGCTCGGCATGTTCCGCTGGGCGTCGGGTTCGCCGCTCGACGACGTCCTGCGCTCGCTCGACCTGGCCGCGGGGGACTTCGTGCGCTGGTCGAAGCAGGTCATCGACCTCCTCGACCAGATCCGGAACGCCGGCGACCCGGACCTCGCGCAGACCGCCCGGCGCGCCACCGACGCGGTCCGCCGCGGCATCGTCGCGTACGCGACGGTCTGACGGGAGGCCCAGTGTCGGTCCCCGGGACAGCCGTGCGCCCGGCGCGTGCGGACGCCGGCCGTGCGACCCGGACGACGACGCCCGTCGTCGCGCAGTCGACGTCGGTGTTCGCCGCGCTGCCGCTCGGCCAGGCGCTGCCGCTGTCGGTGATCGGGGGACTGCTCTTCGCCCTGTCGTTCCCGTCGCCCGGCTGGTGGTTCCTCGCCTACCCGGCCGTGGCGTGCCTCCTGCTCGCCGCGATGGGACAGCGCGCTCGTCGGGCGGCCTGGCTCGGACTGCTCGCCGGAGCGACGTTCTGGCTGCCCGCGATCTCGTGGGCGGGCCGCTACCTCGGACCGGTGCCCTGGTTCGCGCTGGCGTTGCTCGAGGCGGCGCTCTTCGCCGTCGGCACGGTCGCGATCGCACTGGCCTACCGCTGGGTCGCGCGCGTGGTGCCCTCGACCGCCGGGCGGGTGTGGGGCCTCCCGGCCGTGGTGGCAGCGCTCTGGACCGGACGCGAGTGGTTCTCCGGCAGCTGGCCGTACGGCGGCTTCGCGTGGGGACGGGTCGGTCTGTCGCAGTCGCAGGGTCCGTTCACGCACCTCGCCGCGTACGTCGGCGTGTTCGGACTGAGCTTCGTCGTCGTGTACTGCGTCGCCGTGGTGGTCTCGCTCGGGCTGGTCGGCGGTGTCCGGCTGCCGATGCGGATCGCGACGGCGGGACTGCTCGTGTCCGCGGTGCTGGCCGTGCCCGCGTGGCCGACGGCCGTCCAGGGGACAGTGCGTGTCGAGTCCGTGCAGGGCAACGGCCCCGCGGGCTACTTCGACCGTGCGCAGCCGGGTGACGTGCTGCGGTCCCAGGTCGCCGCGACCGACGTCGACGCCCGGGGCGTGGACCTGGTCGTCTGGCCCGAGGCGGCCGCCGAGTACGACCCGCGACGGGAACCGGTCATCGCCGGCGCCCTGGACGCGGTCGTGCAGAGCGTCGGCGCACCCCTCGTCGCCGGGGCCGTGACGCAGACGTCGTCGGGCGTGCTCCACAACACCTCGTTCGTCTGGGGCGCGGACGGCTGGCAGGCCTCCTACGACAAGAAGCGGCCGGTGCCGTTCGGCGAGTACGTTCCCGACCGTTGGTTCTACTCGAAGCTCGCGCCCTCGCTGATCGGCCTGCTGCAGCGCGACTACACACCCGGGACGAAGCCGAACGTGCTGCCGGTCGCCGGCATCCGCGCGGGTGTGATGATCTGCTTCGACGTCGTCGACGACGGGCTGACCGCCGACCTGGCACGTGGGGGAGCGCAGGTCATCCTGGCGCAGACGAACAACGCGGACTTCGACGGGACCGACGAGAACCTGCAGCAGCTCGAGATCGCGCGGATGCGGGCCGTCGAGACCGGACGCTCGCTCGTGAACATCTCGACCGTCGGCGCGTCGCAGGTGATCGACCCGGACGGGCACACCATCGACCGGGTGCCTGCCTACACGGCGACCTCGATGGTGACCGACGTCCCACTGGGCACCTCGACGACGCCCGCGACCGTCGCCTCCGGGGACGTCACGCTCGTGCTGTCGCTGGGGGGACTGCTCGTGCTGCTGGCCTGCGCTCCCTGGCGACGCGGGCACCGCTGACGCCGTCCGACGGGTCCCCGTCGGATCCTGCGCACTGGGAAGCGACTGTGAATGCAACCCCACCGGAACGAAACGCGGGTGGTGTGGGTTGGACCGGGGGAACGAGCGAGAGGAGTCGGACATGGCTGATCGGAGTCTCCGAGGCATGCGGCTCGGGAGCCAGAGCCTCCAGAGCGAGGACGGTGTCGAGCTCTCCGAGCGGAAGCGTGCCGTCTACCAGGCGGCATCGGGTGAGACCTTCGACGTGGTGTTCTCCGCCGACGCCGAGGTCCCGCCGGTGTGGTCGGACCCACGCAGCGGCTGGGAAGGGCGTCTCCTCGGCGAGGACGGCAAGCCCGTCGAGATCGCCGCAGAGGACGTCAAGGCACCGCGGACCCACTGGGACATGCTGCTCGAGCGGCGCTCCCGCGAGGAGCTCGAGGAACTGCTGGAGGAACGTCTCCAGGTCCTCCGGGCCCGCCGCGGCGCCTAGCAGCACCGGACCAGAGCGCCGCAGCACCGGACCAGAGCGCCGCAGCACCGGAACAGACGAGAACGGCCCGCCCCCCAGCAGGGGAGCGGGCCGTTGGCGTGTCCGGCGTCGAACGGGGTCAGTCGCGCGTCGGGTCGGTGCCGAACGCCGTGTCGGCCTCCTGGTCGGCGGCGGAGAGACGCTCGTCCATGCTGCGGTCCGACTGGGCCAGGCGGTCGTCGAGTTCCGACGGCGGCACGATGTCCGCGACCGAGGCGTCGGCCGCGGGGGAGCCGGAGCGTCCGGCGCCGTCCCGCGCCTGGGTGTTCGCGAGGCTCTCGTCGGCGAGCTTCGAGATGCGGGACAGGAAGTCCGATCCGGCAGCGCCGCCGGCAGCCGACCCGCCAGGACCGGTCCGCTGGGCGCTGAAACCCTTCGCGATCCCGGACAGCGCCTCGGTGAACTCGCTCGGGATCATCCAGAGCTTGTTCGAGTTGCCCTCGGCGATCTTCGGGAGCATCTGCAGGTACTGGTAGGAGAGCAGCTTCTCGTCCGGGTCGCCCTGGTGGATGGCGTCGAACACCGTGGCGATGGCCTGCGCTTCACCCTCGGCCCGGAGGACCTGGGCCTTCGCGTCACCTTCGGCACCGAGGATCGCGGCCTGCCGCTGCCCCTCGGCCTCGAGGATCTGCGACTGCTTGGTGCCCTCGGCCTGCAGGATCGCCGCACGACGGTTCCGCTCGGCGCGCAGCTGCTGTTCCATGGCGTCGACGATCGACACGGGTGGCTCGATGGCCTTCAGCTCCACGCGGCCGACGCGGATGCCCCACTTGCCGGTCGCTTCGTCGAGCACGACGCGGAGCTGGCCGTTGATGTTGTCGCGGCTGGTCAGGGCCTCTTCGAGGTTCAGACCACCGACGACGTTGCGGAGCGTGGTGGTCGTGAGCTGCTCGACGGCACCGAGGTAGTTCGCGATCTCGTAGGTGGCGGCGCGGGCGTCGGTCACCTGGAAGTACACGACCGTGTCGATCGAGACGACCAGGTTGTCCTCGGTGATGACGGGCTGCGGCGGGAACGAGACGACCTGTTCACGCATGTCGATGAGCGGCCGGAGCCGGTCGATGAACGGCACAAGCAGGTTCAACCCGGGCGTGAGGGTCTTGTGGTACTTCCCGAGCCGTTCCACGACACCGGCCGTGGCCTGGGGAACGATCCGGATGGCCTTCGAGAGGACCGTGATCACGAAGATCACGATGACCACGATCAGGACGATGAGCACGACCGTCCCGGTGGAGAGCGTCATTGGGCTGCCTTCTGTTCGATGCGGACGACGGCGGTGGAACCTTCGATGGACTCGACGACGACGCGCGTCCCGAGCGGTGGCGTGCGGTCGACGGCGCCGGGTGCGAACCGGGCGCTCCAGGTCTCACCGTTGGCCAGGCGGACCTGGCCGGGGGCGGACGGCGTGAACGCGAGGGCGACCGTGCCGGCCATGCCGACCAGACCCTCGACGCCGGTGCGGTGTGGGTCGGCACCACGGCTCAGCGCGTGGAGCACGCGGGGGCGGACGACGGCGAGCAGCAGCAGCGCGAGCACCGCGGCGATGATGGCGCTGAGCCACCACGGGGCGCCGAGCAGTGCGGCGATCAACCCGCCGGCGGCACCGGCCGCGAGCATGAGGAAGATGAAGTCGAGCGTGAAGACCTCGACCACTCCCAACACGAGCACCAGGGCGATCCACACGATCACCTGGGTCCATTCCGAGACGTTCACGCGATCTCCCTCCCCTGGCATCGCGCACGGCATCCGCAGCATCGCGACGTCCGGTCCTGTTGCGTCCAACGTATCAGCCACCACTGACGGGCCGACGTGGCGCGGGCCCCTTGCTAGGCTCGATGCCGCCCGGGACGACCAGGACCGGCGCCGCCCGACGACAGGAGTCACCACTGTGAGCAGCCCCCTCGCCCCCGGATCCCTCGACGGCACGCGCGCCCTCGTCACCGGGTCCTCTCGCGGCATCGGTGCGGACACGGTCGGGTACCTGGCCGAGGCCGGTGCGAAGGTCGTCGTCAACTACCGCAACAAGGCCCGTCGCGCCGAGCAGATCGTCGAGAAGGTCGCCGCCGCCGGGGGATCGGCCCTGGCACTGCAGGCCGACCTCACGGAGCACGACTCCGTTCAGGCCATGGTCGACGCGGTCGTCGCCGAGTGGGGTGGCATCGACCTGCTCGTGCTCAACGCCTCCGGTGGCATGGAGTCCGGCATGGGCGAGGACTACGCGCTCCGCCTGAACCGCGACGCCCAGGTCGACATGCTCCAGACGGCCGTGCCGCACATGCCGTCCGGCTCCCGCGTGGTCTTCGTCACGAGTCACCAGGCGCACTTCGTCGAGACCGCCGAGACCATGCCCGAGTACGTCCCGGTCGCGAAGAGCAAGCGCGCCGGCGAACTCGCCCTCCGCGAGCTCCTGCCCCAGCTCGAGGCCGCGGGCATCGAGTTCGTCACCGTCTCCGGCGACATGATCGAGGGCACCATCACGGCGACCCTGCTGAACCGTCTCAACCCCGGCGCGATCGAGGGTCGTCGCGACGCCGTCGGCAAGCTCTACAGCGTCTCCGAGTTCGCCGCCGAGATCGCCCTCGCCGCAGTCGAGCCGATCCCCGCCGACCACACCAAGCTCGTCGGCGACGTCAGCTCCTTCACGGCGTGACACCGTGACCGCCACACCGGGCCTGCGCCGGACCTCCCGCATCCTGCTGCTCGACCCGGCGGGCCGCGTGTTCCTGATGGACACGAAGGCGCCGTCGTCCGACGGAGCACACCGGTGGATCACGCCGGGCGGCGGCGTCGACCCGGGGGAGTCCCACCGGGACGCGGCGATCCGCGAGCTCCGCGAGGAGACCGGCATCGCCGTCACCGACCCGGGCGAGCCGGTGTGGTCGTGGGACTTCGCGGTCGGGTGGGACCAGGCCGACCACGACCGCGGGCACGCCGAGTTCTACGTGGTACGGACGCCGGGGTTCGAGCTGTCGGATGCGGGATGGACCGATGACGAACGGGTGGACATCCTGGCGTCGCGCTGGTGGACCGCCGACGAGCTCGACGCGACGGACGAGTCGTACGAGCCCGCCGAGCTGCCGGACCTGGTGCGTCGCCACCGCGACTGATCGGCGACCGTCACGGTCCCTGCGAGCAGTGGGCGGTCTCCGGCGTAGCGTCGCGGCCATGACGTACAGCCAGCCGGATCCGGCAGAAGAGACCACGCAGGCAGAGCCCGAGCAGCCCGACACGGAGCAGTCCACCGTCGGCGAGCAGGGCGGGGAGCAGGCAGCCCTCGAGATCGACAGCTCGGACGTCCCGACGACGTCGGACGACTCGTCGAACTGACGCGAGCGCGCTCGCACAGCACGCCGGACGCCTGGTGACGGCACTCAGACGAGTGTCGACACCAGGCGTTCGACGTGTCTGCGGACGTCGTCGCGGATCGGACGGACGTCCTCGATCGGCAGGCCCGCCGGGTCGGTGAGCTCCCAGTCCTCGTAGCGCTTGCCGGGGAAGACGGGGCAGGCGTCGCCGCAGCCCATGGTCACGACGACGTCGGCGTGACGGACGGCCTCGGTGGTGAGGACAGTCGGGGTCCGTCCCACGATGTCGATCCCGACCTCGTGCATGGCGGCCACCGCGACCTCGTTCACTCGGTCGGCGGGCTCGGAGCCGGCGGAGAAGACGTCGATGCGGTCACCGGCGATCGCGCGGAGGAAGCCCGCTGCCATCTGCGAGCGGCCGGCGTTGTGCACACACACGAACAGGACGGCGGGGCGGGGGTCGTGCTGGTCGTGCTCGTCGTGCTCGTCGTGCTGGTCGCGTTCGGACGCTTCGGTCATGCGTCCATCGTGCCGGATAGGCGACGGGTGAGACGCACGTACTCCGGGTGCTCCGGGTCGGGGTCCGACCGGCTGAACCCGACCGCCGCGTAGGCCCGGAGCGCCGGTTCGTTCCCGGGCACCACGAACAGGGCCAGTTCCTCCAGGCCGAGCGACCGGGCCTCGGCGATCGCGAGCCGGACGAGCACGCCGGACCGGCCCTGTCCGCGGAGGTTCGGCGCGAGGACGATCCGCGCCAGCCGCCCCGCGGTCTCCGTCACACGGACGACGGCGACGTGGCCGAGCACCGTCGCGTCGTCGTCGTGTGCGACGAGCGTGAGCGGCGTCCGGTCGGGTCGTCCGGACGCGGCGAGGAGGTTCGAGGCCCCGTACGGCCAGGGTGCACCCGTGCCGGCGACGGCGAGCGCATCCGCGTGTCCGCGGAACCAGGAGACGACGGTCGCGGCGTCACCCGGTCGGAACGGCCGCAGGACGAGGTCGAGGTCATCGTTCGTCATTGTCTTCCAAACGTAACAAAACTGAAAACAAGTTGCCTTACTGTAATCATCAGTACAGCACCACTCGCTCCACCTCCCCGAAGACGGACAACGCACCCCACGGGTGCACAGAAGCGAAGAGGCAACGATGAGACAACGGAATCGGGCGGCCCTGGCCGCGGTGACGGCGGCAGCGGCCCTGGTCCTCGCGGGCTGCAGCGCCGGCGGCTCGGCGGACACCGGCACCGCGGCCGGCGGCCACCCGAAGGGCGGTGTCTTGACGATGGCGCGGTCCGCCGACATCATCTCGATGGACAACACCACGACCTTCGACAACAACTCCATCCACGTGATGCAGCAGATCATGGAACCGCTGTTCAACGTGAGTGCAGACGGCAAGAAGCTCGAGCCGTGGCTCGCCACCGGGTACGACGCGTCGGAGGACGGCAAGAAGTACACGATCCACCTCCGCAAGGGCGTCGAGTTCTCCAACGGGGACCCGATGACCGCGAAGGACGTCGTCTTCTCCATCGACGCCGACACCGCCACCGGGGCGTCCGGCTGGGGCTACATCAACGCGGCGATCGACAAGGTCAGCGCCGTCGACGACGAGACGGTCGAGATCGACCTGAAGTACGCGTGGGCACCGCTCATCGCCGACCTGTCCCTCTTCAGCAACGCGATCGTCCCGGCGGACTACGCGGGGGAGTCGAAGAAGGAGTTCTACACCCACCCCATCGGCACCGGACCGTTCGTTTGGGACTCGTGGAAGAAGGGCCAGTCGCTCAGCCTCACCGCCAACGACGACTACTGGCAGAAGGGCAAGCCGTACCTGGACGGCGTCAAGTGGACCGTCGTGCCGGACGCCAACACCCGGAAGCTCCAGGTGCAGGGCGGCCAGGTCGACATCGACGACACCCCGGACTGGTCGAGCCTCTCGTCGCTGAAGTCGGCATCGGGCGTCAACGCGGAGACGTTCAAGTCGACGCAGATCGACTACGTCGCCTTCAACCAGCAGCGCAAGCCCTTCGACGACGTGCACGTGCGCCGCGCGATCGCGTACGCACTCGACCGCAAGGCCATGGTCAAGGCCGTGCTGTTCGGCAACGGCACGACCGCGAACTCGCTGCTGTCGCCCGGTACGCCGTACTACGACGCGAAGGCGGACGGGCCGACGTACGACGTGAAGCAGGCGAAGGCCGAGCTGGCGAAGTCGTCGAAGCCGAACGGGTTCACGACGACGCTGCTCATCCGGTCGGGTGACCCGAACCAGACCTCCATCGCGCAGATCATGCAGTCCGAGCTCAAGGAGATCGGCATCACGATGCAGATCAAGCAGCTCGACCCGACGGCGAACAAGGAAGCCCGACTCGCCGGCGACTTCGACATGGCCTGGTCCGCCTGGACGATGGACATCCCGGACCCCGACGAGTGGACCTCGTTCGCCGTCGACCCCGAAGGCGGCTCGAACTCGGCCTTCACGCACTACGACAACCCGGACGTGCTCGCGATCAACAAGAAGGCACAGCAGGAGACCGACCCGGCCAAGCGGCAGGAGCTCTACTCCGAACTGCAGCAGAAGACCGGTGACGACGCCTTCCTGGCGTACCTCTACTACTCGCCCTACGTGTTCGCGACGACCGACAAGGTCAACGACTTCCACGTGACGCCCCTCGGCAACTACCAGCTCGAGGACGTCTCCAAGGCCAAGTAGGACCCGGTGGGGTCCGGCCCGACGCCGGACCCCACCACCCCTCTCGGAAAGGCAGTCATGCTCCACCGGCTCCGGTTCATCCCCGGACGACTCCTGCAGGCCGTCCCGGTCGCGTTCGGCGTGACCATCATCGTCTTCTTCCTCTCCCACCTGCTGCCCGGCAACGCGGCGCTCGCACTCCTCGGCGAGCGCGCGACGAAGGCCAGCGTCGCGGCGCTGACCGAGCAGCTCGGTCTGGACAAGCCGCTCTGGGAGCAGTACTTCCGGTTCCTCGGGCAGATCGTGCACGGGAACCTCGGGACGAGCCTCACCTACCAGCTGCCCGTCGGGCAGCTGGTCCTCCAGGCGGTGCCGGTCACCCTGTCGCTGCTGGGGCTCGCGCTCGTGATGGCGCTGCTCATCAGCATCCCGCTCGCCTCCGTGGCGGCCAGTCGTCCGAACCGCGCCGGCGACCTGTTCGCCCGCGGGTTCACCCTGCTCGGGCAGGGCATGCCACAGTTCTGGGTCGGCATCATGCTCATCCTGCTGCTGGCCGTGAACGTGCGTGCCTTCCCGGTCGGTGGGTACGGCGACGGTGCCGGCGCCCACCTGTACTTCCTGTTCCTGCCGGCGTTGACGCTGGCGATCGCGATGTCGCCGACGATCATCCGCAGCCTCCGGGCGTCGATGATCGGGGTGCTCGAGTCCGAGTACGTCGGCACCGCGAAGTCGAAGGGTGCAGCCGGCCTGCCCCTGTTCCGGGACCACGTGTTGCGGAACGCCGCGATCCCGACGGTGTCGATCATCGGCGTGAACCTCGGCTACCTGGTCGGCGGGTCGCTCGTCATCGAGAAGGTCTTCGCGCTCCCCGGCCTCGGTTCCCTGATGGTGAACGCGATCTTCGCCCGTGACTTCCCGACGATCCAGGGCGTGACGTTGTTCGTCGCGATCTTCGTCGTCGTGGTCGGGATCCTGACCGACGTCGTCTACACGATGCTCGACCCGCGGGTCGACCTGGCCGGAGGCACCACCCCATGACCACCCCCACCGCCGCGCTCGTGGGCCTCAAGCAGCGCCGTCGCGCATCGCGCTCCCGGTCGCTCCGCGCCTGGTACCGCAACGGGTCCCTGATGGCGGGCATCGTCATCGTCGGCCTGCTGGTGCTCGTCGCCGTGCTGGCACCCGTCATCGCACCGTACGACCCGATCGCGCAGCACCTCGAGCAGGCGCTCGAGTCGCCGAGCGCCGCGCACTGGCTCGGCACCGACAAGTACGGCCGTGACGTGTTGTCCCGCCTGATCTGGGGCGCCCGGGTCGACCTGCGCGTCGGCTTCCTGGCCGTGCTCATCCCGTTCGTCGTCGGCAGCGTCGTCGGCGCGATCGCCGGGTACGTGGGCGGCATCGTCGACACGGTCCTGATGCGCATCGTCGACGTGTTCTTCGCGTTCCCCTTCTACGTCATGGTGATCGTGCTGGTGTTCGTCCTCGGCGCGGGGGAGACGAGCATCTACCTCGCCATCGCCGCGGTGTCGTGGGTCTCCTACGCCAAGATCGTCCGCGGCGAGGTGATCGTCGCCCGCCAGCAGGACTACGTCGTCGCCGCACGACTCGGCGGCATGTCCCACGCCCGGCTGCTCGTCCGCCACATCGCCCCGAACGTGATGAGCCAGGCCGTGATCTACGCGATGAGCGACATCGTGATGGACATCATGGCCATCGTCACCCTCGGCTACCTGGGGCTCGGCATCGAGCCGCCGACGGCGGAGTGGGGCTCGATGATCGTCGACGGGCAGGAGTTCATCACCACCCAGTGGCAGCAGACCACGATCCCCGGCCTGGTCGTCGTCGTCACGAGCCTCGGTCTCTCCTGGCTCGGCGACGGGATCAGCGACCTGCTCAGCCCGGACCGGAGGCGCTGACATGGAAGGAACGCACATGACCGCCGCACTGCTCGAGGTCGAGGACCTCACCATCGGCATCCGCCGCAAGGGCCGCGACGACGTCCGCATCGTCGAGGACCTCACGTTCGCCATCCAGCCCGGCGAGCGCTTCGGGATCGTCGGCGAGTCCGGCTCCGGCAAGTCCCTGACGCTCCGCGCGATCGCCGGGCTCCTGCCCAAGGGCGTCGAGGTGCTCTCCGGCGCGATCCGCTACAACGGCGAGGACCTCGGCGGCATGTCCGCCACCGCTCGGCGGAAGCTGGTGGGCCCGCAGATCGCGATGGTGTTCCAGGAGCCGATGACGGCGCTCAACCCCGTCGTCCGCGTCGGTGAGCAGATCGCCGAAGGTCCGCGCCGGCACCTCGGGCTCTCGCGGGCTGCCGCTGCCGACCTGGCGGTCGAGATGATGCGTCGCACGGGCATCCCGGACCCGGCGCGCCGGGCACGGGCCTACCCGCACGAACTCTCCGGCGGGCTGCGACAGCGCATCATGATCGCGATGGCGTTGTCGTGTTCCCCGCGGCTGCTGCTGTGCGACGAGCCGACGACGGCGCTCGACGTGACGGTGCAGCACCAGGTCCTGCAGCTCGTCGAGGAACTCTGCGACGAGACGGGCACTGCGCTGGCGTTCGTCACGCACGACCTCGCCGTGGTGAACCAGACATGCACCGAACTCGCGGTGATGTACGCGGGGCACCGGGTCGAAGCGGGTCCGGTGAAGGACGTCTTCCGCGACCCGCGTCACCCGTACACGCGTGGGCTGCTCGAGTCGGCGCCGGACTTCGACGACCCGGACCGGGAGCTCGTGCCGATCCCCGGCTTCCCGCCGAACGTCGCGCAACGGCCGGACGGGTGCCCGTTCGCACCGCGCTGCCGGTTCGCGATCGACGCCTGCACGACGGCGATGCCCGCGCAGGAGGACGTCGGCCCCGGCCGTACCGCCGCCTGCATCCGCACGCACGAGATCGGCTCCGCCGCCCCCGGCGAACCGGTGGAGGTCCTGGCATGAGCCCGAACACCAGCACCGCGACCGCCCCGGTCCTCCGTGCCGAGGCCGTCACCAAGCGCTACCAGCTGCCCGTGACGGTCATCGACCGGATGCGCAAGGCGGCCCCCACCGCCCTGACCGCGCTCGACGGCATCGACCTGGAGCTCCGCCGCGGCGAGGTCCTCGCCCTGGTGGGGGAGTCCGGGTCCGGCAAGTCGACCCTGGCCAAGATCCTGGTCGGGAGCGTCACCGCCACCACTGGCACCCTCGACGCGGACGGCGAGCGAATGCCCGTCCACCGTGACAAGGACGCCTCACGCCGGATCCAGATGGTGTTCCAGGACCCGTACTCCTCGCTCAACCCGCGGATCTCGGTCGGCTCGATGCTCCGGGAACTCCTGCTCCTGCACCGCATCGTGCCGCGGAACGAGGTCCGCGCGGAGAGCATCCGGCTGCTCAACCTGGTGGGGCTCGAAGAGGACGCCCTCGACGCGTACCCGAGCCAGTTCTCCGGCGGCCAGCGACAGCGCATCGCGATCGCCCGCGCCATTGCGGTACGGCCCGACGTGCTCATCGCGGACGAGCCGGTGTCCGCCCTCGACGTCTCCGTGCAGGCGACGATCCTGGAGCTCTTCGCCCGGCTGCAGCGCGAGCTCGGCCTGAGCATCCTGTTCGTCGCGCACAACCTGGCCGTCGTCCAGCACCTCAGCCAGCGCGTCGCCGTGATGTACCTCGGCCGGATCGTGGAGGTCGCCGACACCGACGAGCTGTTCCGCAACCCGCGGCACCCGTACACCCGAGCGCTCATCGACTCCATCCCGCGCATGGGCGCGGAGAGCGTCACGACGCGGCTCGCGCTGCAGGGTGACCCGCCGAGCCCGTTCGACATCCCGTCCGGCTGCCGGTTCCACCCGCGCTGCCCCTACGCGGTCGACGCCTGCCGGACGACGGACCCGTCGCTCACGCCGGTCCCGCTGGTGCTCGGCACCCGGCCGGGAGGCACGACCACGGTCCCGACGTCGGCCGCCGACGTGCACACGCCTGATGCGCACGTCGCCGCCTGCATCCGCTCCGCGGAGCTCGGCGACGTCGACCCGCTCCACGAGCCCGCGATCGAACCCGACGATCCGGCACTGACCCGTCCCGACGTGCTCCTCGACCCCGAACGGGTCGTCGAGCCCGAAGCCAACCCGGTCGCACCAGCCGCCCCGGCCACCACGGCCGCGCACCACCAGGAGGAACCGTCCGCATGAAGATCTGGATCTCGTACGACATGGAGGGCGTCGCCGGCATCGTCGACTGGGACCAGTGCCGACCGGGCAGCGACGGCTACGCCCTGGGATGCGCACTGCTCCTCGACGAGGTGAACGCGGCCATCGAGGGTGCCGTCGCCGGCGGTGCCACCGAGGTGCTCCTCAACGACTCCCACAGCCGGATGTCGAACCTCGACCCGCGTGCCGTGGTGCACCCGGACAAGGTGCGCTTCATCACCGGCCGTCACAAGCCGATGTACATGATGCAGGGGCTCGACGACACCGTCGACGGAGCGTTCCTCATCGGCTACCACGGTTCGATCTCGGGGGAGCCGTCCACGATGTCGCACACCTACAACCCCGAGGTCTTCTCCGGTGCCCGCGTCAACGGCACGTGGGTGGGGGAGAGCGGGATCAACGCCCTCGTCACCGCCCACCACGGGGTGCCGATCGCCCTGGTCACCGGCGACGAGGTCACCTGGGACGAGACCGAGCCGTTCGCTCCGGACGCCGAGCACGTCGTGACGAAGACCTCCATCACCCGCGCCAGCGCGGACTCGCTGCACCCGACCGAGTCGTGCCGCCGGATCCGCGACGCCGCCGAACGCGCCGCACGTCGGGTCGGCGAGATGGCCAGCGCACCGATCACCGCCCCGGCCACCCTCGAGCTCGACCTGCAGACGGGCGACATGGCCGACGTCGCCACCTGGGTCGGCGGCGTCGACCGGACCGCCACCCGCACGGTCGCCATCCGCGGCGACGACCTGCTGTCGGTCTTCACCCGCTTCGTCGCCGTCAACTACATCACCCGACAGGCCGGAGGACGCTGATGCCCGAGGAGTCGATCGCCCCACCACGCGACACCGTCCTGTTCGACGTGCCCGCCGTCCGCGGCTGGTCGCTCGCCCTGCACGGCGGTGCCGGCGGCCGCATCCAGGAACTCGCCGCCGAGGAGCGCGAGCGCTTCGAGGCGGGCTTGACCCGCGCCTACCGGGCCGGTGAGGCGGTCCTCGACCAGGACGGCACCGCACTCGACGCGGTCTGCGCGACCGTCGAACAGCTCGAGGACGACCCGCTGTTCAACGCCGGGCGAGGCGCCGCCCTGACCACCGACGGCGAGGTGGAACTGGACGCGGCCGTGATGGACGGCCGGACCGGCCTGGCGGGGGCGATCGCAGCCTCCCGGCATGCCCGCAACCCCGTGCACCTGGCGCGCGCCGTCATGGAGCGGTCCGCCCACCTCCTCCTGGTCCACCCGACCCGCGCGCTCGTCGAGTCGTGGGGACTCGCCACCGCGGAGCAGGACCACTTCGTCACCGAGGCCCGGCAGGCGCAGCTCGCCCGCATCCTGGCGGACCGGCTCGTCGCACCGCGGCACGGGACCGTCGGGGCGGTGGCCCGGGACCGGAGCGGCTCGATCGCGGCGGCCACGTCCACCGGTGGCATGGCGAACCAGGAGGACGGCCGCGTCGGTGACTCGCCGATCATCGGCGCCGGCACCTACGCGCTCGACGGGTTCGCCGCGATCTCCTGCACGGGCGAGGGTGAGGCGTTCATCCGCGGGGTCGTGTCCTACGACATCGTCGCGCGGATGCGGTACGGCGGCAGTGTGCTGCCCGACGCCGTGGCCGCGACCATCCAGGAGGAGCTGACCGAGGAGCACGCCAGCGGCGGGCTCGTCGCGGTCGGGGCGGATGGCCGGATCGTCGTCGCGCACAACTCGCCGACGATGTTCGCGGCGTTCGACGACGGCAGCGGCCTGGTGCTCCGGACCTGACCCGGGCGGCGTTGGCCGACGCCCGGCCGCACCTGCCAGGCTCGTCCGCGAGCACCACGACCACCACCGACGACGAGGAGCCGGGATGCCCATCAACGACGAGGTCTTCGCCCGCATGGACGAGCTGAGCCCGGCGGAGCGCAAGGTCGCCCGCGCACTGCTGGCCGCATGGCCCACCTCCGGGACGGAGAGCGCCGCGAGCCTCGCCCGCACCGCCGGGACGAGCACGCCGACGGTCCTGAGGCTCGCGAGCCGCCTCGGGTTCGGCAGCTGGCCGGAATTCCAGGCACGGGTCCGTGACGAGATCGCCGACCACCTCAACAGCCCGCTCCGCCGCTCGCAGGAGGGCATCGCACTCGGCGACGGCGGCACGCTCGGCCGCGCCATCGCGGACCGCGTCGCGCTCGTGGAGTCGCTCGGCACGAGCGTCCCGCCGAGCGAGTTCGACCGGGCGGTCGCCGTGCTCGCCGACCGTCCCAAGCAGGTCGCGCTGCTGGGCGGGTACTTCAGCCGGTACTTCGCGATGGTGCTCGCCGCGCAACTCGACCAGATCCTGCCGAACGTCGACTTCGTGGCTGAACCGCTCGGCCACGACGTCGGCCGGTTCCTGCAGCTCGGCAAGGGCGGGGTCGTGGTCGTGATGGACTTCCGCCGGCACGAGCTCGTCGCACAGCAGGCGGCGGCCGCCGCGAAGCGCCAGGGTGCCACGGTGCTGCTCATCACCGACACGTCGCTGTCGCCCGTGGTCGAGAGTGCCGACATCGTGCTCCCGGTCACCGTCGACGGCATCCCGTTCGACTCGATGACGCCGCTGCTGGTGCTCATCGAGGCCCTGGTCGAGGGTGTGCTGCGCGCCGCCGGACCTCGCGGGCTGGAGCGGATGCGGCAGTGGGAGGAGTCGGTGCGGATCACGCGCGCCTCCCGTGCTGCCCATGCCGAGGAGGACGTCCGCGACGACACCGGACCCCGCGAGGTCGGAGCCGGGAACGTCGAGGCGCTCGCCCTGCCGGGCACCGAGGGGGCGCTGTGAGCGCCGCGCCGGCCGGGAGGCCCGTGGAGACCCTCGACGGTCGGGTCGCGGTCGTCACGGGAGCGGCCCAGGGCATCGGATCCGGCATCGCGGACCGGCTCGCCGCCGACGGTGCGCTCGTGCACCGGGTCGACCGTAGCGAGGTCGACCTCAGTGACACCGCGGCCACCGACGCGTGGTTCGCCGGGCTCGGCCCCGTCGACGTCCTGGTGAACGTCGCCGGTGGGGTCGTCGGCCAGACCCACACGCCGATCGACGAACTCAGCGACGAGGCGTGGGACGCCGTCCTGCACGCCAACCTGACGACCACACGGAACTGCACCCGCGCCGCGGTCCGGAGCATGAAGCCGCGGGGGTGGGGCCGGATCGTGATGATCGCCTCCGGAGCCGGGCGGAGCGTCAGCCTGACCGGCATCCAGGCCTACACCGCGGCGAAGGCCGCCCAGATCGGCTTCACCCGGCAGATGGCGCACGAACTCGGTCCGCACGGCATCACCGCGAACTGCATCGCACCGGGGTTCGTGCTCTCGAACCCGACCACGCAGGCGCAGTGGGACTCCTACGGACCCGAGGGGCAGCGTGCCCTGGTCGAACGGATCGCCGTCCGTCGCACCGGCACGCCGCACGACATCGCCCGCGCGGTGTCGTTCTTCGTCGCCCCGGACGCCGGCTGGGTGAGCGGACAGACGCTCTCCGTCGACGGCGGCCACTCGCTCTTCTGAGTCGGCTCCGCGAGCCTCCAGTCCGTCCTGTCCTGTTCCTGTCCGTCCTGTCCTGTTCCTGTTCGTCCCTGTTCCTGTCCTCTGGAGGACCCTTGACCACCGACACCGCCGCCAGACTGCACGCCCTCGGCGAGCGGTACTTCGTCGCGCAGCACACGTACGACCCGTACAACGCGACCCTGCTCGGGATCACGGAGTTCGACCACCTGCCGGGCGACCCGTCGCGGGCGGCGAGTGAGCGCGCAGCCGCCGAGCTCGACGCCGTGGCGCAGGACGCTGCGGCGCTGCCCGGGGAGGACCTCGACGACGCCGGCCGCACCGACCGCGACGTGCTCGTCGCGCTGGCCCGCGGGGCGGCGCACGACGCCCGGCACGCGCTCTGGGCAGCGAACGCCTCGGCCAAGGGCTACGTCAGCCGGCAGGGCCTCGTGTTCCAGGCCGTGCCCGCGATGACGGTCCCGGACCGTGCCGCGGCCGCCCGGTACACGTCCCGCCTGGCTGGGCTCGGCACGATGTTCGTCGCGCTGGGGGAGCGGTACGCCGACGAGGCCGCCGCCGGCCGTGTCCCGACGCGGATGGGTGTCCTGCACGCCGTGGAGCAGCTCGAGGGGTACCTGGGGCTGCCGCTCGCCCAGGACCCGCTGCTGGAGCCCGCCCGCACGGCGACGGTGGCGGAGGCGGCGTCGCTGGTCGCGCAGTCGGAAGAGCTCGTCGCGCAGTCCGTGCGCCCCGGGATGGCCGCGCTGGCCGAGGCGCTCCGTGCGCTGCTGCCGGTGGCCCGTGACGACGAGCACGTCGGCATCAGCGAGGTGCCCGGCGGGACCGAGGGCTACGTCGCCGCGGTCGCCCGGCACACCACGACCGACCTGACCCCGGACGAGGTGCACCGGATCGGGCTCGAGGAGCTCGAGGGCATCCGCGCCGAGGCCGCCGAGATCGGGGACCGGTTGTTCGGGCTGCGCGACTTCACCGCCATCGCCACGCGACTCCGCGACGACCCGGCGCTCCGGTTCGGCTCGAGCGAGGAGATCGTGGCTGTCGCGCACGACGCCCTCGCCCGTGCCGAGGCGGTGCGCGACCGGTACTTCCCCGCGGACGACATCACCGACTGCGCGATCGAACCGATCAACGAGGTCGACGCCGCGTCGAGTGCGCTCGGGTTCTACCGTCCGCCCGCTGTCGACGGCACCCGACCGGGCACCTTCTGCATCAACGCCAGTGCACCGGAGACGCACTACCGCTACGAGTACGAAGCCCTGACGTTCCACGAGTCGGTGCCCGGCCACCACATGCAGCTCGCGATGGCGCAACGCCTCGACATCCCGCGGTACCGCCGGCACCTGGACGTCGAGGCCTGCAGCTTCAACGAGGGCTGGGGGCTGTACTCCGAGCAGTTCGCCGACGACGCCGGCCTGTACTCGGACGACCTGTCGCGCCTCGGGATGCTCTCGATGCGGGCGGTCCGGGCCTGCCGACTGGTCGTCGACACCGGCATGCACGCGTTCGGCTGGTCCCGCGAGCGCGCCGTGCAGTTCATGCTCGACAACACCGCCACGACGGACGAACACGTCCGGAGCGAGGTCGACCGGTACATCGCCTGGCCGGGACAGGCCCTGGCGTACATGATCGGCCGACGCGAGATCCTCCGGCTCCGGACCGCTGCCCGGGAGTCGCTCGGTGAGACGTTCTCGATCCGGGACTTCCACGAGACGGTGCTCGGCAACGGCGCCGTCCCGCTCACCGTGCTGGCCGACGCCGTGACCCGCTGGCAGCAGCGGGTGCACAGCGCGTCCCACTGACCGCACCACCTCGAGAGGACCCCCGTGGACATCACGATCATCGGCGCCGGCGCGATCGGCGGCACCATCGGCGCACACATGGCGCGCGCCGGGCACGGCGTGCTGCTGTGCGACGCGGACGCCGACCACGTCGCCGCGATCAACGCCAACGGGCTGCACATCGAAGGACCCGTGGAGGACTTCACCGTCCAGGTCGACGCCGTCACGCCGGGGGAGTTGGCGGACCGTGCCGGTCCGGGGGGCGTGGGCGCGGCCGTCGTCGCGGTGAAGAGCCTGCACACCGCTGCCGCTGCGGAACTCGTGGCCCAGGTCCTCGCACCCGACGGGTACGTCCTGACGACGCAGAACGGGCTGACCGCCGACACCCTGTCCGGCGTGGTCGGTGCCGATCGCGTCGTGTCGAGCTTCATCAACGTCGGCGCGGACTACCTCGAACCCGGGCGGATCCTGCAGGGCAACATCGCCGCGTTCCGGATCGGCGAGCTCGCCGGGGGAGCGATCACGCCGCGGGTGGGTCTGCTCGCGGACGCGATGCCGTACGCGTTGCCGACGGAGAACGTCCTCGGGTACCTGTGGGGCAAGGAGGCCTACGGCGCGATGCTCTGGGCCGGGGCCGTCTCGGACCTGACGATCGCCGACTCGCTGTCGCTGCCCGCCTACCGTGAGCTGATGATCGCCGTCGCGCAGGAGGCCATCGACCAGGCACCCGTCCCGGTCGAGTCCTTCGACGGCTTCGTGCCCGACGACCTGCCCGGCTCCCTCGACCGCCTCGCCGCGTTCAACCGCCGCAGCGCGAAGGCCCGGTCCGGGATCTGGCGCGATCTCATGGTCCGGAAGCGCAAGACCGAGGTCGACGAGGTGCACAAGGACATCCAGGGCCCGGTGTTCGACCGGATCGTCGCCATGGTCCACGACGTCGAGGAGGGCCGCCGCACGTGCGAGCGCGCGAACCTCGACGAACTCGCGGCCTTCGTGCGGGACCTCCCCACCCACGTCTGAACTGGAGCCCTCCCATGCGCGCAGCGATCTACCAGGCCGCCGGCCACGTCACCGTCGAGGACGTCCCCGACGCCGCCTTGCACGACTCCACGGACGCCGTCGTCCGGGTCGTCCGGTCCTGCGTCTGCGGGTCCGACCTCTGGTCCTGGCGGGGCGTGATCCAGCGCCAGCCGGGGTCCCGCCTCGGGCACGAGTTCATCGGCGTCGTCGAGGAGGTCGGCCGGGACGTCCGGACCATCGCGGTCGGGGACCTCGTCGTCGCGCCGTTCCAGTGGTCCGACGGCACCTGCCCGGCCTGCCTCGACGGCATCCACACCCGCTGTGAGCACGGCGGCACCTTCGGTGCCCCGGGGACCGACGGGGGACAGGGGGAGGCGGTGCGCGTTCCCCTGGCCGATGGCACCCTCGTGGTCGTGCCGGGAGGCCCGTCCGCCGTCGACGACGGCCAGCTCGCGTCGCTGCTCGCCCTGACCGACGTCGCGGGCACCGGGCTCCACGGCGCCGTGCTCGCCGACGTGACTGCCGGTTCGACCGTCGCGGTGATCGGCGACGGCGCTGTCGGTCTGGCCGCGGTGCTCGGTGCACGCTCCGTCCTGGGTGCAGAGCGAGTGATCCTCATGAGCAGCCATGAAGACCGAGCCACTCTCGGGCGCTCGTACGGTGCGACGGACGTCGTCAGCGTGCGGGGCGACGAAGCCGTCGCGACCGTCCGCGAGATGACCGGGGGACTCGGCGTGCGGCACGTCGTCGAGGCCGTCGGGACGCCCGAGTCCTGGGCCACGGCGATCGGCATGGCCCGGGTCGGCGGGACGATCGGCGCGGTCGGCGTCCCGCACACCAGCCCGCAGCTCGGTATCTTCCAGCCGTTCGTGCAGCACCTGACGCTGCGGTTCGGCGTCGCGCCGGTCCGTCGGTACCTGCCGGACCTCGTCGCGCGGACGATGGCGGGCACGTACGATGCGGGCGCCGTGTTCGACCTGACGCTGCCGCTCGCGGACGTCGCCGAGGGGTACCGCGCGATGGACGAACGACGGAGCATCAAGGCGATGCTGGCGGGCTGACACGGGCGGCGCGTGCGATCTGGATGACCGCCGCACAACCGAAGCCCGCCGGAACCGTGGGATGCCGTGGTTCCGGCGGGCTTCCGTTGTGCGCAGCCGATCGGAGCCGTCCCGCACAGGGTTCAGGCGCCACGAACTCCGCGCCGATAATGCATATTATGTCAACTCAGTGAGCTCCGGTGGGGCAGAGCGCCGCTGACGACCGCGAGTGCACTCCCCTCGCACCCCTGTGGCACCCCACCCGCCAGGACGAGCACTCGGAGATCGTCATCGACCCGCAGTCCGGCAGCGCGACCAGCACACAGCAGCGTGACCAGCCTCCCGACCGTTCCGCGCCAGCAGGTGTTAGGTTGTGCGCAACATGATTGCACGCAGCAAGATCACCAGCGCGATCGGCACGTGCCTCACCGCGCACGGCGCGGCCGCGCTCGTCTCACAGCCGCTCGGGGCGCGCGCCCGCCGGATGGCGGACCGCGGCTTCGTCCCCGGCGTGCCGCACGCTGTCCTCGTCCCCCTGCTCGAGATCGCGACCGGTCCGCTGCTCGGCCGCGCCGGAGTCGTCGGTCCCGCCGCCGCTGCAGCAGCGACCGCCCTCGGTGCCGTCCGGGTCGGCACGGACCTCGAGGACAGCGCGGTCGGCGGCGGGACGGCTGCCGCTGCCGGCCTGACCATCGCCGGGCTGGCGGCCGTGGTCCGTTCCACCCGGGGTCGGCCGCGTGCCGGACTCCTCGGCGCGATCGGCGCTGTCGTCGTGTTCGAACTCGTCCGCAGGCATCGGGTGCTCCGGGCGCACTGACCCGAGCAACCGCCACTTCCCCCTCACCCTCCCCCACCACCGAAAGGCACCCGAACCGATGTCCCGTCGCCACTCCTCCCGCTCCTCCGCCCCCCGCACCGTCGTCCGCATCCTGCTCGGCGCGGCGATGACGTGGGCGGGCATCAGCCACCTCACGGTCGCTCGCGAGGAGTTCCGCGCCCAGGTCCCCGAGTTCGTGCCGCTCGACCCTGACGTCACCGTGCTGGCCTCCGGCATCGCGGAGATCTCCCTCGGCGCCGCGCTCATGCTGCTCGTCCGCCGTCAGGCGACCGTCGGCTGGGTCGCGGCGGTGTTCTTCACGGCGATCTTCCCGGGCAACATCGCCCAGTGGATGCACCACCGTGACGGCTTCGGGCTCGACACCGACACGAAGCGCTTCGTCCGCCTGCTGTTCCAGCCGGTGCTGATCGCCGTCGCGCTCTGGGCCACGAACGCGCTCCGCGGGCGCCGCTGACCCCGTCGGTGGGTGAGCGCGACCGAGCGCTGGGCTAGCCTCGTCGGCGATGACGACACGCACCCGGGTCACCCTCGGCCGCCGCGAGGACCTCGGAGCCGACTGCGCCAACTGCTTCGGCCTGTGCTGCGTCGCGCTGGCGTTCACCCGGTCGGTCGACTTCCCGGTCGACAAGGACGCCGGTGACCCGTGCGGGAACCTCGACCCCGCAGACGGCTGCACGATCCACCCACGCCTGCGGGCCGAGGGGTTCCGCGGCTGCACGGTCTTCGACTGCTCGGGTGCCGGGCAGAAGGTGTCCCGCCACACCTTCGCGGGCCGCTCCTGGCAGGACGACACGGCCACCCGGGACGCGATGTTCGCCGTCTTCCCGGTCGTCCGCCGACTCCACGAGCTGCTCCGCTACCTGGACGAAGCGATCACCATCACGCGCGACCAACATGCGGCTACCGAGCTGACGCAACGGTTCGACCGGGTCCGGGACCTGAGCGACGCCGACCCGGGCACGTTGCTGGACGTGGACGTGGACGCCGAGTACGACGCAGCGCGACCGCTCCTCCTCACCGCCAGCCGGCACGCCCGGGTCGGTGCCGCCGATGACCGAGGCAGCGCCGACCGAGCCGGGGACGACCGAGGCAGCGTCGACCGAGCCCGCGACGACCGCCGGATCGGGCGCGTGCGCGTCGGTCCCGGTGCGGACCTGCTCGGCGTCGACCTGCGGCGGGCGGACCTGCGCGGCGCGAGCCTCCGCGGTGCGCTCCTCATCGGTGCCGACCTCACCGGCGCGGACCTGCGCCGGTGCGAGTGCATCGGTGCGGACCTCCGTGACACCGACCTCTCCGGAGCCGACCTCCGCGGAGCCGTGTACCTGACGCAGATGCAGGTGAACGCCGCCCGCGGCGACGCGCGCACCCGCCTGGACGACGGGTTCCAGCGACCGTCCCACTGGGCGGGCTGACCGCCCTGACCGACGCCCTGACGGACGGGAGGCCCGTGGCGGTGTCGCCACGGGCCTCCCGTCCGTCAACCGGTCACGTCAGGACCGGCCGGTCTCGTCAGTACCAGCCGGTCACGTCAGGACCGACCGGTCTCGTCAGCACCAGCCGGTCACGTCAGTAGTCGACGCGCCCGTGCCGGTTGTGGAACTCCCCCGTCGGCCCGTCCGGACCGAGGAGCGCGAGCATGACCGTGGCGTCGGTCCCCTCGGTCACCGTCTGGTGGCCGGAGTGCCCGTTGAAGTCCGTCGCGGTGTAGCCCGGGTCGCTGACGTTCACACGGAACCCGGGCAGGTTCTTCGCGTACTGCACCGTGAGGGTGATGACCGCGGCCTTCGACGCCGCGTACGGGATGCTCGGCACGTGGAACTCGTCGTGGCCCGGGGTGCTGAGGAACCGCGGCCAGCCGACCCCGGACGCGACGTTGACGATGACGGGGTTCTCCGAGGCGCGCAGCAGCGGCAGTGCCGCCTGCGTCACCCGGACGATGCCGGTGACGTTGGCGTCGAGGACGGACGCCATCGCCTCCGCCGTCAGGTCGTCCACGCCGAACGAGGTCCCCAGGACGCCGGCGTTGTTGACGAGCACGTCGAGCGCGGGGATCGAGGCGAGGGCCTCGTCGATGCTGGACTGGTCGGTGACGTCGAGGCGGACGACGGTGGCGCCGAGGGCACGCACGGCGTCGGCGTCCTCCGGGTTCCGGACGCCGGCGTAGACGGTGTGGCCGGCCTCGATGAGGCGGCGGGCGGTCTCGAGTCCGAGGCTGCGGTTCGCCCCGGTGATGAGTGTGGTGGTCATGGGGACCATCGTGCTCGCTCCGCCCGCACTCCCCCAGGCCCCGCTCGACGTGCTGTCCCCCGGACCCTGGGACTGGCAGTACCACGGTCCGCTGGCCGAAACGCGCGAGGATGTGTGCATGAGCGAGTTCGCCGACGTCCTCCGGTCCTGGCGCGACCGGGTCACCCCAGCCGAGGTCGGCCTGCCCGCCGGCGCCGGACGACGCACCGCGGGCCTCCGACGTGAGGAACTGGCCGCCCTCGCCGGGGTCAGCGTCGACTACGTCGTGCGACTCGAACAGGGCCGTGCGACGAACCCGTCACCGCAGCTGCTCGCCGCTCTGGCCACCGCACTCCGCCTGACCGAGCAGGAGCGCGACCACCTGTTCCGCGTCGCCGGTGCCGCTCCCCCGACACATGGGCTCGTCCCCCGGCACATCACACCTGGCGTGCAGCGGATCGTCGACCGGTTGACGGACGTGCCGCTCGCCGTCTTCACGGCCAGCCACGACCTGCTGCACCGCAACGAGCTGTGGGCTGCCGCGACGGGGGACGTCGACCGGTGGCAGGGTCGTTCCGCGAACCTCGTCTGGCAGTTCTTCACCGACGGGCACGCCGGCGTGGAGTTCGACGACGAGCACGCCGAGGCGTTCGCGTCCGACCTCGCCGCCGACCTCCGCACCGCCCTCGGCCGCTACCCGGACGACCGGCGCCTCGCCGAGCTGGTGCGGGACCTGCGGGCGACGAGCCCGGAGTTCGAACGGCGCTGGGGCGAGGCGCGGATCGCCGAGCACCGGACCAGCCGGAAGACCCTGCAGACCCCGGTCGGTCCGATCGAGGTCGACTGCGACACCCTCTCGGTGCCGGGCAGCGACCTGCGGATCGTCGTCTACACGGTGGTGCCCGGCAGTGACGACGCTTCGCGACTGGACCTGTTGCGGGTCACGGGCCTCCAGCGCGTCTGACCGCCCGCGGAACGCAACGTCGGCGTCGCCGCGCAACGGAGTGATGCTGCGAGGAACCGCCCACGTTGCGGTCCGCGGGAGGGACTACTCGCCGAAGCCGGATCGGACCAGGTCCGCCAGCGCATCGACCGCGGCCCGGGCGTCCGGGCCGGACGCCACGATCGTCACCGTCGCACCCTTCGGCAGCGCGAGCGCCATGATCGCCAGGAGGCTCTTCGCGTCGACCCCGTTCACCCGGACCGAGGCGTCGTGCTTCGCCGCCGTCTTCACGAACTCCGCAGCGGGACGGGCGTGCAGGCCCGACGCGTTGACGAGCTCGACGGTGGCGGTCGCGTTGGTCCCGTCGGCCGCACCGGCGTCGGAGACCGTCGGCGTGCCTCCCGGGAGGCCCGTGGCCGCGTCGTCCGCGCCGGCGCCGGTCCCGGCCGTGGTCCCGGATGCGCTCGCAGCAGCCGCGAGGACCGCGTCGACGTCGCCCCCGGTCTGGGCGGCGACGGCCGCCGCGACGGTCCCCTCGACGACCGGGGCGTCCGAGACGTGCACGCGGGCACGCAGCTCGTCGTCCAGGAAGTCGAGCGCCGTGTCCGTCGTCAGGTAGGCCGATCCGAGGTCGCACAGCACGACCACGCCGTCGGTCCCGGCGAGTTGTTCGATGCCGGCGGTGATCGCCTCGAACGAGGTGCCGATGCCGCCTTCGTCGGTCCCACCGGCCGCGACGAGCTGCACGTCGCCGGCCATCTGTCGTGCGATGTCCACCGTGCCCTGCGCGACGGCGGCGCTGTGCGAGACGACCAGGATGCCGACGCTCATGCCGCGTCCACGGCGGCACGGAGGACGTAGGCGCTCGACTGGGCACCGGGGTCACGGTGCCCGACCGCGCGGTCGCCGAGGTAGCTCGCGCGTCCCTTCCGGGCGACCAGCTCGTCGGTCGATGCGGCACCGGTCGCTGCTGCGTCGGCCGCGGCCGCGAGCACCCGTTGCGGGGTCTCCCCCGCGGCGGCGGCTGCGGCTGCGGCGTCGACGGCCGGCGTCCACGCGTCGATCATCGTCTTGTCGCCGACCTCGGCCTTGCCGCGGGAGACGACGCCGTCGCGGGCTGCGGTCAGGACGGCGACCAGCGTGTCGGCGTCGAGTTCGGTGGCATCACCTGCCGCCTGGGCCGCCTTGAGGTACGCCGTGCCGAACAGCGGACCGGCCGCGCCGCCCACGGTGGAGATGAGCTTCGTCGCGACGAGCTTGAACACCGCACCCGGCGTCTCGGGATCCGCGTCGTCGAGCGCGACGACCACCGCGCGGAACCCCCGGTCGAGGTTCTCACCGTGGTCGCCGTCGCCGATCTCGCGGTCGAGCGTGATCAGCTCCGCCCGGTGCTCGTCGATGGTGGCGGCGGTGCGGCGGACCCAGTCGATGGCCCAGGCGGTGTCGAGCGACAAGGTGTGTCCCTTCGTGCGGCCGACCGGCTGGTCGGCGTCGTGAGCGGAGTCGTGGTGCGGTGTCAGCGTCCCCAGTGGAGCGACGGCGTCTCCACCGGCGCGTCCCAGAGTGCCGTGAGGTCCTCGTCGAGCACCGTGACGGTGAGCGAGAACCCCTGCATCTCGAGGGAGGTGACGTAGTTGCCGACCAGGCTACGCGCGACGGTGTAGCCACGATCCGAGAGGACCTCGGCGGCGCGTCGGTAGGCGATGTAGAGCTCGGACTGCGGGGTCCCGCCCATGCCGTTGACGAGCAGGAGCAGCTGCGCCCCGGCCGGTGCGTGCAGGTCGGTCAGGATCGGCTCGAGCACCCGGTCGACCAGTTCGTCCGCCGGCGCCATCGGGATCCGCTCCCGGCCGGGCTCGCCGTGGATGCCGATGCCGAGCTCGGCTTCGTCATCGGCCAGCGTGAAGGACGGCTCGCCGGCGTGCGGGACGGTCCCGGAGGCCAGCGCGAGCCCCATGGACCGCGTCACCTCGTTGACGCGGCGGGCCACGGCCGCGACGGCGTCCAGATCGTCGCCACGTTCGGCGGCGGCGCCCGCGCACTTCTCCACCACGACGGTGCCCGCGACCCCGCGGCGACCGGCGGTGAACAGCGAGTCCTGCACGGCGACGTCGTCGTCCACCACGACGCTCTCGACCCGGACGTCGTCCATCGCGGCGAGCTCGGCGGCGGTCTCGAAGTTCAGGACGTCCCCGGTGTAGTTCTTCACGATGTGCAGGACGCCCGCTCCCCCGTCGACGGCCTTGGTGGCGGCGACGATCGGGTCGGGCGTCGGGCTGGTGAACACGGGGCCCGGGACGGCGGCGTCGAGCATGCCGTACCCGACGAAGCCGGCGTGCAGGGGCTCGTGTCCGCTGCCGCCACCGCTGACGATGCCGACCTTGCCCGACACCGGGGCGTCACGGCGGTACAGGTGGACCGGGTCCTCGACGAGCACGACGTGTTCGGCGTGGGCGAGGGCGAACCCCCGGACGGTCTCGATGACGACGTCCTGCGGGTCGTTGATGAGCTTCTTCATGCTGCGCCTCCGGGAGTGTGACGAGGGTGTGCCACGAGTACGACACGGATGTCCGGCACCGGTCCATCGCCTGCACACCGCCGACGTCGTCCGGAGTCGGGCTCACTGTACCGCCGTGCGGTGTCCTCGCCAGGGGCAGTCGCGGGCACGTGTGCCGCCGTTCTGCACGTTCGTGCACCGGCCCCACCCTCCGACCCGGTCGCCGCGTCTCCCGGCATCCATGACCCGTGCACGTCCGTTCACTTTGACGGGATTGCGGTTCGAGTCCATCGCCCTCCGGAAATTCCCAGCACTAAGCTCGGGCTCAATCACTCGACGGGGAGTGCCGGTGCTCAGCCGGGGCCCCCGACCACAGCAAATCGGAGGTACCGGTGGACGACATCGGCGTCAAATTCCTGTCTGAGCTCGTCGGCACGGCGATGCTCATCATCCTGGGTGGCGGCGTGGTCGCCGCGGTCTCGCTCACGAAGTCCAAGGGCTTCGGCGCAGGCTTCCTCATGGTCACGATCGGTTGGGGCTTCGCGGTCTTCGCCGGCGTCACCGTGTCGTACAAGTCCGGTGGACAGCTGAACCCGGCGGTCAGCCTCGCGCAGGCCATCATCGGCAACATCTCGGTCGGCGAGATGTTCCTCTTCTGGCTCGCGCAGCTCATCGGCGCGATCATCGGTGCCGTCATCGTCTGGCTCGCCTACAAGCAGCACTTCGACGAGGAGCCCGACGCCGCGGCGAAGCTCGGCGTCTTCTCCACCGGTCCCGCGATCCGCAACTACGCGTGGAACCTGGTGACCGAGATCATCGGCACCTTCGTCCTCGTGTTCGTGGTCCTCGCCTTCACGAACGGCAAGACCCCGTCCGAACTCGGCGCCATCCCGGTCGCGTCCCTCGTGATCGCGATCGGTGTCTCGCTCGGTGGCCCCACCGGCTACGCGATCAACCCGGCACGTGACCTCGGCCCGCGCATCGCGCACGCCCTCCTGCCGATCAAGGGCAAGGGCACCAGCGACTGGTCCTACGCCTGGGTCCCGGTCGTCGGCCCGCTCGTCGGTGGTGCACTCGCCGCGATCCTCTCCGGCGCGCTGCTCCCGATGGCGTAGTCACCGGGCCACCAGCACCACCAGCACCACCGACGCGGCCGCCACGCTGCACCTCCCTCGTGGCGGCCGCGTCCCGCCACCCGCGCGGCCGCCCCGCGCTGCACCACCCGAACACCCGCGGCCGGGTCGACCCGTCCCGTCCGCAGCACCGAACACCGTCGTAAGGAGCACCAATGGCCGACTACATCGTCGCCATCGACCAGGGAACCACCAGCACGCGAGCGATCGTCTTCGACCACTCCGGTTCGATCGTCTCCGTCGGTCAGAAGGAACACGAGCAGATCTTCCCGCGCGCCGGATGGGTCGAGCACGACCCGGCGGAGATCTGGGACAACACCCGTGAGGTCATCGGCCAGGCCCTCTCCCGTGCCGACATCACCCGTCACGACGTCGCAGCGGTCGGCATCACGAACCAGCGCGAGACCGCGGTCGTCTGGGACAAGACCACCGGCAAGGCCGTCTACAACGCCATCGTCTGGCAGGACACCCGCACGCAGTCGATCGTCGACAAGCTCGCCGACGGCGACACCGACCGCTACAAGGCCATCGTCGGCCTGCCCCTGGCGACCTACTTCTCCGGCACGAAGATCGCCTGGATCCTCGAGAACGTCGAGGGTGCACGCGAGAAGGCCGAGGCCGGCGACCTGCTCTTCGGCACCACCGACACCTGGGTCCTCTGGAACCTGACCGGTGGCACCGACGGCGGCGTCCACAAGACCGACGTCACGAACGCCTCGCGCACCCTGTTCATGGACCTCGAGACGCTGCAGTGGCGCGACGACATCCTCGCCGACTTCGGCGTCCCGAAGTCGATGCTCCCGGAGATCGTCAGCTCCTCCGAGGTCTACGGCCACGTCGAGTCCTCGAGCCTCCTCCGCGAGGTCCCGATCGCCGGCATCCTGGGCGACCAGCAGGCGGCGACCTTCGGCCAGGCGGCGTTCGACCAGGGCGAGTCGAAGAACACCTACGGCACCGGCAACTTCCTCATCTTCAACACCGGCACGGACATCGTCCGCTCCGAGAACGGCCTGCTCACCACCGTCGGCTACAAGCTCGGCGACCAGGAGACGCACTACGCCCTCGAGGGTTCCATCGCCGTCACCGGCTCGCTCATCCAGTGGCTCCGCGACAACCTCGGCATCATCGGCAGCGCGCCCGAGGTCGAGACCCTCGCCACGACGGTCGAGGACAACGGCGGCGTCTACTTCGTCCCGGCCTTCTCGGGTCTCTTCGCGCCGTACTGGCGTCCGGACGCCCGCGGCGCGCTCGTCGGCCTCACCCGGTACGTCAACAAGGGGCACATCGCCCGGGCGGCCCTCGAGGCGACGGCACTCCAGACCCGCGAGGTCCTGGACGCCGTCAACGCGGACTCCGGCGTCGAGCTCACGGAGCTCAAGGTCGACGGCGGCATGACCGCCAACGACGCGCTCATGCAGTTCCAGGCCGACATCCTCGACGTCCCCGTGGTCCGCCCGGTGGTCGCCGAGACCACGGCGCTCGGTGCCGCCTACGCGGCCGGCCTGGCCGTCGGGTTCTGGGCGAACCTCGACGAGCTCCGTGCCAACTGGCAGGAGGACAAGCGCTGGGAGCCCCAGCTCGACGCCGCCGAGCGCGAGCGCACCCTCCGCCTCTGGAAGAAGGCCGTCACGAAGACCTTCGACTGGGTCGACGAGGACGTCCGCTGACGCGGGTCGCCTGACCGCTCCAGACGGGAGGCCCGTACCGGTTCCGCAGAACCGGTACGGGCCTCCCGTCTGTTGCGTGTGCCTGCCTGTGTGCCTTCCGCCGAGACGCCTCGGTGTCCGTGAGACGCCGCCGCAACCGGCGGTGTCCGGGTACTCGGCGGCGTCCCGCGTCGCCGCCGGCGTCTCAGGCCGGGTCGGAGGCGGGGGCCACGCCGACCCACTCGTCCAGTTTGCGCATGGCGGCGCCGGAGTCGATCGATCCCGACGCGACGACCAGCTGCTCGCGGAAGCGCTGCAGGATCGGACGGTCGGCCTCGGTCGGGTCCTGCGCGAGACGGAAGGACACCAGTCCGGCCGCCGCGTTCAGCAGGACGATGTCGCGCACCGGTCCGGTCTCGCCGGCCAGCACCGTCCGGACGATCGCCGCGTTCTCCGCCGGCTCGCCGCCGAGCAGGTCCTCGATCCGGGCGTGGGCGATGCCCAGGTCGCGCGGGTCCAGGTCGTGCTCCGTGATGCGCCCGCCGGACACCTCCCAGATGTGGCTGTGGCCGGTGGTGGTGAGTTCGTCGAGGCCGTCGTCGCCGCGGAACACGAGCGCGGTCGCACCCCGGGTCTGGAACACGCCGGTGATGATCGGCACGAGTTCGAGCTGCGCCACGCCCACGGCGTTCGCCTCGCAGCGCGCCGGGTTGACCAGCGGGCCGAGGAAGTTGAACACCGTCGGCACGCCGATCTCGCGGCGGGCCGGGCCTGCGTGGGCGAATCCGGGGTGGAACGCGCTGGCGAACGCGAAGGTCAGACCGACACGCCGGAAGGTCTCGGCGACACGCGCGGCGTCCATCGTGAGGTCGAGACCGAGGGCGGCGAGCACGTCACTCGACCCGGACTTGGACGAGCTCGCCCGGTTGCCGTGCTTCACGACGGGCACACCCGCCGCGGCGATGACGATCGCGGCCATGGTCGAGATGTTGACGGTGCCGACGACGTCCCCGCCCGTGCCGACGATGTCGAGGGCCATCGGGTCGACATCGAGCGGCACGGCGGCGTCGAGGATCGCGTCGCGGAAACCGACGACCTCGTCGACCGTCTCGCCCTTCGCGCGGAGGGCCACGGCGAAGGCGGCGATCTGGGCGGAGGTCGCCTCGCCCTGCACGATCTGCTCCATGGCCCATGTGGACTGCCTGATCGAGAGGTCCTCGCGCGCCATGAGCGCGCTGATCACCGAGGGCCAGGAGAGTACGTCAGACATGGCTCGATCGTACTGATTCTGGAGGACCCGCCAGTTGCCTGCGAAAACACTGTCGGGGGTTTCCGCCATAATGGAAGACGTGACAAGCACCCCTCTCTCCAGATCCGTCAGCGGTCCGGTCCTGAACAGGCCGAACCCCGTTGCCGTGGGGACGATCGTGTGGCTGGGCAGCGAGGTCATGTTCTTCGCCGGCCTGTTCGCGATCTACTTCACGCTGCGAAGCACCTCCCCCGAGCTCTGGGCAACCGAGAGCGCCAAGCTCGAGGTGCCGTTCGCATCGGTGAACACCATCGTCCTGGTGCTGTCGAGCTTCGCCTGCCAGTTCGCGGTCTTCGCCGCCGAGCGGTTCCAGGTGCACCGCACCAGCTGGAACCCCAAGGACTGGGGCATGACGGAGTGGTTCTTCGTCACCTACTGCATGGGCGCGATCTTCGTCTGTGGGCAGATCTTCGAGTACGCCAACCTCTGGCACGAGGGCATGACGCTCTCCTCGAGCGCCTACGGCTCCGCCTTCTACATGACCACCGGCTTCCACGGTCTGCACGTGACCGGCGGTCTCATCGCCTTCCTCCTCACGCTCGGGCGTGGGTTCGCCGCGAAGAACTTCGGGCACAAGGAAGCCACCACCGCGATCGTGGTGTCGTACTACTGGCACTTCGTCGACGTCGTGTGGATCGGTCTCTTCGCCGTCATCTACCTCCTCAAGTGAGAATCAGGCAGCCCCACAGCATGTTCAACACATCGAAGAAGAACAAGAAGGGCCGTCGCTCCCCCCTGGCGACCGTGTCCCTGCTCGCCGTCGCCCTCATGACGACTGGTGGTGCGTACGCACTGTTCAGCACGTCGGCCAACGCCGACGACAGCACCAGCACCACGCTGGCCGCATCCAGCCAGTCCCAGGTCAACGAGGGTCAGAAGCTCTTCGCGTCGAACTGCGCCACGTGCCACGGGCTGTCGGCACAGGGCACCAGCGAAGGCCCGTCCCTCATCGGTGTCGGCTCGGCAGCGGTCGACTTCCAGGTCGGGACCGGCCGCATGCCGCTCGCCGCCCAGGGCCCGCAGGGTGAAGAGAAGCCCGAGCAGTTCACGGACCAGCAGGTCGACGCCATGGCGGCCTACGTCGCCTCCCTCGGCCCCGGCCCGTCGGTCCCGTCGTCGAAGCTCACCGACGGCGCAGAGGGTGACGCTGCCGAAGGTGCCGAGCTCTTCCGCATCAACTGCGCGATGTGCCACAACGTCGCCGGCGCCGGTGGCGCGCTGACCGAGGGCAAGTACGCACCGAACCTGCGCGACGTGTCCGGCAAGCACATCTACGAGGCGATGCTCACCGGCCCGCAGAACATGCCGGTGTTCAACGACCTGAACCTGACCCCGGACCAGAAGGCCGACGTCATCACGTACCTGAAGTACGTGCAGGACAACAGGTCGCCCGGTGGCTTCGGCCTGGGTGACCTCGGCCCGGTCGCCGAGGGTCTGTTCATCTGGATCTTCGGTCTCGGAGCGGTCGTCGCGATGACCGTCTGGCTGACCGCGAAGACCAACTGATCGTCCGTGTCGCACGACACTGAAGGGAACACCATGGCAGAGCACGACGACGAGGCACTGAACTCGTCCTCGGCTGTCGAGAGGCACGACGCGAACCAGCCGGTCGGGACCGCGGTCCTGCCCCACGATCCGTTCGAGAACCCGGGCGAGCCGCCGCACCGCGCGCGCCGCACGGACGTCGACTCGAAGAAGCAGCGTCTGGCCGAGCGCCAGGTCGCCACGTTCTTCTACGTGTCGATCGTCGCGAGCGTGCTCTCGATCGCCGCGTACATCGCCTTCCCGATCGACCCGGACGAGTTCGGAACGGTCCGTACCGCGAACCTGTTCCTCGGTCTCTCCATCACGCTCGCCCTGCTCGCCCTGGGCATCGGTGCCGTCTACTGGTCGAAGACGCTCGTCTCCGACCGCGAGATCACAGAGATGCGCCACACCACGCGTGGCACGGACGCGACCCGCGCCAAGGCCGTCGAAGCCTTCCAGCTCGCCGACAAGGAGTCCGGCTTCAGCCGTCGCAAGCTGATCCGCAACTCGCTCATCGGTGCCCTGGTCGCCTTCCCGCTGCCCGGCATCGTCCTGGTGCGCGACCTCGCGCCGAAGGAAGACCCGAACGAGCTGCTCCGTCACACCTTCTGGAAGTCGGGCCTCCGCCTGACCAAGGACCCGACGGGTCTGCCGATCAAGGCGTCCGACGTCACCATCGGATCGGTGTTCCACGTCATCCCCGAGGGCATGCTCGACTCCGAGCACATGCTCGAGGAGAAGGCCAAGGCCGCCGTCCTCCTGATGCGCCTGGACCCGAAGGACCTCAACCCCGCCAAGGGCCACGAGAACTGGGGCTACGACGGCATCGTCGCCTACTCCAAGATCTGCACCCACGTCGGATGCCCGGTCGCGCTCTACGAGCAGCAGACGCACCACCTGCTGTGCCCGTGCCACCAGTCCACCTTCGATGTCTCGAACAACTGCGAGGTCATCTTCGGACCGGCGGCCCGCCCCCTTCCCCAACTTCCGATCTCGGTCGATGACGACGGCTACCTGGTCGCACAGAGCGACTTCCACGAGCCGGTCGGCCCGTCCTTCTGGGAGCGTGCCCGCTCATGAGCAGCACAACGACCACCACCCCCACCACCGAGTCGGCGAACAAGCCGGCTCCTGACCGTGGCTCGCGTCTGATCAACTACACCGCGAACTACATCGACGAGCGCACGAGCATCTCCGGCCTGGTGAAGGAGGTCGGTCGCAAGATCTTCCCCGACCACTGGAGCTTCATGCTCGGTGAGGTCGCGCTCTACAGCTTCGTCGTCGTCCTGCTCTCGGGGACCTTCCTGACGTTCTTCTACCAGGCGTCCATGGCCGAGGTCGTCTACAACGGCACCTACGTCCCGCTCAAGGGCGTCGAGATGTCGGTGGCGCTGCAGTCGACGCTCAACATCTCCTTCGAGATCCGCGGCGGTCTGTTCGTCCGGCAGATCCACCACTGGGCGGCCCTGCTGTTCGTGGCCTCCGTCATGCTGCACATGGCGCGCGTCTTCTTCACCGGCGCGTTCCGCAAGCCGCGCGAGCTCAACTGGGTCTTCGGCTTCGTGCTCTGGGTCCTCGCCATGGCCGAGGGCTTCACCGGGTACTCGCTTCCCGACGACCTGCTCTCGGGCAACGGTCTGCGCATCATCGTCGGCATGATCGAGGGTGTGCCGGTCATCGGTGTCTGGATCGCCTACCTGCTCTTCGGCGGCGAGTTCCCCGGGACCGACATCGTCGGCCGTCTGTACACGCTGCACATCCTGCTGCTGCCGGCGATCCTCGTCGCAGTGCTCGGTGTCCACCTCGTGCTCGTCGTGATCAACAAGCACACCCAGTACGCGGGTCCGGGCAAGACCAACGACAACGTCGTGGGCGTCCCGATCCTGCCGGCGTTCGCCGCGAAGGCCGGTGGCTTCTTCTTCATCGTCGCCGGCATCCTCGCCGCCATCGCGTCGTTCTTCACGATCAACCCGATCTGGAACTACGGCCCGTACGACCCCTCCCCCGTGTCCGCCGGTACCCAGCCTGACTGGTACATCGGCTTCGCGGACGGTGCGCTCCGTCTGGTGCCGCCGCACTGGGAGGTCAACTGGTTCAGCTACACGATCTCGTTCAACATCCTCGTTCCGATCGCGGTCCTCATGGGTCTGATCATCGCGATCTTCGTGTACCCGTTCATCGAGGCCTGGGTCACGGGAGACGAGCGGGAGCACCACATCGCCGACCGCCCGCGCAATGCCCCGACCCGGACCGCTCTCGGCGTCGCCGGCATCACGCTCTACGGTGCGCTGTTCACCGCGGCGTCGTCCGACCTCATCGCGACCCACTTCATGGTGTCGATCAACCACGTGATCCACGTGCTCCAGGCAACGACGGTCCTCGGTCCGTTCGTGGCCTTCTGGATCACCAAGCGTGTCTGCCTCGCACTGCAGAAGAAGGACCGCGAGATCGTCCTGCACGGGTACGAGTCGGGCCGCATCGTCCGACTGCCGCACGGTGAGTACATCGAGGTGCACGAGCAGCTCGACGAGTACGAGCGCTGGCGTCTGCTGGAGTTCAACGACTACAAGCCGCTGATGATCCGCCCGGACTCCCGTGGTCGCATCACCTCGCTGCAGAAGGCTCGTGCACGCGCCTCCCGCTTCTTCTTCGAAGACCGCATCGAGCCGGTGTCGAAGAACGAGCTCGAAGCCGCGCACGCCGCGCACCACGGTCCCGACCTGGAGGGGACCCACCAGGCCCCACAGGTCGGTGCCGGGACGCACTAGTCTCCTCGGTAACACTCCTCGGCAAGAACGCGAACACCCCTCGTCCACTTCGTGGTCGGGGGGTGTTCGCGTTCGCCTCAACCCGCGGACATCGGACACGCCGCCCCAGTTCACGGGGCGTTCAGACGTGGGTGCTGGAATCGTCGAGGACGGTGTGGCACTGTGTTGCACCACGCACCCGCTGCCAACGGAAGAAGAGACCGATGGACGCCCGGACGGCCGAACACCCCAGGCCGAACCACTTCCTGCTCCACCTCAGCGACACCCACCTCATCGCCGGCGACGGCGCGCTCTACGGGGCCGTCGACTCCGCCGCACGACTCGGCCAGATCATCGCCGAGATCGAAGCCTCCGGATCACGCCCGGAAGCGATCATCATCACGGGCGACGTCGCCGACAAGGGTGAACCGGGTGCCTACGTCAAGGTCCGCGACATCATCGAACCCGCCGCCGAACGTCTCGGCGCGCAGGTCATCTGGGCCATGGGCAACCACGACGAACGCGGCGCCTTCCGACAGGGGCTCTTCGGCCTGCAGCCCACCGACCGCCCCGTCGACTTCGTGTACGACGTGAACGGCCTCCGTGTCATCACACTCGACACGAGCGTCCCCGGACACCACCACGGTGAGGTCTCCCCGGAACAGCTCGACTGGCTCGCCGAGGTCCTCTCCGAAGCGGCACCGCACGGCACGATCCTCGCGATGCACCACCCGCCCGTCCCGAGCGTCCAGGACCTCACCGTCCTCGTGGAGCTCCGCGACCAGCCGGCCCTCGCCGAAGTGGTCGAGGGCAGCGACATCCTCACCATCATCGCCGGCCACCTGCACTACTCGACGAGTGCCGTGTTCGCGGGCATCCCCGTCTCCGTCGCCAGCGCCACCTGCTACACGCAGGACCTCAACGAGTTCCAGGGCGGCACCCGCGGACGGGACGGTGCCCAGTCGTTCAACCTCATGCACGTCTACGGACACCAGGTCGTGCACTCGGTCGTCCCGATCGGCACCTACGCGACCGTCGGCGAACCCGTGTCCTCCATGGAGACCGAAGCGCGGCTCGCTGCTGCCGGGGTCGTCATCCCGACGGCCGTCGAGCCCGCGCCCGTCACGGCCTCGATGCCGGTGTTCACCCTCGACTCGGTGCCGGTGTCCCCGATACACCGCTGACGGCGTGTACGGGGGCCTGGCGGCCGTGCACGGGCCGCTCGCGAGGGGGTTGGGCTTCGGCGCCGTGCTCGCGGGTGCGCCCGGAGCGACCTCGGGAGATAACTGGGATCCAGCGCCGTGCTCGCAGGCTCGCACGGAGCGACTCCGGGAGATGGCTGGGCTTCGGCGCCGGGCTCGCAGGCTCGCCCGGAGCGACTCCGGGAGATGGCTGGGCTTCGGCGCCGGGCTCGCAGGCTCGCCCGGAGCGCCCCGGCAGGGCGCTCCGCGCCCTAGGCGCCGGGGCGCTCCCACGGCGCCGGGAAGGGGAAGTAGCGCTCGAGGAAGTCGGTGACCCGCTCGGTACGCTCCTCGTCACTGACCTCCGGGAAGCTGCCGTCGTTCAGGCAGAACATGTCGACGTTCCGCTTCTTCAGCAGCTCGTCGAGCTCCCGGAGCCCCGCTTCCATCGTCGTGTCGATGTACCCGACGGTCGCGTTCTCCTGGATGATCGCCCGACCGGTGAGCAGCGCGTAGTAGTGGTACAGCGAGTTCGTCACGGAGATGTTGTCCGCCGCACGGAACCGGGAGCCGGCGGTCGCAGCGAACTCTGCCGCGAACTCGTGCTCCATCTCGGTCATGATGCTCCTCCGCAGCGGCGTGGCCGCATGCTCGAGGTGCCGCGTGGTGACCGCGCCGAACCGCTGCTGCAGGAGCTTCCGGTTCACCCGTGCCGAGTTCTCGAATCCGCTGCGTGCCGGGTTGTTCGTCCCGAGCCCGATCCGGGTGGTCGCGAGGATGAACTTCGTCACCGATCCCGGGCTGAAGAACATCGACGGGTCGACCTGGCGCCCGAAGAACATGTCGTCGTTCGAGTAGATGAAGTGCTCGCTGAGCCCCGGGATGTGGTGCAGCTGCGCCTCGACGGCCTGCGAGTTGTGGGTCGGCAGGACCGAGGGGTCGGCGAAGAACTCCTCGCTGCGGACGATGCGCACCTTCGGGTGGTCCGCCAGCCACTCGGGCGCCGGTGAGTCGGTCGCGATGTAGATGCGGCGGATCCAGGGCGCGAAGATGTGGACCGACCTGAGCGCGTACTTCAGCTCGTTGATCTGCCGGAAGCGGGCGGGGGCGTCGTCGCCCTCCCCCAGGACGGCGTTCGCCTGCGCGGCCTGACGGGCGCGCTGGTACTCGATCGCGTTGCCGTCCACCCACGAGAAGACGATGTCGATCGGGAACCGGATGTCGGAGACGTGGTCGTCGAACATGTGCTCGACGGTGGACCAGCCGCGACCGTAGCGCTCGATGTCGACGAGGACGAACTCCTCGATCGGCAGGCTGCGTCGCATCAGGGCGTTCTCGACGGGCGCCAGGACCTCGGTCTCGGTGACACGCCAGAACTCGAGCTGCACACTCGTCTCCGCGCCGTACCGCAGACGGCCCATCGGCTCGAGGCGCGGACGGAACAGGCGCAGGACGGGCTCGTCGGCCGATCCGAAGCCGTCGTCGACGACGAGCAGGGCGGCCTTGCCCGGCGGCTTCGCGTAGAACGGCTCGCCGGCGGCGGCGTCCATCACGGCGCTCTCGGCCCGCTGGCGGTCGCGCTCGTCGACGGCGATGACCGGACGCTGGTCGTTGCCGCGGATGAGCAGGTGGTCGACGTCGCCGGCGGTGAGGGCGTCGTCGAGGAACAGCAGGTCCTCGATCATCGACTGCTGGGGCGTGAGGTGCCCGTTGATGAGGGTGAGCCGTCCCTTGCGGAGGACGACGTCAGGACGGTCGAGACCGCCGGAGGACGGTCGAGGGGTCAGCAGAGGACTCTCGGTCACCGGCTCGGTCTCGTTGCTCATCCATGCCTTCCAGGTCACGCCGCCGTACTCGATGCACAGCACCTGCGATCTTACCGGGAGGCGCGGCGTCAGTCCGCCGCGCGGGGCACCTTGACCGCGATCCCGACGACGATGAAGAGCGCCGCCGCCACGAGCTGCAGCGCGGCCCACAGCTGCCCCGGGATCGGGAGCACCACGACCGGGTTCCAGCAGACGGCGACGGCCGCGGTGAGGACCGCCGCCCACCAGGCGCGTCCGCGGATCGCGAAGACCAGGACGATGAGCGCCAACACCGTGACGCCCCAGCGCGCGAAGACGAACGCCGAGGAGTCGAGGAACGCCACGCACGCCAGGAGCACCACGGCTGCGAGGAGCGACGGCGCCAGGGCCGGACGGGTGAAGTCCGGCAGGGTCCGTCCGTCGCGGCCCGACCCGCTCCCCTGGGTGGCGCCGCGCGAGTCCTGCCGCGACGAGCCCTGCCGCGACGAGCCCTGCGGAGACGAGGCCGCCTGCTGCGAGGACCCGATCGCCGGCCGTCCCTTCCGTGCCGTCATCGGTCCTGGGCGTCGCGCAGGTCCGCCAGCGAGATCGGCCGTGACATCGGCGGCAGCTCACGGACACGCTCGAGCGCCGGCACGAGTTCGGCGACGTAGGCGCGGTACCCGTCCTCGTCGAGGTGCAACCCGTCGTCGGTGAACCGCTCGTCGAGGTGGTCCCCGTCCGCCAGGGCCGGCCAGACGTCGAGGTACTGCGCGTGGCAGGTGGCGACGAACTGACGGAGGTGCCGGTTCGCCTGCTCGATCTTCTGCGTGAACTCGGCCTGACGCGGCAGGATCGACACCAGCAGCAGTCGGACGCCCGGCAGCGCACGACGGAGGCTCACCAGGGCCGACTCGACGTTCCGCACGACGTGCTCGGCGCTGGCACGGTGGTGGCCGAAGTCGTTCGTCCCGATCAGGAGGACGATGACCTCGGGTGCGGCCTGCACGACCTCGTCCAGGCGTGCCAGGACTCCGTCGGTGGTGTCGCCGTCGACGCCGAGGGTGATCGTCCGCTCATCGGGCAGCCACTGTGCCCAGTCGCCGCCCGCGGTGATGCTGTCACCGAGGAACAGGACACCGCCTCCGGCCGGGCGTTCGCCGCCCGTGCTGCCGCCGTCCGTGCCGTCGTCGCTCATGCCGCCTCCTCGTGCGCTGGCTGCGCGTCGTCATTCTGGTACGTGGAGTTGCGCTGCGTCGAGTCCGTACGGTGCGCCTCCCGTTCAGCCCGGGCGGTGATCCGCTCGACCATGCCGGGGAAGATCACCCCGTGGAACGGCAGGATGCCGTACCAGTAGAGCCGCCCGGCCAGACCCTGTGGGAAGTAGATCGCCCGCTGGTGGTAGTCGCTGCCGCCGTCGTCCGACGGGGTGACGGTCATCTCGAGCCAGGCGCGCCCCGGCGACTTGAACTCGGCCCGGAGGCGCAGGTACCGACCGCGCACCAACCGTTCGACGCGCCACCAGTCCAGCGCGTCGCCCTGCTCGAGACGCTTCGGGTCGCGACGGCCGCGGTTCAGGCCGACACCGCCGGCGATCTTGTCGAGCCAACCGCGAGCGACCCAGGCGAGCGGGAACGAGTACCACCCGTTCTCGCCCCCGATCGACTCGACCACGCTCCACACGGCCTCCGGTGGGGCGGACGAGTGCCGCTTGCGGTCGTCGACGTAGACGGTGTGGCCGGCCCAGTCCGGGTCGCTCGGCAGCGGATCGGCCGACCCGCTCGAGAGCGTCGCGTTCCGCCAGCTCGTCTCGACGTCGCCCTTGCGCATCTTCGCCAGTGCGAGCCGGACCGCTCGGCGGTACGAGGTGAGTCCGCCCTCCGGCTGCGGGATGACGTCGTCGATGTCGTGTTCGCGCTGGACGCACTCGAACTGCAGCGACTCGATGATCGGGGTCGCGAGCTTCCGCGGGATCGGCGTCACGACGTTGAACCAGTGCGCCGCCAGTCGCGGGGTCAGGACCGGGAGGACCGTGATCGGTCGCTGCGGCAGCTTCGCCTCCACCGCGTAGCCGTTGAGCATCTGCCCGTACCGGAGCACGTCCGGCCCGCCGATGTCGAACGTGCGGTTGACGTCGGCGGGGATCGTGAGTGCTTCGACCAGGTAGTAGAGGACGTCGCGGACGGCGATGGGCTGGATGTGGTTCCGCACCCAGCGCGGCGCGGGCATCCACGGCAGGACGTCCGTCAGGTGCCGGATCATCTCGAACGACGTGCTGCCTGAACCGATGACGACGCCCGCCTGCAGCGCGACGGTCGGCACCCCGGAGCCGAGGAGGATCTCCCCCACCTCTTTCCGGCTGCGGAGGTGCTTGCTGAGGTCGCCGTCCGGGTGCAGACCGCCGAGGTACACGAACCGCTGCACGCCGGCCTCGTGACCGACACGGGCCATGGTCTGGGCGGCGTCGCGCTCGGCCTGCTCGAAGTCGCCGTCCGCTCCCATGGCGTGGGCGAGGTAGTAGACCGCCTCGATCCCGTCGACCGCGGCGGCGACTGCGTCGGCGTCCTGCAGGTCACCCTCGGCGACGGTCACCCGGTCCGCCCAGGGGACGTCCTGGAGCTTCCGGGGGTTGCGGACGAGGACCCGGACGTCGTGCCCGGCATCGAGGAGTCTGGGGACCAGTCGACCACCGATGTACCCGGTGGCCCCGGTGACGAGGACGCGCATGCTCCGCACGGTACGCCTCACGCCTGCTTGTAGGCTTGCCGGGTGGAAAACGCAGCGCTCCCCGACAACGCCGAAGCCGTCACCGCTGATGCCGTGCGTCGGCTCATCGACCACGCCGTCCTCAAGCCCGAGCTGAGCCGCTCCGAGGTCGATGCGCAGCTCGACGAGGCCGCCGCGCACCGCGTGTTCAGCGTCTGTGTCCGTCCGGGCGACGTCCTGCACGCCGTCGAGCGCCTGCAGGGCACCGGGGTGGGCGTCGGCACCGTGATCGGCTTCCCGCACGGCACCACCTCGACCGTGGCCAAGGTCGCCGAGTCGCTGCAGGCCCTCGCCGACGGGGCCTTCGAGCTCGACATGGTGCAGGACATCGGCGCCGCGAAGTCCGGTGACTGGCAGCGTGTCGAGCGTGATGTCCGCGCCGTCGTCGATGCCGCCGGGGACACCGTCGTCAAGGTCATCCTCGAGACCGCGTACCTCACCGACGACGAGATCGTCGCCGCCAGCCGTGCCGCCGTCGCCGGTGGTGCCGCGTTCGTCAAGACCTCGACCGGCTTCGCCGGCGGTGGCGCGACCGCCGAGCACATCCGTCTGATGCGCGAGACCGTCGGTCCCGACACCGGTGTGAAGGCCTCCGGCGGCGTCCGCGGCCTCGACACCCTGCTCGAGATGGTCCGGGCCGGCGCGAGCCGCATCGGCACCAGCGCCTCCGCTCGCATCCTCGACGAGGTCGCGCACCGCGTCGCCACCGGTGCGGCCTCGGACCGCGGCGACGACACCTCGTCCTACTGAGCCCCTCTCCCCCGACCGACCTCACCTGGCCGGCCGCGTCCGGACGTCACGACACGTCCCGGACCGCTGCCCGGCCTCCCGACCGCCACACCGGAGTGCGCATGTCCAGTACCACGACCTCGTCCGATTCCTCGAACCTGGCCCTCGCCGTCGACCTCGGCGGCACGAAGGTCGAGGCCGCGCTGGTCACCGACCAGGGCGTCGTCCTGCCCGCCTCCCGGCACCGCAGCCCGACCGGCCCCGGCCGCACGTCCGAGGAGCTGCAGGCCGCGGTCGACGAGGTGGTCGTCGCGACCCTCGCCAGCCTGCCGGAGGACGCGACCCTGGTCGGCGTCGGGATCGGCTCGGCGGGTCCGGTGGACGAGGAGAACGGCCTGGTCTCCCCGCTGAACATGCCGGTCTGGCGCGGCTACCCGCTCCGCGACCGCGTCGCCGCCCACGTGCCGGAGGGCGTCCCGGTGACGCTGCGCATGGACGGGCTCGCGATCACGCTCGCCGAGCACTGGGTCGGTGCGGCGCAGGGCTCTGACCACGTGATGGGCATGATCGTCTCGACCGGCGTCGGTGGCGGGCTCATCCTGCACGGTCGGACCGTGAGCGGGCCGACCGGCAACGCCGGCCACATCGGACACGTCGAGTGCGGCGGGTACGACGACCCGTGCGCCTGCGGTGGCACCGGCTGCCTGGAGGCTGTGGCCAGCGGCCCGAAGACCGTCGCCTGGGCGCGTCGTCAGGGGTTCGCCGGCAGCACCGGCGAAGAGCTCGCGGCCGCCTACGCGGCCGGGGACGAGGTCGCCGTGGCCGCGGTCAAGCGGAGCGGTCGCGCGCTCGGTCAGGCCATCGCGGCCGCGACGAGCCTGGTCGATCTGGAGGTCGTGGCGATCGGTGGCGGGTTCTCGCACGTCTCCCCCGACCTGTTCGAGTACGCCCGACAGGCCATCGCGGAGCGGGTCGAGTTCCCGTTCGTGACGAAGGTGCGGATCGTGCCGACCGGGCTGTCGCAGGACGGCCCGCTCATCGGCGCGGCGGCGCTCGTGCACCGGGCCGACGTCCTGCGCTGACGCCGCTCCACCGCTTGTCCACACCCGCGCCCCCGGTGACGCCGGCTACGCCATCATGTGCTCGTGCCCTCCTCCCGCCTCGTCACCACGGACGACTGGCCGGCGGCGGAACTGCACGCCGCCGTCCTTGCCGGTGACCTCGTCGCGGTCGGTGCCTGCTGGGCGTCGGTCGCCGAACCGCAGGACGCCGCCCTCCGGGCCGCATCGTACGGATGGAGCGTCGGCGATCCGCGGGTCGTCGCCGGCGGCTTGAGCGCCGCGTGGATCTGGGGCGGGTGCTCCCGCCCCAGATCCACGCGGCGCTCAAGCCGCCGG